>NZ_CAXWGV010000045.1:0-160576 GCF_964266725.1 Tessaracoccus sp. O5.2 | reverse complement strand
CGATGAACGCCCGGTTCAAGAAGCTTCGCCTCGGTGCCCTGCAACGCGAGATCCTCCACCACACCGGCCGCCTCGAAGCCCTCGCCCAGGCCAAGGGCCGCACCGCCCGGCAACGCCGGACCGCGACCGGCTAACCGGAGGAAACAGGTGAGGCAACGACCTGGCGAACCGGAGGTTCACTGCTGAGGCAACGATCAGTTCACCCGGAGGTATTGACATGAGGCATCACGCTGGGCAAGGCTTGTCCCGGCCGGTGTAGGATCAGCCAAGCTAGACCGGCCGAGCTCGCACCCAGGCGCGAGGGAGAAGTGACCAACCAGATGAACAAGAAGCCCACTGTGATCGTCGCCGAGGACGAGGCGCTCATCCGCCTTGACCTTGTGGAACTCCTCACCGAAGAGGGGTATGAGGTGGTCGGCGAGGCTGGCGACGGGGAGGAAGCGGTCAAGCTGGCCCGCGAGCTGGAGCCCGACCTCGTCATCATGGACGTCAAGATGCCCAAGATGGACGGCATCACGGCCGCCGAGATCATCGCCGAGGAGCGCATTGCGCCCATCGTCATGCTCACCGCGTTCAGCCAGCGCGACCTCGTCGAGCGGGCCCGCGACGCCGGCGCCATGGCGTATGTCGTCAAGCCGTTCGGGGCGTCGGACGTCATTCCCGCGATCGAGATCGCGATGGGACGCTTCCAGGAGCTCAAGGCGATCGAGGACGAGCTGGTCTCGCTCGAGGAGCGGTTGGAGTCGCGGAAGATCATCGACCAGGCCAAGGGCATCCTGCAGCAGGATCTGGGTCTGACTGAGCCGGAGGCGTTCCGGTGGATCCAGAAGACCGCGATGGATCTGCGCAAGTCGATGCGCGACGTCGCCGTCGGTGTGATCTCCCACAAGAAGAAGTAGCGGTCGAGGTCGGGGCCGGGGTCGCGTAGTGGCCCCGGCCCCGACCCATGCCCGCCCGCGCGACCCGCACCCGGCCATACCGGCACGACACGCCGTCGAACTGAGTGCCGGAGGCCCCCAGCAGGGTCGAGGCTTGAGTTCGCCTGTCATTCGTGTTGGTGCCCCGGCCGGCCCTGCGCCCGGCCATACCGGCACGACACGCCGTCGAACTGGGCGCCCGGCGCCTCCTACGGGGTCGAGGCACGGGTTCGCCTGTCATTCGTGTTGGTATTCGGTGATCTGTATCGGCTCGAGGGCGCGTCAAGCAGCGGGCCGACGACGGCGCATGGCCGCCCGCAGATCGGCCACGACGGCGGGCCAGGACGACATGACCTGCCGCCACGTCAGCCGCACGACGGCGTAGCCAAGAGCCGCAGCGGCGCGGTCCCTGCGTCGGTCGGACTCGAATGACTCCGCCGTCCCGTGGAACTCCCGTCCGTCGGCCTCGATGAGGAGGCGGTCGCTGAGCAGGAAGTCGAACCGGCCGACGCCAGCCAGCTTGAACTGCGGCCGCGGACGGAAGCCTGCGGCGCGGAGGCGCTGGCGCGTCAGTGACTCGAGCGCGGACTCGGTCCTCGCGTCGGCCCGCGACAGCAGCGCCTGGCCCTTCAACCCGACGGGCTCCAACTGCGCGGCGAGTTCCGCGCGATTGAGGAGGCGGCGGTACAGGATGCAGTCCATCGCCATGACCGCGTGCTCTTCGGGGTGGTGTCGGATGGCGGCGAGGAGCGCGGAGACGACGTCGTCGAGCGGCCGCCGGGTCCCGCCGGCGGGGCTGGAGCACAGGATCGCCCCGGCGGGTAGTTCGCGACGGCGGGCCGAGTAGCCGCCGCGCCGGAGGTGGAGCTGTGCATCCGGGACGGTCCAGATGCCGTGGACGTCGAGGGCGGACACGCACGTGAGCGTGGCGTCGGCCGCGGCGGCCGTGACCACCTGCGGGATCGCGCCTGGGAGCGCGTATCGGCAGCGGTCGATGCGGACCAGTTCACCGTCGCGCTCGGCGCGGGTGATTGCGTACCGGGACATGCCGTCGGCCAGCAGCTCGCGACGCGTGGCGACGCCGCCGGCGCCGAGGGAATGGTAGATGCGCATGCCCCGTTCTGTGCGCCCGGCGACTCACTTTGCCGCGCGAATCACGTTGTCCACAGGTCGTCCCGGTCGCCCCCGCACCTCGCCCGCGCCGCCATGACCGGCACGACACGCCGTCGAACTGGCACCTCGACGACGCGTGCGCTCTCGGCGAGCGAGTTGGACTGCTATTGGTGCTGTCCGCGGGGCGGGAGTGGTCTACCCATCTGCAGCACGAATAGCAGGCCGACTCGTGCATCGGCCGGCCAGAGAGCGTCGAGGTGCCAGTTCGACGGCGTGTCGTGCCGGTGGGGCCCGGCGCGGAAGGCGCGGGGCGGGTGGAGCGACGGCGGGGTCGGGCAGGGTGGAGCGACGCCGGCGCGGTCAGGGGCGGCGGCCGGGTCGGGCAGGGGCGGAGCGACGGCGGCGCGGCCCAGGCGCGACCGTCAGGGCCGGGCGAGGGTCAGGGGGCGGGGCGCGCCGGGATCATGTGGCACGTCAACCGCCCGGTGGCGGTCAGGCAACCCTCGTCGTCGACGATGTCCACCCGATACGTCGCGATCGAACGACCCAGGTGGATGGCCGTCGCCGTCCCCGTCACATGTCCCGCCCGCACCGCGCGCACATGCGTCACGTTCAGGTCCACCCCGACACCCACGCGGTCCGGATACCCGTGCGCCATCGCCCCCATCGACGCGAGCGTCTCCACCAGCACTCCGGACGCGCCGCCGTGCAGCAGACCGAACGGCTGCTGGTTGCCGTCGACGGGCATGGACCCCACGACACGCTCGGGGCTCAGCTCCGTGATCACGACGCCGAGCCGGTCGTCGAGAGGGGAATGGACGTCGCGCAGCCAGTCGGGGGTGCCGTTCATGGGCTGCACTCTGCCACACCTTCGGTAGGCTCGCTCCGTGACTGAGACGGGCAAGCTGCTGCTGATCGACGGCCATTCGGTGGCCTACCGCGCGTTCTTCGCCCTGCCCGTGGAGAACTTCGCCACCACCACGGGGCAGCACACCAACGCGGTGTTCGGGTTCACGTCGATGCTCATCAACGTGCTGCGCGACGAGCAGCCGACGCACATCATCGTCGCGTTCGACAAGGCGCGCGAGTCGTTCCGCACCGAAAGCTATCCCGAGTACAAGGCCAACCGGTCGTCGTCGCCGGAGGAGTTCAAGGGCCAGGTCGCGCTGGTCAAGGACGTGCTGGACGCGTTGAAGATCCCGCACCTCGACCTGGCGGGCTACGAGGCCGACGACATCATCGCGACCCTCTCCACCCAGGCCGCCGCCGACGGCTACGACGTCTACATCGTCACCGGAGACCGCGACGCCATGCAGCTGGTCAACGACCACGTCACCGTCCTCTACCCGCGCAAGGGCGTCTCGGACCTCGCGCGCATGACGCCGGCGACGGTGGAGGAGAAGTACCTCGTGCCGCCGACCCGCTATCCCGAGCTCGCCGCGCTGGTGGGCGAGACCAGCGACAACCTCCCCGGCGTCCCCGGCGTCGGCCCCAAGACAGCCGCGAAGTGGCTGGCCCAGTTCGACGGCCTCGACAACCTCGTGGCGCGCGCCGAGCAGGTGCCCGGCAAGGCGGGGGAGTCGTTCCGCGCCCATCTCGACGACGTCGTGCGCAACCGCCGCCTCAACGCCCTGGTGTGCGATCTCGACCTCGCCGTCGACCTCGCCGAGACCAAGCGCCGCGACTGGGACCGCGAGCGCGTCCACCACCTGTTCGACGCCCTCGAGTTCCGCGTGCTGCGCGAGCGCCTGCTGGACCTGGCCCCCGCCGAGCCCGTGGCGACCGAGAGCTTCGCCGTCGACGGCGCCCGCCTGGCACCCGGGGCCCTGGCCGACTGGCTCGCCGAGCACGCCACCGAACGCACCGCGTTGCACGCCGTCGGCCGCTGGGGCGGCGGCACCGGCGACATCACCGGCTTCGCGCTGGCGGCGGCCGACGGGGCCGGCGCCTACGTCGACACCGCCGACCTCACCCCCGAGGACGACCAGGCGCTGGCCGCGTGGCTCGCCGATCCCCACCGAGGGAAGCTCATCCACGGCGCCAAGGGCCCGACGCTGGCCTGTTGGGCGCGCGGCTGGGACCTGGCCGGCGTCGCGCAGGACACGCTGCTGGCCGCCTACCTGCTGCGCCCGGACCAGCGCACCTACGACCTCGGCGACCTCGTGACCCGCTATCTCAAGCGGGACCTGTCGACGCAGCCGGCCGCCGCCGATGACGTGCAGCTGGCCCTCGACTTCGGCGACGACGACGGCGCCTCCATCGAGGTGCCCCTCCTGCACGCCCGGGCCGTGTTCGACCTGGCCGAGGAGCTGGACCGCCAGATGGCCGAGCGCAACGCGTCGCGCCTCATGACGGACGTCGAGCTGCCGCTGCAGCGGACGCTCGCGCGGATGGAGGCGGTCGGGGTCGCGGTGGACCGGGACAGGCTGCAGGCCCTGCGCGACGAGTTCGACCGCGCCGTCGCCGCGGCCCAGCAGGCCGCCTTCGACGTGCTCGGTCACGAGGTGAACCTCGGCTCGCCCAAGCAGCTCCAGACCGTGCTGTTCGATGAGCTCGGGATGCCGAAGACCCGCAAGACCAAGTCGGGCTACACCACCGACGCGGAGGCGCTGGAGTCGCTGTTCGCCAAGACGGAGCACCCGTTCCTCGGCCACCTGCTCGCGCACCGCGACCAGATCCGGCTGCGGCAGACCGTCGACGGCCTCCTGTCGTCGATCGCGGACGACGCCCGCATCCACACCACCTACGTGCAGACCATCGCCGCCACGGGGCGCCTGTCGTCGACGGATCCGAACCTGCAGAACATCCCCATCCGCACCTCGATGGGGCGCCAGATCCGCTCCGCGTTCGTGCCGGGGCCGGGCTTCGAGTCGCTGATGTCGGCGGACTACTCGCAGATCGAGATGCGGCTCATGGCGCATGCGAGCGCCGACGAGGGCCTCATCGAGGCGTTCACGTCGGGCCGCGACTTCCACAACGAGATGGCCTCGCTCGTGTTCCGCGTGGAGCCCGAGGACGTCACGGGCGAGATGCGGGCCAAGATCAAGGCCATGAACTACGGCCTCGCCTACGGCCTCAGCGCGTTCGGGCTGTCGAACCAGCTGAAGATCTCCGTCGCCGAGGCGAAGACGCTCATGGAGGACTACTTCTCCCGCGTCGGGGGAGTGCGCGCCTACCTGGCCGACGTCGTGGAGCAGGCCCGGCGCAGTGGCTACACCGAGACGATGCTCGGCCGGCGCCGGTACCTGCCGGACCTCACCTCCTCGAACCGACAGCGCCGCGAGATGGCGGAGCGGGCGGCCCTCAACTCACCGATCCAGGGTTCGGCGGCCGACGTCATCAAGGTGGCGATGATCAACGTGGCGCGCGCGCTCGACGAGGCGGGGCTCGCCAGCCGGATGCTGCTGCAGGTCCACGACGAACTCGTCTTCGAGGTGGCGCCGGGGGAGCGCGACGCCCTCACCGACCTCGTCCATCGGGAGATGGCCGGCGCGTTCGACCTCGCCGTGCCGCTGGCGGTGTCGGTGGGTGTGGGCGACTCCTGGCAGTCGGCCGCCCACTGACCCTCAGGCTGCGGGCGTGACCGGGGTGCCGTAGAAGAAGACGCGCGAGTCCCAGTTCTCCGTCGAGCGGTTGAAGTCCCAGCAGATGATGATGGCCAGCCGGGGGTCGCCGTCGAAGTCGATCATGACGTCGGACTGCGGGTCGTAGTCCTCGACCCACACCTTCAGCGCCTCAGTGAACTCGTAGCACTGCACCTGGCCGTCGTCGCCGTACAGCTTGATGACGTCGCCCGCCTCGAGGGCCGGCCCGCCGTCGGAGTACAGCTCGTTGCCCAGCGCTCCGCCGTTGCGGTACGTGTGGATCGACAGCAGCGCCTGACCCTCCTCAGCCCCGGGGCGAGGCCCGGCGTTCCACCACGACGCGGTGCGGGGCTCGTCCTTCGGCGGCGCGGCGATGTTGCCCTCGTCGTCAAGGTTGAGCGAGACGATCCGCTCGTCCGCGCCGAGCGCGGGGATCGCGAACCGGGTGGGCACGAACCCCTCGGCGACCGCCGTGCAGTCCGCGAGTTCCGGGGACACGGGTTCCGACGGCGTGGGCGACGGCGTCGGCAAGGGAGACGGCGACGCCGCAGAGACGGTCGGACTCGGTGAGGCGCCGACCGCCGGGGCCGAGGACGACGGCGCGACGGAGGCCGCGGGCACCGCCTCTGACCCGCCGCGGTTCCACAGCAGAGCCACGAGCAGCAGCGCGAGCACGCCGACGACGGCGACGGCGATGACGAGCGGGCGGCGCGAGCGGGCCGACGACGGAGCGGAGGTCACGCAGCCAGCTTATTCACTGGCCCGCCCACACCGAAACGGCTAAGCTGACCGGACCGTCGGGCCGGCCCTCGGCTCGCTAGGTTGCTTGTGGGCGGCAGCGGGAGGTAGGCTGAGCGGGCATTGTGGCCTGCAATCCCTCAGACGGAGTAGGGACAGCATGTCTTCGACGGGGCCCCGGTGCACAGTCATCATTTTCGGAGCCCTACTACATGACCTCCTCCACTGAGGCCTCGACTGTCGCAGTCGACGACTTTGGCACCCCTGAGGCCTTCATGGCCGCGGTTGACGCCACCATCAAGTACTTCAACGACGGGGACATCGTCTCCGGCACCGTCGTCAAGGTCGACAAGGACGAAGTCCTGCTCGACATCGGTTACAAGACCGAAGGCGTCATCCCCTCGAAGGAACTCTCCATCAAGCACGACGTGGACCCGTTCGACGTGGTCCAGGTTGGCGATGAGATCGAGGCCCTCGTTCAGCAGAAGGAGGACAAGGAGGGTCGCCTGATCCTGTCCAAGAAGCGCGCCCAGTACGAGCGCGCCTGGGGCACGATCGAGAAGATCAAGGAAGAGGACGGCGTCGTCACCGGTTCCGTCATCGAGGTGGTCAAGGGCGGCCTCATCGTCGACATCGGCCTGCGTGGCTTCCTGCCCGCGTCGCTGGTCGAGATGCGCCGCGTCCGCGACCTCCAGCCCTACGTCGGCATGGAGCTCGAGGCCAAGATCATCGAGCTGGACAAGAACCGCAACAACGTGGTCCTGTCCCGCCGCGCCTACCTCGAGCAGACGCAGTCCGAGGTGCGCCAGACGTTCCTCACCCAGCTGCAGAAGGGCCAGATCCGCAAGGGTGTCGTGTCCTCCATCGTCAACTTCGGCGCCTTCGTCGATCTCGGCGGTGTGGACGGCCTCGTGCACGTCTCCGAGCTCAGCTGGAAGCACATCGACCACCCGAACGAGGTTGTCGAGGTCGGCATGCCGGTCACCGTCGAGGTTCTCGAGGTCGACATGGACCGCGAGCGCGTCTCGCTGTCGCTGAAGGCCACGCAGGAGGATCCGTGGCAGACGTTCGCCCGTCTGCACCAGATCGGCCAGATCGTGCCGGGCAAGGTCACCAAGCTCGTCCCCTTCGGCGCGTTCGTGCGCGTCGGCGAGGGCATCGAGGGCCTGGTGCACGTGTCCGAGCTGGCCGAGCGCCACGTCGAGATCCCCGAGCAGGTCGTGTCGGTGGGCGACGAGGTCATGGTCAAGGTCATCGACATCGATCTCGAGCGTCGCCGCGTGTCGCTGTCGCTCAAGCAGGCCAACGAGAACATCGACGTCGCGGCTGACGACTTCGATCCGCTGCTCTACGGCATGCAGGCGTCGTACGACGACCAGGGCAACTACATCTACCCCGAGGGCTTCGATCCGGAGACCAACGAGTGGAAGGAAGGCTTCGACGAGCAGCGCGCTGCTTGGGAGGCCCAGTACGCCCAGGCCCACGCGCTGTGGGAGGCCCACAAGCGCCAGGTCGAGTCGGCCGAGACCGCCGAGCGCGACGCGGCCGTCCAGGCCGGCACCGGCTACGTCACCGAGACCGACGGCGACGGCTCGCTCGCCTCGGACGAGACGCTGCAGGCCCTCCGCGAGAAGCTCTCCGGCGGACGCTGACCCTGAGACACGAAGCCGCCCCCCTCACTCGAGGGGGGCGGCTTCTGCGTTCCCCCAGCCACTAGCATCGGGCTCATGGTCCGCATCGCGCTGACCGGGGGGATCGCCTCCGGCAAGTCCTTCGTCGCCGAGGAACTGGCGCGCCTCGGCGCGGTCATCGTCGACTCCGACGTCCTCGCGCGCGAGGTGGTCGCCCCGGGGACCGAGGGGCTGCGGCGCGTCGTCGAGCGGTTCGGACCTGGCATCCTCACCCCCGACGGCGCGTTGGACCGGCCGGCGCTGGGCGAGATCGTGTTCGCCGACGACGACGCCCGGGCCGACCTCAACGCGATCGTGCACCCGCTGGTCCGGGAGCGGGCGCTCGCGCTGGAGGCCGCGGCACCCGGCGGCGCCGTCGTGGTCCAGGTGGTGCCGCTGCTGGTCGAGACGGGGCTGCACCGCGGGTTCGACCGCATCGTGGTGGTCGACGTGCCGACGGAGACGCAGGTGTCGCGGCTCATCCACCGCAACGACCTCACCACCGAGCAGGCCCGCGCCCGGGTGCGGGCCCAGGCGTCGCGGGAGGAGCGGCGGGCGGTCGCCGACTGGGTCATCGACAACTCGGGCGACCAGGCGTCGACCGTCCGTCAGGTGGAGGCGCTGTGGCCTCAGCTGGTCGCCGCGTCGGTGCCCTCCCAGGGCGGGCAGGCGCACACGAGGTTGCGGTCGCCGTAGGCGTTGTCGACCCGGCCGACCGGCGGCCAGTACTTGTCGACCCGGAACGACCCGGCCGGGAAGCAGCCCTGCTCGCGGGAGTAGGGGCGGTCCCAGTCGGCCACGAGGTCCTCGACCGTGTGGGGCGCCCGCCTGAGCGGCGACTCCTCGGCCGACACCTCGCCCGCGACGACCTGGTCCGCCTCCCGCACGATGTCCAGCATCGCCGCGACGAAGCGGTCCAGCTCGGCCAGCGTCTCGGACTCCGTCGGCTCGATCATGAGGGTCCCCGCGACGGGGAACGACATGGTGGGCGCGTGGAAGCCGTGGTCAATGAGGCGCTTGGCGATGTCGTCGACGGTGACTCCGTGCGAGGCGTAGCCGCGCGGATCGACGATGCACTCGTGCGCGACCCGCCCGCCGCGACCGCGGTAGAGGATCGGGAAGGCGTCGCCGAGGCGGGCGGCGAGGTAGTTGGCGCTGAGGATCGCCACCCGGGTGGCCTGGGTGAGGCCGGCGCCGCCCATGAGCAGGATGTACGCCCACGAGATCAGCAGGATGGAGGCCGATCCGAGCGGCGCGGCGGAGACCGCGCCCTCCTCGCCGGTGCGCGGGTCGCCGGGCAGGTGCTCGACGAGGTGGCTCTTGACGCCGATGGGGCCCATGCCGGGTCCTCCGCCGCCGTGGGGGATGGCGAAGGTCTTGTGCAGGTTCAGGTGGCTGACGTCGCCGCCGATGTCACCGGGCCGCACCAGGCCCACCATGGCGTTCATGTTCGCGCCGTCGATGTAGACCTGGCCGCCGAACTCGTGCGTGATGTCGCACACCTGGCGCACGGTCTCCTCGAAGACGCCGTGCGTCGACGGGTAGGTGATCATCACCGCGGCCAGCGAGTCGCCGGCCGCCTCGGCCTTGGCCCGGAAGTCGTCGACGTCGATCTCGCCGTCGGCGGTGGCCTTGACGGCGACGACCCGCATGCCCGCCATCTGCGCGGAGGCCGGGTTGGTGCCGTGGGCGGAGGTGGGGATGAGGCAGACGTCGCGCTGTTCGCCGCGGGCGCGGTGGTACGCGGCGATCGTGAGCAGCCCGGCGGACTCGCCCTGCGCGCCGGAGTTCGGCTGCATGGAGAAGGCGTCGTAGCCCGTGATCTCGCAGAGCTTGGCCTCGAGGTCGGCGACGAGCTCCTGGTATCCGGCCGCCTGGTGGGCGGGGGCGAAGGGGTGCAGGTCGCCGAACTCGGGCCACGTCAGCGCCATCATCTCGGCGGCCGCGTTGAGCTTCATCGTGCACGAGCCGAGCGGGATCATCGCCCGGTCCAGCGCCAGGTCGCGGTCGCTCAGGCGACGCATGTAGCGCATCATCTCCGACTCGGCCCGGTTCATGTGGAACACCGGGTGGGTGAGGTACTCGCTCGTGCGCAGCAGGGGGTCCGGGAGCGCGGGCGTCTCGCCCAGCTGGGGCTGCTCGTCGATGCCGAAGGCGTCGAGGACCCGGTGCAGGACCTCAAGGTCGGTGGTCTCGTCGACGGAGATCCCGACGCGGTCGCGGCCCACGCGGCGCAGGTTGATGCCGCGGTGCTCCGCGGCCGCCAGGATCCCGGCCTGGCCCACCCCGACGCGCACCGTGATGGTGTCGAAGAAGTGCTCCGGCTCGACCTCGGCGCCGTTGGCGCGCAGCGTGGCGGCGAGCGTCGCGGCCATGAGGTGGGTGCGCTGCGCGATGGCGCGCAGGCCGACGGGTCCGTGGAACACGGCGTAGAAGGAGGCCATGACGGCGAGCAGCGCCTGCGCGGTGCACACGTTTGAGGTGGCCTTCTCCCGGCGGATGTGCTGCTCGCGGGTCTGCAGCGCCAGCCGGTAGGCGCGGTTGCCGCGGGCGTCGACCGACACCCCCACAAGGCGGCCCGGCATGGCGCGCTTGAGCTCGTCGCGGCACGCCATGAACGCGGCGTGCGGGCCGCCGAAGCCCATGGGCACGCCGAAGCGCTGCGCGGAGCCGATCGCGATGTCCGTGCCCATGGCTCCGGGGTCCTTGACCAGGCAGAGCGCCAGCAGGTCGGTGGCCACGACGGCGATGCCGCCCGCCTCGCGGACCGCCGCGCACTGGCTGCTGAGGTCGCGCACGTGGCCGTAGGTGCCGGGGTGGGCGAAGATTGCGCCGCAGAGGTCGGTGGCGTCGAACTCGTCGACGGGGCCGACGACCAGCTCGATGCCCAGCGGCCGCGCGCGCGTCGCGAGGACGGCCAGGACCTGCGGGTGGAGGTCGTCGGCGGCGAAGAACCGCGCGCTGCGGGACTTGGCCGCCCGCTTGGCCATCCCCATGGCCTCGGCGGCCGCGGTGGCCTCGTCGAGCAGGCTGGCGTTGGCGATCGGCAGCCCGGTCAGGTCCTCGACCATCGTCTGGAAGTTGAGCAGCGCCTCGAGCCGGCCCTGCGCGATCTCCGGCTGGTAGGGCGTGTACGCGGTGTACCAGGCCGGGTTCTCCAGCACGTTGCGCTGGATCGCCGGCGGGACCACGGTGCCGTAGTAGCCCTGGCCGATGAGCGACGTGGTGACCGTGTTGCGCGACCCGACGGCGCGCAGCCGCTGGAGCAGCTGGTACTCGGTCAGGGGCTCCCAGTCGAGGGGCTGCTCCTGCCGCAGCGGTCGGGGGACGGTCTCGTCGATGAGCTCATCGAGCGAGGACACGCCCACCGCGGCGAGCATGCGGTCCATCTCGGCCGGGCTGGGGCCGATGTGGCGGCGGTTGGCGAAGTCGTCGGGGTCGTAGCCGACCCGCTCCCAGGTGCCCGTCATGCGCCGATCCGCGCGCGGTACGCGTCCTCGTCGAGGAGGCCGTCGAGGACCGCGGGGTCGGCCACCGTCATGCGGACGAACCAGGCCGCCGTCGCGTCCTCGTTGACCAGGCCCGGGTTGTCGACGAGTTCCTCGTTGACGGCGGTGACGGTGCCGGCCACCGGCGCCATGATCTCGGAGGCGGCCTTGACCGACTCGATGACGACGACCTCAGTGCCGGCCGTGACGTCGGCCCCCACCTCGGGCAGCTCGATGAACACGATCTCGCCCAGCTCGTCGGCGGCGAACTGCGTGATGCCGACGGTGACCTCGCTGCCGTCGGCGGCCAGCCACTCGTGGCTCTCGGTGTACTTGATCATGGTGACTCCTCAGCGCTTGTAGGACGGGGTGATGAAGGGCAGGTCGACGACGGCGACGGGGACGCGCCGGCCGCGCAGCTCGGCGTGGACGGTGCCGCCGATCTCCGCGGGGAGCATGCCCATGGCGATGGGGTGGCCGACCGATGGGCCGAAGCTGCCGGAGGTGACGGTGCCGATGGGTTCGGTGGCGGCGTCGTCCGCGTACAGGGCGACCCCCTCGCGGATGGGGGCGCGGCCCTCCGGGCGCAGGCCGCGCCGGACGCGGGCCGGGCCGTCGCGGAGCTCGGCGAGGACGGCGTCGGCGCCCGGGAAGCCGCCCTCGCGGGCGCCGTCGACGCGCCGGACCTTCGGCACGGCCCAGCCGAGGCCGCCCTGCGCGGGGGTCACGTCGGTGGACAGGTCGTGCCCGTAGAGGGGCATGCCGGCCTCGAGCCGCAGGGAGTCGCGGGCGCCGAGCCCGGCGGGCAGCACCCCGTCGACGGCCAGCAGGGCGCGCGCGAACCGCTCGGCGGCGTCGTTCGGGACGGAGATCTCGAAGCCGTCCTCGCCGGTGTACCCGGACCGCGACACCCACACCTCGTGGCCGGCCCACTCCAGGGGCCGGGAGTCCATGAACCGCATCTGAGCGGCCTCGGGGACGAGCGAGGCCAGGGCCCGCTCCGCCTCGGGGCCTTGCAGCGCCAGGAGGGCGCGGTCGGTGCGGTGGTCGACGGCGACGCCGCGGAGCTGCCGCAGCCAGCCGAGGTCGTGCTCGGTGCGGGCGGCGTTGACGACCAGGAGGAACCGGTCGCCGTGGCGGGAGACCATGAGGTCGTCCAGGATGCCGCCGCGCTCATCGGTGAACAGCCCGTAGCGCTGACGCCCGTCGGCCAGGCCGACCAGATCGGCCGGGATCAGCGTCTCGAGGGCGGCCGCGGCGTCCGACGGGTCACCCGAGTCGGCCGTGACGAGCACCTGGCCCATGTGCGAGACGTCGAACAGGCTGGCGTGGGCGCGCGTGTGGAGGTGTTCGGGCATGACGCCCGCGAACTGGACCGGCAGCTCCCAGCCGGCGAACTCGACGAACCTGGCGCCGGTCTCGGCGTGCAGTCCGTGCAGCGAGGTGGTCTTCGGTGACGACAACTCGGGGCCCCTTCCCGCCGGAGACCGGCGCTGGCGGGTGGCGTGTTCCACCCTAGCGCCCCCTCTGTCCGCGGTGCCTGAGATTTTGAATCCTTCGGCGGGCCCACTGGGGCCTCTTTCCAGAGTGTCGATCTCGTTCGCGGTCCTGGGGCCTGAGAGTTTCCGGGGCGGTTGCTCCTTCGGCACCGGCTGGGCCGGTTCTCCCGCGAACGTCGCCCATCCTAAGCGACGGGGACCGGCCCCCGCCAGGGGAGGCCCGTCAGAGCGACCAGGGGACCGCCCGCCGCGGCTCCAGGCCGGCGGCCCGGTAGCAGGCGTCGATGACCTCCATGGTCGCGATGGAGTCCGCGCTGTCCACCGCCACCGGGCCGCCCTCCTCGACGGCGGCCACGAACGCGGCCAGCTGCGCGCCGTAGCTGGTCACGTCGGGCGCGACCTCCTCGGTGGTGCTGTGTCCGTCGACGGTGAGGGTGAGCGAGTTGCCGCCGTGCGGCTTGACGAACCCCTCGATGGCGATGCTGCCGCGCGTGCCCGTGACGACGGCGCTCTGCCGCTCGGCGTCCTCGAGCAGCGAGCTCGACGCGACGGCCCGGATACCGCCCGGGAACTCCAGGTGGGCCGTGAGGGCCTCGTCGATCTGGCCGCCGTCGACGCGGCGCGCCTCGGCGGAGACGACGCGCGGGTCCGAGCGCAGCAGCGTGCGCAGGAGGTGGATGGAATAGCAGCCGAGGTCCATGGTCGAGCCGCCGGCCAGGTCCCAGTTGTAGCGGATGTTCGTACGGTCCGGCAGGTGGATGTCGAACACGGCCTCGGCGGACACGACGTCGCCGATCGCGCCGTCGGCCAGCAGCTGCTCGGCCCGGTGGATGAGCGGGTGGTGGCGGTAGTGGAACGCCTCCATGACCACCACCGGGAGGCCGGCGACGGCGTCGACGACCCGCCGCGCCTCCTCGGCGTTGGACGCGAACGGCTTCTCTACCAGCACGTGCTTGCCCGCGCGCGCCGCGCGCACCGTCCACTCGGCGTGGGCCGAGTTGGGCAGCGGGATATAGACGGCGTCCACGTCGGGGGAGGCGAGCAGATCGTCATAGGAGTCGAGGACCTGCGCGACACCGTGCTCGGCCGCGAACTCCTCGGCCCGCCCGCGGTTGCGGGCCGCGACGGCGACGAGCTCCACGTCGGGGTTGGCGTGGGCGGGCGCGATGAGGGCCGACGGGGTGATGCCCGCCGCGCCGAGGATGCCGAAACGCACAGTCATGATCGCCTCTCTGAGATCCGGATGCCTGGACAGTCTAGGGCGCTGCGCGCGGCTACCTCGTCGCCTCGATCATCGCCCGCAGCTCCTTCTTGAGGTCGTGGATCTCGTCGCGGTGCCTGGCCGCGACCTCGAACTGCAACTCGGCGGCGGCCTGGTGCATCGCGTCGGTGAGCTCCTTGATCAGCGACGTCAGCTCCTCCTGCGCCATCGACGACGCGTCGAGGCCCTTGCGGCGCCCGGGCTTGGCCGAGTCCAGAAGCTCGCCCGTGTCC
Source organism: Tessaracoccus sp. O5.2 (assembly GCF_964266725.1). NCBI lineage: Bacteria > Bacillati > Actinomycetota > Actinomycetes > Propionibacteriales > Propionibacteriaceae > Tessaracoccus > Tessaracoccus sp. O5.2. The sequence continues at coordinate 146,073 of NZ_CAXWGV010000045.1, read as the reverse complement.
GCGTCCTCGCGGGCGAGCATCTCGGACACGGCGGCGATCCGCTTGCGCAGCGGCTGGGGGTCGATGCCGTGCTCCAGGTTGTAGGCCACCTGGATGTCGCGGCGTCGGTTCGTCTCCCCGATCGCGGCCTCCATCGACGGCGTGATCTTGTCCGCGTACATGTGGACCTGGCCGGCGACGTTACGGGCGGCGCGGCCGATGGTCTGGATCAGCGACCGCTCGGAGCGGAGGAAGCCCTCCTTGTCGGCGTCGAGGATGGCGACCAGCGACACCTCGGGCAGGTCGAGGCCCTCCCGCAGCAGGTTGATGCCGACCAGCACGTCGTACTCGCCCAGCCGCAGTTCGCGCAGCAGCTCGATGCGGCGGATCGTGTCGATGTCCGAGTGCAGGTAGCGGGTGCGGATGCCGTGATCCATCAGGTAGTCGGTGAGGTCCTCGGCCATCTTCTTCGTCAAGGTGGTGACGAGCACACGCTCGTTGCGTTCGACGCGCAGCTTCACCTCCGCCATGAGGTCGTCGATCTGCCCCTTGGTGGGTTTCAGCACCACCTCCGGGTCCACCAGACCCGTGGGGCGGATGATCTGCTCGACGAAGCCGTCCGAGCGGTCCATCTCATAGGGCCCGGGCGTGGCCGACAGGTACACCGTCTGCCCGATCCGCTCGACGAACTCGTCGAACTTCAGCGGCCGGTTGTCCATGGCCGACGGCAGCCGGAACCCGTGCTCGACGAGCGTGCGCTTGCGCGACGCGTCGCCCTCGTACATGCCGCCGATCTGCGGGATCGTCACGTGCGACTCGTCGACGACCAGCACGAAGTCCTCGGGGAAGTAGTCGAGCAGGCAGCTGGGGGCGCTGCCGGGGGTGCGGCCGTCGATGTGGCGCGAGTAGTTCTCGATGCCGGAGCAGGTGCCGATCTGGCGCATCATCTCGATGTCGTAGCTCGTGCGCATCCGCAGCCGCTGCGCCTCCAGCAGCTTGCCCTGCGCCTCCAGGTCCGCCAGCCGGGTGGCCAACTCGGCCTCGATGCTCCCGATGGCCCGCTCCATCCGCTCGGCGCCCGCGGAGTAGTGCGTGGCCGGGAAGATGTAGGTCTCCTGCTCCTCGTGGATGACGGTGCCGGTGAGCGGGTGCATCGTGGCGATGCGCTCGATCTCGTCGCCGAAGAACTCGACGCGCACCGCGTTCTCCTCATACATGGGAAAGATCTCGAGGGTGTCGCCCTTGACCCGGAAGGTGCCCCGGCCGCCCCCGATGTCGTTGCGCGCGTACTGGATGTCCACGAGGTGCCGCAGCAGCTGGTCCCGGTCCATCTCGTCGCCGACCCGGAGCGTGACGCGCTGCTCCAGGTACTCCTGCGGCGTGCCCAAGCCGTAGATGGCGGACACCGTGGCGACCACGATGACGTCGCGCCGCGTGAGCAGCGAGCTGGTGGCCGCGTGCCGCATGCGCTCCACCTCCTCGTTGAGCGAGGAGTCCTTCTCGATGTAGGTGTCCGTCTGCGGGAGGTAGGCCTCCGGCTGGTAGTAGTCGTAGTACGAGACGAAGTACTCGATGGCGTTGTCCGGCAGCAGGTCACGCAGCTCGTTGGCGAACTGGGCCGCCAGGGTCTTGTTGGGCTGCATGACCAGCATCGGCCGCTGGAGCCGCTCCGCCAGCCACGCGACCGTCGCCGTCTTACCGGTGCCGGTGGCGCCCAGCAGCACCACGTCCTTCTCGCCGCTGTCGATCCGGCGCTGCAGCTCCGCGATGGCGCGCGGCTGATCTCCCGAGGGCTGGAACTCGGAGATGACCTTCAGGGGCGCCACCTGGCGGCGCAGCTCGTGGACGGGACGCATGCCAGCCAGGGTAATAGGGGGCACCGACAGTTTCGCCGGGCACTGACGTGGAGGGTCAGAGCCAGGAGCGGATGAGCCGCGGGGAGCTCACGCCGCGCGCGAGCCAGCGGATGAGGTCGGCGGCGGGTCCGCGCACCTCCACCTGGTCGTCGACGCCGTCGACGTCGGCCGTGTACCCCTCGTCGGCGACGAGCCGCACGGACCGCCGGTTCGGGCGCTCGGCGTAGCGCTCCACCTGGAAGGCGAGCACCGCCACTGCCGTGTCGGGCGCGAGGTCGACCACCGTGGCGCGCCCGTCCAGGTCCATGTGGTGCAGCAGCACTTCGCCCAGGCGCGCCAGCGGGATCTGCCAGGCGGGGATGGTGTATCCGGAGCGGGTCACGACGGGCGTGGTGTCGCCCTCCAGTGCGGGCAGCATCTCCTGCAGCTCGCTGGCGGAGGTGTCCAGGCTGATTTGCAGGTCGAGCCCGCTGGCCAGCGCGAGGACCTCGACGGAGCGGCGTTCCTCGTCGTCGTCGACGTGCAGAGCCACGGGGCGCCCCGCGTGGAGACTCTCGATGACCGCGATGAGCCGGCGGGCCCCGTCGACGAGGTGGGCCGCGACGTGGCTTCGCGTCCAGCCCGGCAGCGCCGTCGGTTGCGCCCAGTCGTCGTCGGTGAAACCGATGGTGAGCCCCAGGAGGAGGGAGGTGTGCTCCCGGACGGCCGCGACCACGTCGACGAAGGGGGCGCGGCTCGTGGGCATGGGCCCACCCTAGCAACGCCGTACGATGGCGGGCGTGAATGATCGGCTCGTCGTGCGGGGTGCCCGCGTCCACAACCTGAAGAACGTGTCGCTGGATCTGCCCCGCGACGCGCTCATCGTGTTCACGGGGTTGAGCGGGTCCGGCAAGTCGTCGCTGGCGTTCGACACGATCTTCGCGGAGGGGCAGCGCCGCTACGTCGAGTCGCTGTCGGCGTACGCGCGGATGTTCCTCGGTCAGATGGACAAGCCGGACGTCGACTTCATCGAGGGGCTCTCGCCCGCGGTGTCGATCGACCAGAAGTCGACCAGCCGCAACCCGCGCTCCACCGTCGGCACCATCACCGAGGTCTACGACTACCTGCGGCTGTTGTTCGCGCGCATCGGCGTGCCCCACTGCGAGGTCTGCGGGGCCGTCATCGGCCGGCAGACGCCCCAGCAGATCGTCGACCGGTTGATGTCGCTGGAGGAGGGCACGCGCTTCCAGATCCTCGCCCCGCTGGTGCGCGGCCGCAAGGGCGAGCATGCCGAGCTGTTCCGCCAGCTGGTCGGCGACGGCTACAGCCGCGTGCGGATCGACGGCGACACGCACCCGCTCACCGAGCTGCCGGCCATCGACAAGAACCGCAAGCACGACATCGAGGTCGTCGTCGACCGCGCCGTGGTGCGGCCGACCGCCAAGCAGCGCATCACCGAGTCCGTCGAGACGGCGCTGGGGCTGGCCGGCGGCGTCGTGACCATCGACTTCGTGGACCTCCCGGCCGACGACCCGGAGCGCGAGCGGCGGTTCTCCGAGAAGATGGGCTGCCCCAACGAGCACGACGTCAACATCGACGAGCTCGAGCCCCGGCAGTTCTCCTTCAACGGCCCCTGGGGCGCCTGTCCCGACTGCTCCGGCCTCGGCACGCTGCTCGACCCGGACCCCGAGCTGCTCATCCCCAACGACGACCTCTCGCTCGACGAGGGCGCCATCGCGCCGTGGAACACCCCCACCATCAAGGCCCACTACGACCACGTGCTGCGCTCGCTGGCGGAGGAGCACGGCTTCTCCATGGCCACCCCGTGGCGCGACCTCAGCGCCGCCGCCCGCAAGGTCCTCCTGCACGGCGTCAAGGGCAACGTCGTCGTCAGCTACCGCAACCGGTTCGGCCGCGTGCGGTCGTTCTCCCAGAAGTACGAGGGAGTCATCCCGTTCATCCGCCGCCGCTACGACGAGGCGGAGACCGACGCCGCCCGCGACCGCTGGGGCGGGTACATGCGCGAGATCAACTGCCCGGCCTGTGACGGCGCCCGCCTCAAGCCGTCGAGCCTCGCCGTGACCGTGGCCGGCCACAACATCGCGCAGCTGGCGCACCTGTCCATCGGGGAGGCCGCCGAGTTCCTCCGCGGCCTGGAGCTCACGGAGCGCGAGGCCACCATCGCGGAGCGGCTGGTCAAGGAGATCAACGCCCGGCTGAAGTTCCTTCTCGACGTCGGCCTCGACTACCTGACCCTGTCCCGCGCCGCGGGCACGCTCTCGGGCGGCGAGGCGCAGCGCATCCGGCTCGCGACCCAGATCGGCTCGGGCCTGGTCGGGGTGCTCTACGTGCTCGACGAGCCCAGCATCGGCCTGCACCAGCGCGACAACATGCGCCTCATCGAGACCCTGCACCGGCTGCGCGACCTCGGCAACACGCTCATCGTCGTCGAACACGACGAGGACACCATCCGGGCCGCGGACTGGGTCGTCGACATCGGCCCGGGCGCGGGGGAGGGCGGCGGCGAGGTCGTGGTGTCGGGCACCGTGGAGGCGCTGCTCAACCACCCGGACTCGCGCACCGGCCAGTACCTGTCCGGGCGGCTCAGCATCCCCGTCCCCGCCATCCGGCGGCCGGGCAACGGCAAGCAGATCGTCGTGCGGGGCGCGCGGGAGCACAACCTGCGCGGCGTCGACGTGGCGTTCAACCTGGGCCAGTTCATCGCCGTGACCGGCGTCTCCGGCTCTGGCAAGTCGTCGCTGGTCAACTCGATCCTGTACACCGCGGCGGCCAAGGCCATCTACGGCTCCAAGGCCGTCCCGGGCCGGCACCGCTCGCTGGAGGGCCTGGAGCACATCGACAAGGTCATCCAGGTCGACCAGTCGCCGATCGGCCGCACCCCGCGGTCCAACCCCGCCACCTACACCGGCGTGTTCGACAAGATCCGCACCCTGTTCGCCAAGACGCCTGAGGCGAAGGTCCGCGGCTACCAGCCCGGCCGGTTCTCGTTCAACGTCAAGGGCGGGCGCTGCGAGCACTGCATGGGCGACGGCACCATCAAGATCGAGATGAACTTCCTTCCGGACGTCTACGTGCCGTGCGAGGTGTGTCACGGTGCGCGGTACAACCGGGAGACCCTCGAGGTGCACTACAAGGGCAAGACGATCGCCGAGGTGCTGGACATGCCCATCTCGGAGGCGGTGGAGTTCTTCGAGTCCATCGGGTCGATCTCGCGCTACCTGCAGACGCTCACGGAGGTGGGTCTGGGCTACGTGCGGCTCGGGCAGCCCGCGACCACCCTGTCCGGCGGCGAGGCGCAGCGCGTCAAGCTGGCGGCTGAGCTGCAGAAGCGGTCCACGGGCCGCACGCTCTACGTGCTCGACGAGCCGACGACCGGCCTCCACTTCGAGGACATCCGGCGCCTGCTCGCGGTGCTGCAGCGCCTCGTCGACGCCGGGAACACGGTGGTGACGATCGAGCACAACCTCGACGTCATCAAGTCGGCCGACTGGATCATCGACATGGGGCCCGACGGCGGCAGCCGCGGCGGCGAGGTCGTCGCGACCGGGACGCCCGAGGACATCGTCACGGTCGCGGAGTCCGCCACGGGCCAGTTCCTGCTCCCGCTTCTCGAGCGCGCCTGACCTGTCGCACCTCCATCCGCTGGTGAGGCCCACCCGCGCCAGGGGCGTCTCCGACCCATTCGTCTCCGCCTCTTAGACTTGCCCCATGGCCGACCCCGCGAGCTACCGCCCACCTCAGGGCAGTATCCCCACCGATCCCGGGGTTTACCGATTCTTCGACTCGTTCGGCAACGTCATCTACGTCGGCAAGGCCAAGAACCTGCGCCAGCGCCTCAATTCCTACTTCGCCGACCCGTCGGCGCTGCACTTCCGCACCCAGACGATGGTCCGCACCGCCGCCAAGGTCGAGTGGACCGTCGTGGCCAACGAGCTGGAGGCGCTGCAGCTCGAGTACACGTGGATCCAGCAGTTCGACCCGCGATTCAACGTCAAGTACCGCGACGACAAGTCCTACCCCTGGCTCGCCGTCACCATGAGCGACGAATATCCGCGCGTGTTCGTCGGACGCGGGGCCAAGAAGCGCGGCACCCGGTACTTCGGCCCCTTCGGCCAGGCGTGGGCCATCCGCGAGACCGTCGACCTGCTGCTGCGCGTGTTCCCCATGCGGTCCTGCACGCAGGGCGTCTTCACCCGGGCCCGGTCGTCGGGGCGCCCGTGTCTGCTGGGCGACATCGGCAAGTGCTCGGCCCCGTGCGTCGGCCGCGTCACCGCGGACGAGCACCGCGGGATCGCCGAGGACTTCTGCGCCTTCATGAGCGGCAACACCGGGGGCATCATCGGCCGGATCGAGCGCGAGATGTACCAGGCGTCGGCGGACCTCAACTTCGAACGGGCCGCCGTCCTGCGTGACTCGCTGGGCGCCCTCAAGCGCGTTCAGGAGAAGAACTCGGTGGTCCTCAGCGACGGCCTCCGCGCCGACGTCGTGGGGTTCGCCGACGACGGCCACCAGGTGGCGGTCCAGGTGTTCCACGTCGTCGACGGGCGCATCCTGGGGGAGCGCGGCTGGATCGCCGACCGCGCCGACGACCGCCCGCTCACCGAGCTCCTCGAGGTGTTCCTCGAACAGGTCTACACCGACGACCTGGAGATCCCGCCGCACATCCTCACCTCGGTGGAGGCGGAGGACACGCTCGTCGAGGACCTCAGCCGCCGCCGCGGATCGCGCGTCAGCATCCGGGTGCCGCTGCGCGGCGAGAAGCGCGCCCTGCTCGACACCGCCGTCAAGAACGCCGGCATGGCTCTGGACCAGGCCAAGCTGCGCCGCGCCTCGGATCTCACGACCCGCAGCGCGGCGCTCGACGAGGTGGCCGACGCCCTCGGGCTGGCCGAGCCCCCGCTGCGCATCGAGTGCTACGACATCTCGCACACCATGGGCTCCGAGGTGGTCGGCTCCATGGTGGTTTTCGAGGACGGGCTGCCGCGCAAGAGCGAGTACCGCCGCTTCATCATCAAGACCGTCGAGGGATCCAACGACGTCGGCGCCATCAGCGAGGTCCTGCAGCGCCGCCTGCGCCGCCTCATCGACGACCGGACGGCGGATCTCCGCGTCGACCCCACGACGGGGGAGGCCGCGAAGTTCGCGTACCCGCCGGCGCTCATCGTCGTCGACGGCGGCCTGCCGCAGGTCAACGCGGCCGCGGCCGTCCTGCGCGGGGCGGGCCTCGACGGCGAGATCGCGCTGTGCGGCCTGGCCAAGCGCCTCGAGGAGGTCTGGCTGCCCGGCGAGGACTACCCGCTGATCCTGCCGCGCGCCTCCGAGGGGCTGTATCTACTGCAGCGCCTCCGCGACGAGGCCCACCGCTTCGCGATCACCCACCACCGGGCGCGGCGGGCCAAGCAGGTCGTCGAGTCGGTCCTCGACGACGTGCCGGGTCTGGGCAACATCCGCCGCAAGGCGCTGCTCACGTACTTCGGCAGCCTGCGCAAACTGCGGCTGGCCAGCGTCGACGAGATCGCGGCCGTGCCGGGCTTCGGGCCCACGCTCGCGGCGACCGTCAAAGCCGCCGTCGCGGGCACCGGCGGGGAGGCCATCAACCTGACGACGGGGGAGGTGACCGAGACGTGACCCCCGATTTGAACAGTGTTCAAGGCGTGGGGCAGGATGGTGGCACCCCCGCTCACGAGGAGACCCCCATGACCACCAGCCCCGCCGCCGTCCGGGCGCGATCCCTCGCCCCGTCGGACCTCGCCTACGTCGCCGTCTTCGCCGCCCTCATCGCCGCACTCGCGCTGACGCCCCCCATCCCGGTCGGCAGCCTCGGCGTGCCGATCACGCTCCAGACCCTCGGCGTGGCCCTCGCAGGGCTGTGCCTGGGCGCGTGGCGCGGCGCGGCCGCCGTCGGCCTGTACCTGCTCGTGGGCCTCGCCGGCCTGCCCGTCTTCTCGGGCGGCAAGGCAGGGCTCGCGGTGCTCGTCGGCCCCACCGGCGGTTACCTGCTGTCGTTCGTCCTCGCGGCCTTCCTCACCGGCCTCATCGCGCAGTTCGTGGTGCGGCGCGGCCTCAGCCGCCTGACGCCGCTGTGGCTGTTCCTCGGCGTCTTCGCCGTGCGGGTGGCCGTCATCTGGCCGCTGGGCGTCGCCGGGATCGCGCGCGCCGTCGGCAAGCCGATCGGCGATCTCTGGCTGAGCGACCTCGCGTTCTGGCCCGGCGACATCCTTAAGGGGATCGTCGCGGCGCTGGTGGCCTACGCCGTCCACAAGGCGTTCCCGAGGCTGCTCGGCCGATGATCAGCCTGCGCGGGGTCAGCGTCGTCATCCCGGCCGTGCGCCGGGGCGACGCCGACCGCGTGCTGCTCCGCGACATCACCCTGGACCTGGCGGAGCGGAGGATCGCCCTGGTCGGGGCGAACGGGTCGGGCAAGTCCACCCTGCTGCGGCTGCTCAACGGGCTGCGTCTGCCCACCGCGGGGACGGTCAGCGTCGACGGGCACGACACGGTGAAGGAGCCGCGCGCCGTGCGGTCGCGGGTCGGCTTCGTCTTCACCGACCCGTTGGCGCAGCTGCTCATGTCGACGCCCATCGAGGACGTCGAGCTCAGCCTGCGGTCGCGTATCCGCGGCCAGCGGGAGCGGACCCGCCGCGCGCAGGAGCTGCTCGACGAACGCGGACTCGGGCACCTGGCCCACCAGAGCATCTACGACCTGAGCGGCGGCGAGCGCCAGCTGGTGGCGTTGACGAGCGTGCTGGCCGTGGAACCCGCGATCCTCGTCGCGGACGAACCGACGACGCTGCTGGACCTGCGCAACCGGCGCGCCCTGCGCCGCACCTTCGCGGCGCTCGACCAGCAGCTGATCTACTCCACGCACGACCTGGACGTCGCGGCGGACGCCGACCGGGTCCTGGTGCTGCACGAGGGCCGCGTCATCGCCGACGGGGAGCCCGCCGCCGCCCTGGCCGCCTACGAGGAGGTGCTGGTGTGAACGCCCACTCCTCCCTGCTCGGCCTCTACGAGCCGGGGGAGGGGTGGCTGTTCCGCTTCCCCGTCGGCCTCAAGTACCTGCTCCTGCTCCTCGTGACGGTGCCGCCGCTGGTGTGGGGGCACTGGGGGGTGACGGTCGCGGCGCTGGCCGCGGTCCTGGTGCTGCTGGGGAGCTCCGGCATCGGCCCGGTGCGCGCGCTGCGGATCGGGTGGGTGCTGTGGATCCTGCTGCTGGTGATGGCCGCCTACCACCTGGTGTCGTTCAACCCGGCCGCGGCGGTCGTGCAGTCGGGGACCATCCTCGTCGCCGTCCTGGCCGCGCGGATGCTGACGCTCACGACGTCGACCCCGGTACTGATGGACGCGCTCGGCCGCGCGCTCGGCCCGCTGCGCTGGGTGCGGATCGACCCGCGGCAGGTGGCGCTCGCCGTCGCGTTGATGATCCGCTCGGTGCCGTACCTCATCGGCTCGATCGACGACGCCCGCGACGCCGCCCGCGCCCGGGGCCGCGACCGCAACCCGGCGCTGCTGCTGACCCCCGTGATCGTGGGGGCGGTGGCGTACGCGGAGCGCACCGGCGAGGCGCTGCACGCCCGCGGCCTCCCCGGCGACGACTGACCGGCGCGCGCGACGCTCACCCGACCCCAGCCGGGCCGGGCACTAGGCTGGGCAGCATGACCGACGCACCCCAAGAGTTCGCCCTCATCACCGGCATGTCCGGCGCGGGACGGCGCACGGCGGCGCACATGATGGAGGACCTCGGCTGGTACGTCGTCGACAACCTCCCTCCCGTCATGATCCCCGAGCTCGGCGCCACCCTGCGCGGCTTCGGGGTGACGCGCATCGCCGTCGTCGCCGACGTGCGCTCGCGCGAACAGTTCGAACAGCTCCCCGACGCGATAGCGCGGCTCAAGGCGGAAGGTGCGACGGTCACCACGGTGTTCCTGGAGGCCGCCGACGACGTCATCGTCCGCCGGCAGGAGTCCAACCGGCGCCCGCTCCCGCTGCAGGGCGGCGACCGCCTCATCGAGGGCATCGAGCGGGAACGCCGGCTCCTGGCGGACCTGCGCGCGGACGCCGACATCGTCGTCGACACCACCTATCTCTCGGCCCGGCAGCTCACGCAGCGCGTGGCCAACCACTTCGGCGACGAGGCCAGCGACGCGCTGAAGATCGCGCTGATCTCCTTCGGCTTCAAGAACGGGGTCCCGATCGACGCCGACATGGTCTTCGACGTCCGCTTCCTGCCCAACCCGCACTGGATCCCCGAGCTCCGGCCGAAGTCCGGCCTGAGCAAGGACGTCGCGCAGTACGTCCTCAAGCACGACGCGGCCCAGAAGTTCCAGGACGCCATGGTGAACCTGCTCACCGGCGTCGCGCCCGGCTACCTGTCCGAGGGCAAGCGCCAGGTCACCGTCGCCATCGGCTGCACCGGCGGCAAGCACCGCTCCACGTCCATGGCCGAGGAGCTGGCCGTCCGCCTGCGCGCGCAGGGTTTCCCCACCACCGTGCTGCACCGGGACCTGGGCAAGGAATGAGCCTGCACGAACTCCCGCGGGTCGTCGCGCTCGGCGGCGGGCACGGCCTCGCGGCCTCGCTCACCGCGCTGCGGCGCGTGACGGACCGGCTGACCGCCGTCGTCACGGTCGCCGACGACGGCGGGTCGTCGGGCCGGCTGCGGCAAGAGTTCGACATCCTCCCGCCCGGGGACCTGCGCATGGCGCTCGCGGCGCTGTGCTCCGACGACCACGTCGGCCGGACCTGGGCCAGCGTCCTCCAGGCCCGCTTCCGCGGCGACGGCCCCCTCGGCGGCCACGCCATCGGCAACCTCCTCATCGCGGGCCTCTGGCAGCAGCTGGGCGACCCCGTCGAGGGCCTCGACATGGTGGGCGATCTCCTCCGCACCCGCGGCCGCGTCCTGCCGATGAGCGCCGTGCCGCTGGAGATCGAGGCCGACGTGCTGGGCCTCGACCCCTTCGCCCCCGACGAGGTGTGCACGCTGTCGGGCCAGGCGACGGTGGCCAAGACCCGGGCGACCGTCCAGGCGGTGCGGCTCATCCCGGACCGGCCCCCGGCGCATCCGGCCGTCCTCGACGCTGTCCGGCACGCCGACAGCATCGTGCTCGGCCCCGGCTCCTGGTTCACGAGCGTCATCCCGCACCTGCTGGTGCCGGATTTGGCCCGCGCCGTGCTGGACAGCTCCGCCCAGCGCATCCTGGTGCTCAACATTGCGCCGGCGGAGGAGACCGACGGGTTCTCCGCGTCGCGGCACATCGAGCTTCTGGCCGAGCACGCGCCCGGCCTGACCTTCGATGTGGTCATCGCCGACAGCAGGTTCGCCGACTCCGATCACCACCTCGACAGCTACGTCCGCTCGCTCGGGGGGCAGCTGGTGACGGCGGACGTCCACGCCCGCGACGGGTCGGCCACCCACGACCCCAATCGGCTCGCGGCGGTCTTCAGCGAGGTCATCGGCGCCTGAGAAGGCGATTGGCTGTGTGTGGCAGACTGCGCGCATGGCCCTGACGCAGAAGGTGAAGTCCGAGCTGGCGAGCGTGCTGGCGCCGCACCCGTCGGTGCGTCGAGCCGAGGTCGCCACCATGCTCCGGTTCGCCGGCGGGCTGCATCTCGTCGGTGGCCGCATCGTCGTCGAGGCCGAACTCGACACGGGCGCCGCCGCCCGCCGCCTGCGCACCTTCATCACCGAGCTCTACCACGTCGACAGCGAACTGCTGGTCATCAACGGCTCCGGCGTCCGGCGGGGCCCCCGCTACACGCTGCGCGTGGTCCGCGACGGCGAACAACTGGCCCGCCTCAGCGGCCTGGTCGACCAGCACCGGCGCCCCGTCCGCGGCCTGCCGCCCGCCGTCGTCGGCGGCTCGCCCGCGGACGCCGTCGCGATGTGGCGCGGCGCCTTCCTGGCCCGCGGCTCCCTCACCGAGCCCGGCCGCTCGATGGCCATGGAGATCACCTGCCCCGGCTCCGAGGCGGCCCTCGCCCTGGTGGGCGGCGCCCGCCGCCTCGGCATCACCGTCAAGTCCCGCGACGTGCGCGGCGTCGAGCGCGTCGTCATCCGCGACGGCGACGCCATCGGCGACCTGCTCACCCGCATGGGCGCCGGCGCCACCCGCATCCTGTGGGACGAGCGCCGCAAGCGACGCGAGGTGCGCGCCAGCGTCAACCGGCTGGCCAACTTCGACGACGCCAACCTGCGGCGCTCCGCCCAGGCCGCCGTCACCGCCAGCGCCCGCGTCGAACGCGCGCTCGAAATCCTCGGCGACGACGTGCCGGAGCACCTGCACCACGCCGGCCAACTGCGGCTCGCGCACCGCCAGGCGAGCCTCGAGGAGCTCGGGCGGCTGCACGAGCCGCCGCTGACGAAGGACGCCATCGCGGGCCGCATCCGCCGGCTGCTGGCCACCGCCGACAAGGTGGCGGAGGAGCGCGGGATCCCCAGCACCGAGGCCGGGCTCCCCGCCGAGCTGCGCGACGACGACTGACCGGGCGGGGGCCCGGGGACAATTGGGACCCCCCATAGTGATTGCCGGGCGGACTGGATAGGATGAACCTGTCCGTATGCGCCTTCAAGGTGCAAGGTAGCTGAAAGGGATCGATTTCCTCATGACCGTTAAGGTTGCAATCAACGGCTTCGGCCGCATCGGCCGTAACTTCTTCCGCGCGCTGGTCGCGTCGGGTGCCGATCTTGATGTCGTCGCCGTCAACGACCTGACCGACAACAAGACGCTCGCCCACCTCCTCAAGTACGACTCGATCCTGGGTCGCTTCCCGGGCGAGATCAGCTACGACGACAACGCTCTGACCGTCGACGGCAAGGAGATCAAGGCCTTCGCCGAGAAGGATCCGGCCCAGCTCCCCTGGGGCGACCTCGGCGTCGACATCGTCATCGAGTCCACCGGCTTCTTCACCGACGCCACCAAGGCCCAGGCGCACATCGCCGCCGGGGCCAAGAAGGTCATCATCTCGGCCCCGGCCAAGAACGAAGACATCACGATCGTGATGGGCGTCAACGACGACAAGTACGACGCCGCCGCGCACAACATCATCTCCAACGCGTCCTGCACGACCAACTGCCTCGCCCCGATGGCCAAGGCGCTCAACGACGGCATCGGCATCGTCAAGGGCCTCATGACCACCATCCACGCGTACACGCAGGACCAGAACCTGCAGGACGGCCCGCACAAGGACCTGCGTCGCTCGCGCGCCGCGGCCCTCAACATGGTGCCCACCACCACCGGTGCCGCCAAGGCTGTGTCCCTCGTGCTCCCCGAGCTCAAGGGCAAGCTGGACGGCTACGCCATGCGCGTGCCCACCCCGACCGGCTCCGCGACCGACCTCACCTTCGAGGCCGCCCGTGAGACCACCGTCGAGGAGATCAACGAGATCATCAAGAAGGCGGCCGACGGCAAGGTCCTCGTCTACACCGAGGACGAGATCGTGAGCAAGGACATCGAGACGGATCCCGCCTCCTGCGTGTTCGACGCCAAGCTGACCAAGGTGATCGGCAACCAGGTCAAGGTGCTCGGCTGGTACGACAACGAGTGGGGTTACTCCAACCGCCTCGTCGACCTGACCGTCCTGGTCGGCTCGAAGCTCTGATCCACCGCGCCCTCGTGGTCTGAATGACGGCCCTGTGCCCCCCGCGTGGGGTCGCAGGGCCGTCGTCTACCCCTCTGACACCTTCCAAGAAAGGTCAACCATGAAGTCTGTCGCAGATCTCGGCGATCTCTCCGGCACGCGGGTCCTCATCCGGTGCGACTTCAACGTCCCGCTGGACGCTGACAAGAACATCACCGACGACGGCCGCATCCGCGCCGCGCTGCCGACGCTCACCACGCTGCGCGAGGCCGGCGCCCGGGTCGTCGTCATGGCCCACCTGGGCCGCCCGAAGGGCGAGGCGAACCCCAAGTACTCCCTCGCTCCGGTCGCGGCGCGGCTCAGCGAGCTGCTCGGCGTGGACGTGAAGCTGGCCGGCGACGTCGTCGGCGAGTCCGCCAAGGCCACCGTCGAGGCGCTGGGTGACGGCGACGTCGCCCTGCTCGAGAACGTGCGCTTCGAGCCCGCCGAGGAGTCGAAGGACGAGGCGGCCCGCCAGGAGCTGGCCGCCAAGTACGCGGCCTTCGGCGACCTGTTCGTCTCCGACGGCTTCGGTGTCGTGCACCGCAAGCAGGCGTCCGTCTACGACGTCGCCAAGCTGCTGCCGAACGCGGCCGGGTTCCTGGTCGCCAAGGAGGTCGGCGTCCTGCGGAAGCTCACCGAGAGCCCCGAGCGCCCCTACGTCGTCGTCCTGGGCGGCGCGAAGGTGGCCGACAAGCTCGCGGTCATCGACAACCTGCTCAAGGTCGCGGACACGCTGGTCATCGGCGGCGGCATGGCCTTCACCTTCCTCAAGGCCCAGGGTCACGAGATCGGCGACTCGCTGCTCGACGAGTCGAACCTGCAGACCTGCCTCGACTACCTCGAGCAGGCCCGCCAGGCCGGCAAGCAGATCCTGCTGCCCGTCGACGTGCGCGTCGCCGACGGCATGGACTTCGACGCCCGCCAGACCAAGGGCGACGTCGAGGTCGTGTCGTCCGCGAACATCCCGGCCGGCAAGCAGGGCCTCGACATCGGCCCCGAGACCGAGCAGCTGTTCGCCGACGCGATCAAGGGCGCCCGGACGGTCTTCTGGAACGGCCCCATGGGCGTGTTCGAGATCGAGGCGCTCTCGCACGGCACGGCCGCGGTGGCGCAGGCCCTCACCGAGGTCGACGGGCTGTCGGTCGTCGGTGGCGGCGACTCGGCCGCGGCGGTCCGCGTCCTCGGCTACGCCGACGACGCGTTCGGCCACATCTCGACCGGCGGTGGTGCGTCGCTCGAGTTCCTGGAGGGCAAGGAGCTCCCCGGGATTTCCGTTCTGGAGGAGGACAACTGATGACCCGCAAGCCCATCATGGCCGGCAACTGGAAGATGAACGTCGACCACATCGAGGCGACCGGCCTGGTCGAGAAGATCCACTACGCGCTGCTCGACAAGGACTACGACCCGGCCAAGTCCGAGGCCGTGCTCATCCCGCCGTTCACCGCCCTGCGCACCGTGCGCACGCTCATCGACGGCGACCGTCTCCCATTCCAGCTCGGGGCCCAGAACGTGTCCCAGCACGACAACGGGGCCTACACCGGCGAGATCTCCGCGGCGATGCTC
The DNA here is from genome assembly GCF_964266725.1 of Tessaracoccus sp. O5.2. Classification (NCBI taxonomy): domain Bacteria; kingdom Bacillati; phylum Actinomycetota; class Actinomycetes; order Propionibacteriales; family Propionibacteriaceae; genus Tessaracoccus; species Tessaracoccus sp. O5.2. Next base: position 131,056 of record NZ_CAXWGV010000045.1, on the reverse strand, counting down.
GCCAAGCTCGGTGTGAGCTACGTGGTCGTCGGCCACTCGGAGCGCCGCCAGTACTTCGGCGAGACCGACGAGATCATCAACGCCAAGGCTGCCAAGGCCCTGGCCGCGGGCATCGCGCCGATCATCTGCGTCGGTGAGGGTCTGGACATCCGCAAGGAAGGCCGTCACGTCGAGTACACCCTCGAGCAGGTCCGCGGCACCCTCGCCGGCCTCACGGCCGAGCAGGTGGCCGGGCTCGTCATCGCCTACGAGCCCGTCTGGGCGATCGGCACCGGCGAGGTGGCGACCCCCGAGGACGCGCAGGAGGTATGTGGGGCCATCCGTCAGGAGGTCGCCGCGCTGTACGACGAGCCGACGGCCGAGGCCGTCCGCATCCAGTACGGCGGCTCCGTGAAGGCTGACAACGTCGCGCAGATCATGGCCAAGCCGGACGTCGACGGTGCGCTCGTCGGCGGCGCGAGCCTCAAGCCCGAGGAGTTCGCGGCGATCGTGCGGTTCTACCAGCTCTGAGCCAGACGCCTGACGGCGCGGGATCCTGTGGTGTCCCGCGCCGTTTCGCATGTCCGGGGTGGACGGCGGGGGGGCGAATGTGGAATCCAGGGGCCGGTCGGATAGTCTTGGGCGCGTGATTGTCCCCCTCGTGTCCTGGCCGGTGACGACGCTCTCCATCATCGTGATCGTGCTGAGTGTTCTCCTCGCGGCCACCGTGCTCCTCCACAAGAGTCGTGGCGGGGGCATGTCCGATCTGTTCGGCGGCGGCATGTCGACCTCCATGGGCGGAGTGTCGACGGCGGAGCGCAGACTCGACCGGATCACGGTCGTGTTGTCGCTCACGTGGCTGCTCACGATCGTCGGACTGCTGGTGCTGTACCGCATCGGCGCCTGACGGTACGAGTCCTTTCCCAATCACCGACGTCTGAGGAGATAAACAAAGTGGCAGGTGGCAACGCCATTCGCGGCAGCCGGGTCGGCGCCGGTCCCATGGGTGAGGCCGAGCGCGGGGATTCCGCGCCCCGGCTCCACGTCTCGTACTTCTGCGCCAGCGGGCACGTGACGCGCCCCGCGTTCTCCATGGACGCGCAGATCCCGGAGTCGTGGGACTGCCCGCGCTGCGGACTCCCGGCGAACACCGACGCGGACAACCCGCCGCCGCCGCCGAGGATCGTCCCCTACAAGACGCACCTCGCCTACGTGAAGGAGCGCCGCTCCGACGCCGAGGCCGCCCAGATCCTGGCCGAGGCCGTCAGCGCGCTGCGTGCGCGTCGCGCCGCCGGCGAGATCATCTACTGACCCTTCGGGGTCACAGGCCGCAGCGGAACTGCTCCGGCAGGCCCGCGGCCGCCTCGTCGTCGAGGTACCAGTAGGTCGCGACCTCCCCGTGGACATGTGCCGCGGGGAGCCGCTCGTCTCCGGCCAGAGCCCGCGCGATGGCCTCGGACTTTCCGGGCCCGGTGGCCATCACCCACATCTCGGTGGACCGGTTGAGCGCCGGGATGGTCAACGAGATCCGTTCCGCCGGCGGCTTCGGCGCGTCGGTGACGCCGATCACGTTGCGGGTCGTGGGCTCGAAGCTGGGATGACCCGGGAAGATCGACGCGACGTGGCCGTCCTCACCCACCCCCAGCAGCGTGACGTCGAAGTGGGTCGCGCCGAGCTCGGCCTCGTACTCGGCGGCGCACTCGTGCGAGTCCTTGCGCCCGTCCTTGGCCGCCATCATGTGCGTGTCGGCGGACTTGATCGAGACGGTGCGCGCCAGCCGCGACACCGCCTGCAGCGAGTTGCGGTCCGGGTCGGTGGCCGGCACGAAGCGTTCGTCGCCCCACCACAGCTGCAGCTTCGCCGCGTCGAGCGCCGACCCCTCGGCGAGCTCCGCGAACCGCTCGTACATGGCGTTGGCCGCGTTGCCGCCCGTCAGACACACGTGCACGATCGGCTGGACGTCCTGCAGCCCGATCAGCCGCTCCAGGAGCCGGCGGGCGACGAGGTCGCTCACCTCGTCGGCCTCGGGCATCCGTACGACGCGCCGATACATGGTCAGCGTCCCTCGGCGTCGGCCACCAGGCGGCGGGTGGCCGCCTCGAAGATGTCGTCGGCGTCCATGCGCTGCAGCTCCTCGGTGAGCAGGTCCGTCAGCGGGCGGCGGCGCAGGGCGACCGTGCGCTGCGGCTGGTGCGGCACCTGGTAGATCGCGGTGCCCTCCGCGACGCGGCGGACGGTGACGTCGCCCTCCGTCGTGGTCAGCCGCACCTCGTTGACCCCCGGATGCTCGCCGTCGAACCGCTCGACGGGGATGGCCAGCCGGTCGCTCAGCCACGCGGCCAGCAGGGTGGCGGGGGCGTTGTCTGGGGCGGAGACCACCAGCGCGCCCGTGACCTCGGCCTGGCTCTGGTCCAGGGCGGCGGCGAGCAGCGCGCGCCAGCGGGTGAGCCTCGTCCACGTCAGGTCGGTGTCGCCGGGGGAGTGGTTCCGGGCCCGGCGCAGCAGCGCGTCCTGCGGGTCGCGGCAGCCGGCGGCGTCGGTGATGCGCCGGTCCGCGAGCCCTCCGATGGGATCCTCCGCGAGGTGGTCGGGGGCATCGTTCGGCCACCAGGCGATGGTGGGGGAGTCCGGCAGCAGGAGCGGCAGGCAGATGGAGTCGGCGTGGTGGCGCAGCTCCCCGTGCAGGCGCAGCACAACGAGGTCACCGGGCATGCCCTCGCCGATCTCGATGCTGGCGTCGAGCCGCGACGGCCCCTCGTCGATGTAGGTGACGACGATGACCCGCGACGGATGCGCCGTCGCGGACGCCTTCGCGGCCGAGAGGACCTCCTCGAAGTGGTCGTCCTCGGTGACGATGAGCAGGGTGAGCACCATGCCGCTCGCCCCGGCGGTGCGCTTGGCGTTGATGAGCGCGGCGGCGACGTCCCGCGACGACGTGTCGGTCAGTTCGATGATCATGCGTGCGTCCTCCTCACGGCCTGCGCCAGCTGAAGCCGTCGCGGGCCAGCATCTCGCGCCCGGAGGCGGGGCCCCACGTGCCGGATGCGTACTGTTCTGGCTGTTGCTTGAGCGAGGCCCAGTACTCGATGACCGGGTCCAGGATCTTCCAGCTGAGCTCGACCTCCTCCTGTTGCGGGAACAGCGGCGGGTCGCCCAGCAGGACGTCGAGGATCAGCCGCTCGTAGGCCTCGGGCGACGACTCGGTGAAGGAGCCGCCGTAGCCGAAATCCATACTCACCTCGCGGATCTCCATCTGGGTGCCGGGGACCTTCGCCCCGAACCGCAGCGTCACGCCCTCGTCGGGCTGGATCCGCATCACGAGGGCGTTGGTGCCCAGCTCCTCGGTGTCGGTGGCCGTGAAGGGCAGGTGGGGGGCGCGCTTGAAGCTCAGCGCCACCTCGGTGACGCGGCGCGGCATCCGTTTGGCGGCGCGCAGATAGAACGGCACCCCGGCCCAGCGCCGGTTGTCGATGTCGACGCGCATGGCGGCGTAGGTCTCGGTGGTCGATCCAGGTGAGACGCCGTCCTCCTCGAGGTACCCGATGACCGGCCGGCCGCCCTGCCAGCCGGCGGCGTACTGGCCGCGGGCAGTGTGCAGGTCGTAGCGGTCGGGCACGCGGGCGGCGGCGAGCACCTTCTGCTTCTCGGCGCGCAGCTGGCTGGCCTCGAAGGACGTCGGCTCCTCCATGGCGGTCAGGGCCAGCAGCTGGAGGAGATGGTTCTGAATGACGTCGCGCGCGATGCCGATGCCGTCGAAGTAGCCGGCGCGCCCACCGATCCCGATGTCCTCGGCCATGGTGATCTCGACGTGGCTCACGTAGTGGTTGTTCCAGATCGGCTCGAACATCTGGTTGGCGAAGCGCAGCGCCAACATGTTCTGCACCGTCTCCTTGCCCAGGTAGTGGTCGATGCGGAACACCTCGTGCGGCTCGAACAGGACCGACACGACGTCGTCGAGCTCGCGGGCCGACTTCAGGTCGTGCCCGAACGGCTTCTCGATGACCACCCGGTTCCAGTTGCCCTCGTGCCGCTCCGTCATGCCGTGCCGGCGCAGCTGTGTCATCACCTGCTCGAAGCTCGACGGCGGGATCGACAAGTAGAAGGCGTGGTTGCCGCCGGTGCCGCGGGCGGTGTCGAGGTCGCGGATGGTGTCGCGGAGGCGCTCGAAGGACTGGTCGTCGTCGAACGTCCCGGGCACGAAGCGGATGCCCTCGAGCAGCTGCTCCCACACCTCCTCGCGGAAGGGGGTGCGCGCGTTCTCCTTGACGGCGTCGTGGACCACCTGCGCGAAGTCCTGGTCGGCCCAGTCGCGGCGGGCGAAGCCCACCAGCCCGAAGCCGGGCGGGAGCATGCCGCGGTTGGCGAGGTCGTAGACGGCGGGCATTAGCTTCTTGCGCGACAGATCACCGGTCACGCCGAAGATGACGAGCACGCAGGGCCCGGCGATGCGGGGCAGGCGCCGGTCCTGGGGGTCGCGCAGGGGGTTCACGTAGCTGTTCATCGTCGCCCACCCTATCTCCGCCGCCGTGGTGGGGGGAATGGGTCCGCGGCCGCGGCGTCCCGTTGCCTCATGTCAAGATGCCCGCTTGGTTTGAGTCGTTGCCTCATCTGAAGATGCCCGCGTGATTTTGGTGCGGGAGAGGTAGACGTGGTTGCGTTTCGCGCGTCGCTGGACGGCTCCGCGGCGTTTGGCGAGTTCGAGCAGGTTGCCTTGGATCACAGCGATCTGGTCGCCGAGTTCGATGGGGTCGACGGTGTCGAGGCGGTCGTGGAGGGCAGCGTGCTCGGCTGGGGTGAGCGTGTCGGGGTGGTCGCGAAGGAGCCGGTCGGCTGGGGTTGTGGCGGTGTCGTGGCGTTTGGTGACTTTCGCGCCGTGGCGGGTTTTCGAGATCAGTTTCTGGCTGGGCATCAGCAGGTTGTTGCGGGTGTTCCAGGCGGGCCAGAGGTGGTTGAGGAGGTCAAGTTCGCGGGCGGTGTCGTAGCGCCAGTAGCCGACGGCGCGGCGCACGATCGACCAGTTCTTTTGATCGATGTGGGCTTGGTCGTTGGAGTGGGAGGGCCGGCCGCGGGTGAAGGTGATCTGGCGGAGCTCGCAGTAGCGGGCGAGGTGGTGGTTGATGAACTCGGATCCGTTGTCGGAGTGGATTCCCAGGATCAGGAACGGGAATCGGTTGATGAGTTGGTCGAGGCCAGCGGCGACGATGCGTTCGCCCTTGCTCTTGACGGTGCAGGTTTCGGTCCAGCCGGTCGCGATGTCGGTGGCGTTGAGGCTGTAGTGAAAGGCGCCGTTGTTGTCGCCGCCTTCGTGGCCGACCAGGTCGATCTCGATGAACCCGGGTTCGGTGTCGTTCCACTCGGCCCAGGTCTTGAGTGGGATCGAGGACTTCAACAACGAGCCGGGTTTGGTGTGAGCGATGCCGTTTGCAGCGATCAGTCCTTGCCGGTACGGCTGCAGGTGCCGGTCCATGGTGGCGGGGGACATGGTCAGGAGTTGGTCACGGGCCTCGACGCTCATCTCGAGTCGGTCGAGGCGTTCCAGCGCGGCCAGCAGCCGTGGCAAGGCTGCCGCGAGGCGTTTCGAGGCGATCCCGTCGAGCAGGGCCCAGCACCGCACCAGGGCTTGGGTGACGTCGGCGTTGTAGCGGCGCACCGGTTCTCGCGGGGTGCGTGGTGTCGGCGGGTCGCCGGCCGCGGCTCGGCGCAGCATCTTGCGGGCGTGGTCGCGGTGCCAGCCGGTGACCTGCACCACCGCGTCCAGGATCGCTGCTTTCTCCGATTTGGTCGCCTTCGGCCACGCCCTCGCCTGGGCAGCGGTGATCGCCTTACGCTGAGCCATCGTCAACTCCATCCCGGTAGCGTGCCGCTACGCGGGCATCCTTGGATGAGTCAACGACTCGACCTACGCGGGCATCTAGCGTGAGTCAACTCGGGCGTTGGGCGGCGCTGCGCCACCGGGGTAGACTGCCGGGAGCAAATTCGTCGGGAAATGGGGTGCGTGTGGCCGTCAGCTCCGTCGCCGCATCCTCGGGGGCGCGCTTCTGGGACGTCGTGAAGGCGTACGTCGCGCTGACCAAGCCTCGCATCATCGAGTTGCTCCTGGTCACCACAGCTCCCGCGATGTTCCTCGCCGCGGGCGGCCTGCCGCCGTGGCAGCTCATCCTCGTCACCATGATCGGCGGCATGTTCGCCGCGGCCTCGGCGAACACCTTCAACTGCGTGCTCGACGCCGACATCGACGAGATCATGCGCCGCACCCGGCGCCGGCCCGTACCGCGGCACCAGGTGTCCACCAGCCACGCCCTGGTCTTCGGTGGGGTCCTGGCCGTCCTCGCCACGCTGATCCTGGGGTTCGGCGCGAACTGGCTCTCAGCGGTCCTGGCGCTGGCGGCCAACGCCTTCTACGTCTTCGTCTACACCATGTGGCTGAAGCGCCGCACCTGGCAGAACATCGTGTGGGGCGGCATCGCCGGGTGCTTCCCGCCGCTCATCGGCTGGACGGCCGTCACCGGCCGCGTCGACTGGGCCCCCCTGATCCTGTTCGCCGTGGTGTTCCTCTGGACGCCGCCGCACACGTGGGCGCTGGCGTTCCGGTACCGCGACGACTACGCCGCGGCCGGGGTGCCGATGCTGCCGGTGGTGTCGACGCCGCCGCGGGTGGCCGCGCAGATCTTCTGGTACACGCTGGCCACCGTCGCGGTGTCGCTGCTGCTGTGGCCGGTGACGCCGACGGGGCCGCTGTACCCGGTCGTCGCGGCCGTCCTCGGCGCGGTGTTCATCGCGGAGGCGGTGGCGCTCTGGCGGCGGGCCCGCGCGGGCGCCGACGGACCGCAGCTCAAGGCGATGCGCCTGTTCCACCTGAGCAACACCTACCTGGCGCTGCTGTTCCTGGCGGTCGCCGTCGACCCGCTGCTCTTCTGAGCCGCGCCTCCGCCCGCCGCGCAGTATCGTCGGGCGCATGCAGCGGCGGGAGCCCGACTACGTCACGGTGCTCAGCGACGGCACCGTCAAGCAGGTCAACCCCTTCACCGGCACCGAGGTGTGGACGGTCGCGGGGCGCGCGAACCGACCCCTCGGCGTGACCGCGACGCCCGCCGCCCCGCTCGGTCCCGCCGACCACGACCACCGGTGCGCGTTCTGCCCCGCGCGCTACCTGGAGACCCCGCCCGAGAAGTCGCGCGTGGTCCGCTCTGGCGACGGGTGGCGAACGCTGTACCGGACGCCGGCGGAGGAGCTGTTCGCCACCGTCGCGGAATTCCGCCGGGTGCCCAACCTCTTCGAGATCCTGGGCTTCGACTACTGGCACCGCAACTACGGATTCGAGCTGCCCGCCCGCGTCCGCGACCGCCGCGACGCCTACCTCGCGACTCCGGCGGGACGGTCCCACGTCCTGGGGGTCGTCGCCGCGAAGCTGCGGGCGTCGGGGCTGGACGACGCGGCCATTGCGGGGCTGCCGGAATCGGAGCGGCTCGCGTTGGCGTCGGGGTTCTTCGGCGGGGGCCACGACCTCATCGTCGCCCGACGCCACTTCGTCCACGGTGCGGTCGACGACTCGCAGCTGGCGTCGTCGGGGACGCTGACCCCAGAGGAACACGAGCGGTTCATCGCCTACACCATCGAGTCGGCGCGCATGGCCTACGACCTCAACCCGCACGCCCGGTACGTCACGGTGTTCCAGAACTGGCTCAAGCCCGCGGGCGCCTCGTTCGACCACCTGCACAAGCAACTCGTGACCATCGACGAGCACGGCGCGCAGCACCAGGCGACCCTGGGCCGACTCCGCGCCAACCCCAACCTGTTCAACGAGGCCGGCCCCAACCACGCGGCCCGCCTGGGACTCATCATCGCCGAGAGCGACCACGCGATCGCGTTCGCCGGCTACGGGCACCGCTTCCCGACCATCGAGATCTACTCGACGGCGGCGGCGTCACATCCGTGGGCGTTGGGGGCAGCCGAGATGCGCGGCATGTCGGACATGATCCACGCCATGCATGCCGCGACCGGACCGGGCGTGCCCACCAACGAGGAGTGGCACTACCGGCCCCTCGACGTCGCGGAGGCCATGCCGTGGCGGGTCAACCTGAAGTGGCGCGTCTCCACGCTCGCCGGGTTCGAGGGCGCCACCAGCATCTACCTCAACACCGTCGCACCGGCTACGCTGCGTGACCGGGTCGTCACCGCGCTCCTCGTACTCCGCGACCGCGGGCTCCTGGCTGCGGGGCTGGCGATCGGGGACGAGGCCAGTGGCCGTCCCGACCCCCTGCGCTACCGCACCTAGGTCCGCCCGCCGTGCCGGTGGGGCCGGGCCGCGACGAAGGGACCACCAGCCGTGACCACCGAGACGACGCCATCCGCCACGCGCGGGGTGATCCCCATCCTTCTCGTCGCGGCGTTCGTCGTGATCCTCAACGAGACGACGATGAACGTCGCCCTCAGCTCGATCATGACGGACCTCGGCGTGACCGAGCGCACCGCCCAGTGGCTGACCACCGCGTTCATGCTCACCATGGCCGTGGTCATCCCCGTCACCGGATGGCTCCTGGACCGGCTGCCCACCCGGACCGTGTTCACCCTCGCCATGGCCATGTTCAGCACCGGCACCCTGGCCTGCGCCGTGGCGCCGGACTTCACCCTGCTCGTGGCCGGCCGCGTGATCCAGGCCTCGGGCACGGCGATCATGCTGCCGCTGCTGATGACCACCATCATGCGGCTCGTTCCTGGCGACCACCGCGGCCGGGTGATGGGCAACGTGTCGATGGTCATCTCCGTGGCGCCCGCCGTCGGCCCCACGATGTCAGGGCTCATCCTGCAGGTGGCCACGTGGCGCGTGATCTTCTGGGTGATGCTGCCCATCGCGCTGCTGATGCTGGTGCTGGGCAGGAGCCGGCTGGTCAACGTCGGGGAGGCGAGCCGGACCCCGCTGGATGTGATGTCGGTGCCGCTGACGGTCCTGGCCTTCGGCCCGCTGGTCTACGGGCTGAGCACCGTCGGGTCCGACGCTGTGGCCGCGTGGGTGCCGGCTGCGGCCATCGCCGTCGGGCTCGCCGGGCTGGCGGCGTTCGTGTGGCGCCAGCACAGTCTGCAGGGATCCGGCGCGCCGCTGCTGGATCTGCGGACGTTCACGCACCGGACGTTCACGGTCGCCGTGCTGATCATGGCCGTCGCGATGATGGCGCTGTTCGGGACCGTGATCATGCTGCCGCTGATCCTGCAGCGGGCGTTCGGGATGGCGCCGCTTCAGGTGGGGTTGATGCTGCTGCCGGGTGGTGTCGCGATGGGCCTGCTGTCGCCGGCGATCGGCCGGCTGTACGACCGGGTCGGGCCGAGGGCGCTCGTCGTGCCCGCCAGCCTGGTCGTCATGGGGGTGTTCGCGTTCTTCGCGACGATCAGTCTCGCCACGCCGTGGTGGGCGGTCACGCTCGGGCACGTGGTGATGAGCATGGGCTTCGCGGCCATGTTCACACCGCTGTTCACCGTGGCGCTGGGGTCGCTGCCGCGCCCGCTGTACTCGCACGGCTCCGCCGTCGTGGGCACGGTGCAGCAGGTCGCGGGGGCGGCGGGTACGGCCGTGTTCGTGACGATCTTCGCGGTGCAGTCCGCGGCCGCGCCCGGCGGGGAGGCTGAGGCGATGGTCGCCGGCGCCCGGTGGGCGTTCCTCGCCGCGGGCGCGATCTGGACCGTGGCGGTGGTCGCGGCCCCGTTCCTGCGTCGCCCCGACGGAGACCCGGCCCCGCTCCCCGCCGCGCACTGAACCCCCGCCTGCCCCGTTCGCTGAGGTCGCGCACCCGCTCGCTGAGGTTGCGCCCGGTGCGGAGCACCCGGGCGAGTCTCGAAGCCGACGCCGTAGGCGTCGATCCCTGGACCCGTTCGCTGAGGTCGCGCACCCGTTCGCTGAGGTCGCGCCCGGTGCGGAGCATCCGGGCGAGTCTCGAAGCCGACGCCGCAGGCGTCGATCCCTGGACCCGTTCGCTGAGGTCGCGCACCCGTTCGCTGAGGTCGCGCCCGGTGCGGATCATCCGGGCGAGTCTCGAAGCCGACGCCGCAGGCGTCGATCCCCCCGACCCCAGCACGAATAGCAGCCACACTCGGGCCCGGCGCCGGTCCAGGGGGTTGAGGGTGGAGTTCGGCGGCGTGTCGTGCTGGTGAAGGCGGCCCGTTCGCTGAGGTCGCGCCAGTCTCGTTCGCTGAGGTCGCGCCACACCCCGTTCGCTGAGGTCGCGCCCGACGGCGGAGCCGTCCGGGCGAGTCTCGAAGCCGACGCCGCCCCGTTCGCTGAGGTCGCGCCCGGTGCGAAGCACCCGGGCGAGTCTCGAAGCCGACGCCGCATGCGTCGATCCCCCGCGCGCAGCACGGATGGCAGCCTTGCTCGGGCTCGGGGGCGGTTGAGGGCGTTGATGGCGGAGTTCGACGGCGTGTCGTGCTGGTGAGGGCGGCCCGTACGCTGAGGTCGCGTGCCGACCCCGTTCGCTGAGGTCGCGTGCCGACCCCGTTCGCTGAGGTCGCGCCCGACGGCGGAGCCGTCCGGGCGAGTCTCGAAGCCGACGCCGCAGGCGTCGATCCCTGGACCACGCCGGCGATCCGAAATTGTCAGTGGCCGTTGTGAGAATAGGTCACATGAGTGATTCCATGCGCGAGCAGATGCAGCGATCCATCGCTGCACTCTGGGAAGCCGCGCTGACACTCACCACCGACGACACCCCAGCTGACCGCCTCGCCGGCCTCGTCGCCGCGGTCACGGAAGCCGAAGCGCAATTGGCCGGTCTCCGCCTCCATCTCCTGCATGAGGCGAAGCTGGCCGGGGCGGAGGCCGTGATCGACGGGGTGCGGCAGTCGGTGCGCACCACCCCCGCCCAAGCCACCGCATCGTTGCGGCTCGCGCAGGACCTGTGCGACCGCTTCCCGCTGATCGGCGCCGCCCTCAACGACGGCTCGATCTCGCTGGCGCAGGCCGACGCCATCGTCACCGGCCTGCGGAAACTCCCCGGGCGATTGACCCGCGCGGAGCTGGCCCGTTGCGAGGAGGAGATCCTGCACCACGTCGACACCCTCGGACCCAGCGAGTTGCGGGTCCTCGCGGCGCGGCTGGTCGAGATCATCGACCCGGATCAGGCCGATGTGGATGACGCGAAGCGCTTGGCGCGGGAGGAAGCCTCCGCCCATCGGGGTCGGTTCCTGCGCGTGGCGCCGGACTACCACGGCTCGATGCGCATCACCGGCCAACTCCCGGTCTCCGACGCAGCCCTCCTCACCGCGCAACTGGACGCCTTGATGCCGGACGCCTCCACCTACACCGCCACCGGCGAAGCCCCGTCCCGCGACGCCAGGCGTGCCGACGCGCTGGTCCTGCTCACCCAGAAAGCCGCCAACACCGGAACGCTGCCCAGGCATGGCGGGGACAGGCCCCAGGTGCACGTCACCCTCGACCTCGACACCCTCACCACCGGCCTCGGCAAGGCCGGGCTGATCGGCGTCGACGACATCGACGGCCTGACCGCCGGCGAAGTGCGCCGCCTGGCCTGTGACGCCGGCATCATTCCCGTCGTGCTGGGCGGACCATCTCGACTGCTGGATGTCGGCCGCACCTACCGCACGTTCACTCCCGGCCTGCGTGCAGCGCTGATGCAGCGCGACGGTGGGTGCGCATTCCCCGGCTGTGCGGCCACCCCGGCGTGCTGTGAGGCGCATCACATCATCCCCTGGTGGCAAGGCGGCGAGACCCGGCTAGGAAACGGGGTCTTGCTCTGTCCCCACCATCACCGCCTGGTGGAGCCCGATCCGTTGCAGTCCGAGGCCTCGCAGTGGCGGGTGGATCTGGATCCGGTGACCGGGCTGCCGTGGTTCACCCCACCGCGGCATATCGATCCCGCCAGACGCCCGCGGCAGCACCGCCGCTTCCGACTCCAACAGATCCGCTCCGGGGCACCACCCTGCCCAGACGGCGACCCGCCAGACACCGACCCACCTGACGTCGACCATCCCGAGACGGACTCGTCCGATGCCGACCGGCCGGACCTGGACGACCTCATCCACCGCTCCGCCGCCATCTGGGGCGACGGCACCTGACGACCCTTGGGGCTCGACGCCTGCGGCGTCGGCTTCGAGACTCGCCCGGACGGCTCCGCCGTCGGGGCGCGACCTCAGCGAGCGGACAGGCACGACCGCAGCGAGCGGGGTTGGGGGATCGACGCCTGCGGCGTCGGCTTCGAGACTCGCCCGGGTGCTACGCACCGGGCGCGACCTCAGCGAACGGGAAGGCGTCGGCTTCGAGACTCGCCCGGGTGCTGCGCACCGGGCGCGACCTCAGCGAACGGGGTGGCGTCGGCTTCGAGACTCGCCCGGGTGCTCCGCACCGGGCGCGACCTCAGCGAACGGGGTGGCGTCGGCTTCGAGACTCGCCCGGGTGCTACGCCGTCGGGCGCGACCTCAGCGAGCGGGGTGGCGTCGGCTTCGAGACTCGCCCGGACGGCTCCGCCGTCGGGCGCGACCTCAGCGAGCGGGTTGGCGTCGGCTTCGAGACTCGCCCGGGTGCTCCGCACCGGGCGCGACCTCAGCGAACGAGCACGCGACCTCAGCGAACGAGCACACGACCTCAGCGAACGGACAGGCGCGACCTCAGCGAACGAGAAGGGGCGGCTCCGCGGGCGGGCGCTTCCTCAGGCGCCGTCGGCCAGAGCGGTCAGGCGCCGGACGTGCGCCTCCCATCCGTCGGCGGGCTCCCACAGATTGCCGTTGCCGGGCGCCAGCCCCGCGACACCGTCGATCTCCTCGCGCAGGATGTCGGCCTGCCCCGCATGCCGCGACACATCCGCGAGCACATGCACCAGAACCCGGCCGAGCGTCGTCGCACCCCGCTCACCCCACCAGGGCACATGCCCCGGAGTGGTCAGGTCCATCGAGCGCACCGACTCCTCCACGGCCTCGCCGACCCGCCGGTACAGGTCGATGAGGTCGGCCGCGCTCTCGTCCGGCCCGGCGTACATGTCGGCATTCGGGTCGGCATCGAAGTCGGGCATGGTCAGCGTCACCGTCGAGGTTCGCCCGAAACAGTCCACCAGGTAGCCGTGCTCGACACCGGCGCAGTGCTTGATGAGCCCCAGCAGGTTCGTCCCCGTCGGGGTGCGGGGAAGGCGCAGCTCGCGCTCGCTCAGGCCCGCGGCCTTCCACAGCAGCCCCTCCCGGGTGGAGCGGAGGTAGTCCAGCAGGATCTCTTGGATGTCCATCGGCCCATTCTGCCCACGCTCCGGCCCCGTGGGGATGATCAGAGGGTCAGGCCGAGGCGGTCGAGCAGCGGCTGCAGCTGCGGGTCGCGGCCACGGAACCGGCGGTAGGTCTCCATCGCCTCCACCGATCCGCCCGGGGCGAGCAGCGTCCGGCGGAAGTGGTCGCCCGCCTCGCGCAGTGACCCGGTCTGCTCCTCGAACCATGCGACGGCGTCGGCGTCCATCACCTTGGCCCACGCGTACCCGTAGTAGCTGGCCGCGTAGCCGCCGCCCCAGATGTGGGCGAAGTACTGGGACCGGTAGCGGGGCGGGACCAGCTCGTCGACCAGGCCCCACCGGTCGAGCGCCGCCCGCTCGAACGCCTCCACCTCGTCGGCAGACGTGGGGAGGTCCGAGAGCGGCGTCGTGTGCCAGGCCAGGTCCAGCAGGGACGCGAGTTCCGTCTCGGCGGTCGCGTAGCCCTGACCGAAGCGGCTGGCCTCGCGCAGCCGGTCGATCCACTCGGCCGGCAGCACCCGCCCGGGCGTCCAGGCCCAGTGCTCGTTGACCTGGCTGGGGAACTCGACGAAGTCGCGGGGCGTGTTGGCACCGGAGCGAGACGCATACTTCGAGCGGGCCAGCAGCCCGTGCAGGGCGTGGCCGAACTCGTGGAACATCGTGATGACCTCGTCCCAGGTGATGGACGTGGTCGTGCGCGTGTAGTTGCAGTTGTTCGTCACCACGGGGAGGGTGCCGTCGCGCAGCGACTGGTCGACGATGTTGCTCATCCAGGCGCCGCCCTGCTTGGTCGGCCGGGCCCAGAAGTCCATGAGGAACAGGCCGATCGTGCTGCCGTCGGTGTCGCGCACTTCGTAGACCTGCGTGTCGGGCGCGTGCCCCGCGACACCGTCGACGGGGTGGAACGAGATGCCGTAGAGATCCCCCGCCGCGGAGTACACGGCGTCGAGAACCCGCGACACCTGCAGGTGCTCGCCCAGCTCGGACTCGTCGAACGCGAAGCGCTCGCGGCGGAGGATGGCCTCCACGTAGCTCCAGTCCGCGGCGGTGAACGTCTCGCCGGGCGCGAGCTCGGCGTACCGGGCGCGGAGGTCCGCGGCCTCCTGCTGCGCCTTGGCGAGCGCGGCCTGCGCGAGCGGCACGAGCATCTCGGTGATCGCGTCGACGGTCTTCGCGCACCCTGCCTCCGCGACGAGGGCCGCGTGGTGCGGGTAGCCGAGCAGCGTCGCGCGCTCGGCGCGCAGCCGGGCCATCTCGACGACGACGTGCCTGGTGTCGAACTCCCCGGAGAGCGCCCGGGTGGTGGACGCCTCGAACAGCCGACGGCGGACGCCCGCGTCGGCGAGCTTGGCCGCGAGCGGCTGCTGAGTGGTGTTGACGAGCTCGATCCGGTAGCCGTCGCCGCCGGCCAGCGCGGCCCGCTCCTCGGCCGTCAGGCCCTCGAGCTCCGCCTCGGTGACCGCGATGGCGCCGGCGTTGCGGGCGTCGCGGTTGAGCTGTTCGAACTTCGTCGACAGCTGGGCCAGGCGGCGGTTCATCTCCCGCAGGCGCCCCTTCTCGGGCTCGCCGAGCGCGACGCCGGCCCGGCGGAACGAACGCAGCAGCTCGTCCAGGGCGAAGCTGTCCTCTTCGTCGGCTTCCACCTCGCCCGCGTCGATCCGCTCGCGCAGCGCCGTGAGCCGGCCGTAGAGCTCGGCGTCGAGGTAGATCGCGTCGTGATGCTCCGCCAGCCGCGGCGACATCTCCTCATCGATGGCGTCGAGCTCGGGGGAGGCGTCGGACGAGTGGACGGCGAAGAACGCGTTCAAGACCCGGCGCAGGGGCGCCTCTGCGTCCTCCCACGCCCCCAGCACGGACTCGACGGTGGGCGGGGCGTCGTCGGTGCGCAGCCGGGCGAGACCGTCCAGGTGGGCCGACATGGCCTCGTCGAAGGCCGCCCGGTAGTCGTCGGGCGTAATGCGCGCGAAGTCAGGCAGCGCGTAGGGAAGGTCGGTCGTCAGCACCGGGTTGGTGGGCATGGGTTCTCCTCGTCGTCGACACCAGCAGCCACGACACGGCCGCGGTGAGCACCGTCAACCCAACCATATGCAGGATCACGATGCCGACGGGAAGCCCCAGGAAGTACTGCGCGTAGCCGACGACGCCCTGGAAGGCGACGGTGAGGAGAGTCAGGCGGGCGGCGCGGGCCGGACGATGGTGCCCGGTGCGCTGGAACAGCCACACGCAGGCGATGACCAGCGCCACCACCAGCCACGCGGTCAGCGCGTGGATCCGGGCGACCGTCTCGATGTCGGCGCCGTTGCGGACCGCCGAGGCATCACCGGCGTGCGGCCCGGCCCCGGTGACGACCGTCCCGACGACGATCGACAGCATGGACGCGGCGAAGGTGGCGATGACCAGCCAGCGCGCGCCGGGGGCGACGGCGGTGGGGGGCACGCCGTAGCCGACCCGCAGCGCCCACACGCACACGACGATCAGCACGATGGACAGCAGGAGGTGCGGGGCGACCCATGCCGGATCCAGGCCCGTCAGCACGGTGATGCCGCCGACGATCGCCTGCAGCGGGATGCCGATGCCCACGGCGAGCGTTAGCCACCACAGGAGCGATCCGCGGCCGCGGTTGCGCCACGCCGCGGCGAACGCGCCGACGGCGGCGATGACGAGCACGAAGGTCAGGAGCCGGTTACCGAACTCGATGATGCCGTGGATGCCGTAAGCCTCGTGGGGGACGTACGAGTCGTCGGTGCAGCGGGGCCAGGTGGGGCACCCGAGGCCGGACCCGGTGAGCCGGACGACGGCGCCCGTGACGATGATCCCCATGTTGCAGATGAGCGACGCCCACAGCCACGTGCGCAGCGCGCGCTCTCCGTCGACCAGCTTCCTCAGGACGTCCACGTGAACACCTTCCATGCGAGCGCGAGTGTCGCCGCACACCAGAGGGCGGCCACCGCTAGCGGCCAGCCTAGGGCCTCACCGAGGGCGGCGGCCCGCAGGGCCTCACCGAGCGCGCCGGTGGGGAGCGCGGCCACCACCGGCTGCGCCCACTCCGGGAACCGCGACACCGGCAGCAACACCCCCAGCGGCATGCCCACGAGGTACAGCAGGTTGGCCACGGCGAGCGTCGCCTCCGGCCGCAGGGACCCGGCGACGGCGAGGCCGAGCCCGGCGAACGCCCCCATCGCCAGCAGCGACACGATGAGCGCGACGATCAGTGACCCGAGGGTGGGGGTGGGGCGCCAGCCCAGGGCCAGCGCCACCGCCGTCAGGACGACGACCTGCCCCAACGTGATCAGGGCGATGCCCAGCCCCTTGCCGAGCAGGATGCCCGGCCGCCCGAGCGGCGTGGCCGCCATCCGCTCCAACACGTTGTACCGCCGCTCGAAACCGGTGGCGATCGCCAGGGTCGTCAGGCAGGAGCTCCACATGGCCAGCGCGAGCACCGACGGCGCCGACTCGTCGAGGCCGAGGCCGAGGCGGTCGCCGAAGAAGCGGGCCCCGACGAGGATGGCCACCGGGATGACGACGGCGAGCAGCGCCTGTTCGCCGTTGCGGAGGATCAGCGCCGCCTCGGTCGTGGCGTGTGCCCAGACCCGTTGGCCCAACGGCGCGGGCCGCGCGTCGGGCGTGAAGTCGATGCTCATGGGCGGTCTCCCGTGGTGTGCCGGAGGAAGGCGTCCTCGAGGGAGCCGTCGACGGTGAGCTCCGCGACGCTGCCCTCGGCGGTCACGCGCCCCCGGTCGACGATGTAGACGTGGTCGGCCAGCGCCTCGGCCTCGTGCATGTCGTGCGTGGTGAGGACGACGGCGACCCCGGCGTCGCGCACGCGCTCCAGCACCTGCCAGGTCGCGCGGCGGCTGCGCGGGTCCAGGCCGGCGGACGGTTCGTCGAGGAACACGAGGTCAGGGCGCCCGATCAGCGCCCCGGCGAGGTTGACGGCCTGCTGCTGCCCGCCGGACAGGCGCCGGTAGGGGGTCCGGGCGAAGCTCCCGATCCCGAGCAGATCGATGAGGTCGTCGGCCGGCTGCGGATGCGCGTAGAGGCGCGACAGGTAGCGCAGCAGCCGCTCGGCGGTGATCCCGGACCAGGCGCCGGTCGCCTGGGGCATGAGCCCGATGCGGGGGAGGACGGCGGGGGAGCCGGGCGGCTGCCCGAAGAGGGTCAGGCTCCCGCCGTCGACCCGGGCGAGCCCGGTGCAGCAGCGGATGAACGTGGTCTTGCCGGCGCCGTTGGGTCCCAGGAGGGCCGTGACCCGGCCGGCGTCGGCGGCCACCGTCAGCCCGTCGAGGGCCCGCGTGGCGCCGAACGAGACCACGAGGTCGCGGGCGTCGAGGAGGGGCACGGCCGACAGCCTAGCGCCGCGACGCCGGGAGCCGGTGGCGCCGTACCCCCTGGGGCATCGTCCATCTGGTGGGACTTAGGAGACCCTTGCTTGAATATGGCATCAGAATTGGCAAGACTGGCGTGAACTAATTCAAGTGGGGGAGGTGGCGGATGACTCAGCAGGTACCGGTGGCCGTGGCCGAGGTCGCGGATCTCCCGACCAGGCGCCGCGTGGTCGACCTGATCCTCCACGAGGGCCCGCAGACTGCCAAGCAGCTGGCTGAGCGCCTCCACCTCACGCCCGCCGCCGTGCGGCGCCACCTCACGGTGCTACTCGGCAACGGCACCCTCGTCTCCCGCGAGCAGCGGGTGTTCGGGGCCCGCGGCCGCGGCCGCCCGTCGAAGGTGTTCGCGCTCACCGACACGGGCCGCTCCGAGTTCCGGCAGGCCTACGACGACCTGGCCATCGCCGCGCTCAAGCGCCTCGCCACCGCCGGCGGCCCCGGCGCGATCCGCGAGATCGCCGAAGACCGCGTGGCCTGCATCGAGCAGCGGTTCCGCGCCGGACGCGAGACCGCCCCGGAGCGGCCCGCGATCGATCTGCTCATCGACGCCCTCGACGCCGACGGCTACGCGCCGTCGGTCCGCCCCCTCCACGGAGGCGACCAGCTGCTGCAGCACCACTGCCCGGTCGCGCACGTCGCCGCGGAGTTCCCGCAGCTGTGCGAGATCGAGACCCAACTGTTCTCCAAGCTGCTGGGCAGGCATGTCCAGCGGCTCGCAACCATCGCCCACGGCGACGGCGTGTGCACCACCAACGTGCCCCGCCCGCTGCCCACCCCTGAGATCCCGAGAAGAAAGTGACGGACACGATATGACGCAGACCGCCCCCCAGGCCCCCGGGCTTGGCGCCACGCAGGACGAGCACATCGAAGCCCTCTCGAAGTACCAGTGGGGCTGGCACGATTCGGACTCCGCCGGAGCAACGGCCCGGCGCGGCCTCAATGAGGCCGTCGTCACCAACATCTCGGACCTCAAGAGCGAGCCCGAGTGGATGCGCGACCTGCGCCTCAAGGGCCTGAAGCTGTTCGACAAGAAGCCCATGCCGACCTGGGGCGCCGACCTCAGCGGGATCGACTTCGACAACATCAAGTACTTCGTGCGGTCGACGGAGCGCCAGGCCCAGACCTGGGACGACCTGCCCGACGACATCAAGAACACCTACGACCGGCTCGGCATCCCCGAGGCGGAGAAGGCCCGTCTCGTGGCGGGCGTCGCCGCGCAGTACGAGTCCGAGGTGGTCTACCACAAGATCAACGAGGAGCTCGAGCGCCAGGGCGTCATCTTCCTCGACACCGACACCGCGCTGAAGGAGCACCCGGAGCTCTTCAAGGAGTACTTCGGCACCGTCATCCCCGTCGGTGACAACAAGTTCGCCTCGCTCAACACCGCGGTGTGGTCCGGCGGCTCGTTCATCTACGTGCCCAAGGGCGTCCACGTCACCATCCCGCTGCAGGCCTACTTCCGGATCAACACCGAGAACATGGGCCAGTTCGAGCGCACCCTGATCATCGTCGACGAAGGCGCCTACGTGCACTACGTCGAGGGCTGCACCGCGCCGATCTACTCGTCCGACTCGCTGCACTCGGCTGTGGTCGAGATCATCGTGAAGAAGAACGCCCGCTGCCGCTACACCACCATCCAGAACTGGTCGACCAACGTGTACAACCTGGTCACCAAGCGCGCCGTCTGCGAAGAGGGCGCCACCATGGAGTGGATCGACGGCAACATCGGCTCCAAGGTCACCATGAAGTACCCGGCCGTCTACCTCATGGGCGAGCACGCCCGCGGTGAGACGCTGTCGATCGCCTTCGCCGGCGAGGGACAGCACCAGGACGCCGGTTCGAAGATGGTGCACTGCGCGCCCCACACCTCGAGCTCCATCATCTCCAAGTCGGTGGCCCGCGGGGGAGGCCGCTCCTCCTACCGCGGCCTGGTCAAGGTGGAGCCGGGCGCCTCGCACTCGGCGTCGTCGGTGAAGTGTGACGCGCTGCTGGTCGACAACATCTCCCGCTCCGACACCTACCCGTACGTCGATGTCCGCGAGGACGACGTGTCGATGGCGCATGAGGCCACCGTGTCCAAGGTGTCCGAGGACCAGCTGTTCTACCTGATGAGCCGCGGCATGGAGGAGGACGAGGCCATGGCGATGATCGTGCGCGGCTTCGTCGAGCCCATCGCCCGCGAGCTGCCGATGGAGTACGCCCTGGAGCTCAACCGCCTGATCGAACTGCAGATGGAGGGTGCGGTCGGCTGATGCCGTCCGCCCCTGTCGATCCCCCACGAGAAAGTGAATGCTGATTTGAGTACTGCAACCGTGCCGAACGTCGCCGGCGCCATCGAGACGATCGAGTCCCATCTGCACCCCGAGCCGAGCTTCGACGTCGCCAAGCACCCCATGCCCACCGGGCGTGAGGAGATCTGGCGGTTCTCGCCGCTGAAGGCCCTGCGCCCCCTGCTCGCCGAGGGCGCGCCGCTCGGCGGGCTGGACTGGGCCGGTGAGCTGCCCGCCGGCGTCGAGATGCGCAAGGTCCCGGCGGCCGAGGCCCGCGAGCGGGCCATCGAGCCCCCCGTGGACCGCGTGGCGGCCATCGCGTCCCAGCGCACGGGCGACGCGGTGTACATGAACGTGCCCGCCGAGGCCGTCATCGACGAGCCCATCGTCTTCACCGCCACGGGCACGGGCCAGCAGGCGGCCGAGTCGCTGGTGGTGGACTTCGGCCGCCACTCCCGCGCCACCCTGGTGCTGCACTTCCAGGGCTCCGCGCAGTACGCCTCCAAGTACGACTTCCGGGTCGCCGACGGCGCCGAGGTCAATCTCGTCTACGTCAACGACTGGGACGGCGACGCCGTGCACGGCGGCCAGATCACCGTCGAGGTGGGCCGCGACGCCCGCGTGCGGACCATCCACGCCTCCCTGGGCGGCAAGGCCATCCGCATCGCCGAGCGGGCCATGTTCGCCGGCCCCGGCGGCGAGATCGAGCAGTTCGGGATCTACTTCGTCGAGGGCGGGCAGCACGTCGAGCACCGCATGTTCGTCGACCACAACGCCCCGCACACCAAGAGCAACGTGGACTACCGCGGCGCGCTCCAGGGCCACGGCGCGCACTCGGTGTGGATCGGCGACGTCCTCATCCGCAAGGTCGCGCTGCAGATCGAGACGTACGAGTCGAACAAGAACCTCGTGCTGACCGACGGCTGCCAGGCTGATTCGGTGCCCAACCTCGAGATCGAGACCGGCGAGATCGCCGGCGCCGGTCACTCGTCGACCACCGGGCGCTTCGACGACAACCAGCTGTTCTACCTCATGAGCCGCGGCATCACCGAGGACGAGGCCCGCCGGCTCGTCGTCCACGGGTTCTTCAACGACATCATCCGCCGCATCGGCGTGCCCGCCATCGAGCAGAAGCTGCTGGCCCAGGTCGAGCGCGAGCTCGAGCTAGTCCACGGCAGCACCGCGACGAAGGACCACGAGTGAGCTACACGACGGTGGCGCACGTCACCGAGCTCAACGAGGACAAGCCGCTGGCGGTGGACGTCAACGACGACCTGAGTGTCGCGCTCGTCCTGCACCACGGCCGCGTCTACGCGATCGAGGACGAGTGCAGCCACGGCAAGGTCAAGCTGAGCGACGGGGACGTCGAGGACAGCACCATCGAGTGCTACCTCCACGGCTCGACGTTCGACCTCGAGACCGGCCGTCCGCTCAACCTGCCCGCCACCACCTCGGTTCGAGTGTTCCCGTGCCGCATCGAGGGCGAGGACGTGCAGATCGACGTCACCACCCCCACCACCGACTACTGATCACCCTCACCACATCCCAGGAGCGAAGACCATCATGTCTACCCTTGTCATCTCCGACCTCCACGTCGACGTCCTGACCGAGGAGGGCAACAAGCCGATCCTCAAGGGCGTGAACCTGACCGTCCGTCCCGGCGAGATCCACGCCATCATGGGCCCCAACGGCTCCGGCAAGTCGACCCTGGCCTACGCCATCGCCGGCCACCCGAAGTACGAGATCACCAGCGGGTCGGTCACCCTCGACGGTGTCGAGCTCACGGAGCTCAGCGTCGACGAGCGCGCCCGCGCCGGCCTGTTCCTCGCGATGCAGTACCCCGTCGAGGTGCCCGGCGTGTCCGTGGCCAACTTCCTGCGCACCGCCAAGACGGCGCTCGACGGCGTGGCTCCTAAGGTCCGCACCTGGGTCAAGGACGTCGAGGGCGCGCTCGGCCGCATGCAGCTCGACAAGACGTTCTCCGCGCGCTCCGTCAACGAGGGCTTCTCGGGCGGCGAGAAGAAGCGCCACGAGATCGCCCAGCTCGAGCTGCTCAACCCGAAGGCGGCGATCCTCGACGAGACCGACTCCGGCCTCGACATCGACGCGCTCAAGATCGTGTCGGAGGGTGTGAACCGCTACTCCGCGCAGGGCGACCGCGCGGTGGTCCTCATCACGCACTACACGCGCATCCTGCGCTACATCGAGCCGACGTTCGTCCACGTGTTCGTCGACGGCCGCATCGTCGCCGAGGGCGGCAAGGAGCTCGCCGAGAACCTGGAGGCCACCGGCTACGAGCAGTACGTGAAGGCCGCGGCGAACGCCTGATGCTCGACATCGCCCGGATCCGCGACGACTTCCCCATCCTGCAGCGCAGGGTGGGGGAGCGGCCGCTGGTGTACCTCGACTCGGCCAACACCTCGCAGAAGCCGCGTCAGGTGGTCGACGCCATCGCCGAGCACTACCTGCAGCACAACGCCAACGTGGCCCGGGCGATGCACCTGCTGGGCGCCGAGGCGACCGAGGCGTTCGAGGGGGCGCGGCGGGCGGTGGCGGCGTTCATCAACGCCAGGCGCCCCGAGGAGATCGTGTTCACCAAGAACGCGTCCGAGGCGCTCAACCTCGCCGCCCACACGCTGGGTTCCCGCCTGCGGCCGGGCGACGAGGTGGTCATCTCCGTGATGGAGCACCACTCCAACATCGTGCCGTGGCAGCTGGCGTGCGAGCGCAGCGGCGCCACGCTGCGCTGGTTCGACGTGACGGACGACGGCCGCCTGGATCTCGAGGGCGCCGTGCGCGAGGACCTCATCAACGAGCGCACGAAGGTCGTGTCGCTGACGTGGGTCTCCAACGTGCTCGGCACCCGCAACCCGGTGGCGGAGATCGCCGCTCAGGCGCACGCCGTCGGGGCCGTGATGGTGGTCGACGCGTCGCAGGCCGTGCCGCACCAGGCGACGGACGTCGTCGCGCTCGGCGCTGACCTCGTCGCGTTCACCGGGCACAAGATGTGCGGGCCCACCGGCATCGGCGTGCTGTGGGGCCGCTACGAGCTGCTCGCCGAGCTGCCCCCCTACATGGGCGGCGGCGAGATGATCGAGGTGGTGGAGATGAGCCGATCCACCTACGCGCCCCCTCCGCACCGCTTCGAGGCGGGTACCCCGCCGATCGCGCAGGCCGCCGGGCTGCACGCCGCCGTGGACTACCTGACCTCGGTGGGCATGGACGCCATCGCCGCGCACGAGCAGGACCTGACGACCTACGGCCTGGAGAAGCTCGGCAGCATCGACGGCCTCGTCATCCTCGGCTCCACGGAGGCGGTGGACCGCGGCAGCGCGCTGTCGTTCAACCTCACGGGCGTCCACCCGCACGACGTCATGCAGGTGCTCGACTCCCGCGGCATCGCCATCCGCGGCGGCCACCACTGCGCCCGCCCGCTCCACAAGCGCCTCGGCCACCAGAGCTCGACCCGCGCGTCGTCGTACCTGTACACCACGCGGGAGGAGATCGACGCGCTGGCCGATGCGCTCGTGTTCACCCGCGACTACTTCGCCCCGCGGTTCGGAGGCTGATCATGAACATCGACGAGCTCTACCAGACGATCATCCTCGATCACTACCGCGAGAAGCACCACTCCGGGCTCCGCGAGCCCTACGACGTGCAGGTCCACCACGTGAACCCGTCCTGCGGCGACGAGCTCACGCTGCGGGTGCACCTCGACGGCGACACCATCCGTGACATCTCGTACGAGGGGGAGGGCTGCTCCATCTCGCAGGCGTCCACCTCCGTGATGACGGACCTGCTGATCGGCGACTCGACGGCCCACGCGCTGGACCTCCACGACAAGTTCCTGGAGATGATGCAGAGCCAGGGCCGCATCGAGCCCGACGAGGAGGTGTTCGAGGACGCCATCGCGTTCGCCGGCGTCTCCAAGTTCCCCGCCCGGGTCAAGTGCGCGCTGCTCGGCTGGTCCGCGCTGCGCGACGCGACCCTCCAGGCAACCGCCCACCAGTCAGACCCCTCTCCCGCTGGTTGAGCCGGGCGCGCGGCGTCAGCCGCTCATCCGTGTCGAGACCCTCGTCACCCACTAGGAGCACCATGTACACCCCAGAACAGCGGCCCAGCGATCTCGTCAAGGACGAGCTGCCGGAGGTCGATCTCGCCCAGCCGACGGCCCCGGTGAGCGCCGCCCCGACCGAGGACGAGATCCTCGAGGCGATGAAGGACGTCGTCGACCCTGAGCTCATGGTCAACGTCGTCGACCTCGGCCTCGTCTACGGTGTCCAGGTCGACGAGCACGCGAACGCGACGATCGACATGACCTTGACCTCGCCGACCTGTCCGTTGACCGACAAGATCGAATACGACACCAAGTATGTGCTCGACGGATTGGTGAACTCCGTGACGATCAACTGGGTGTGGCTGCCGCCGTGGACGCTCGAGGCGATCACCGAGGACGGCCGCGAGCAGCTGCGCGCGATCGGCTACAACCTCTGAGCGGTCCGGGCCCTTCTCTCAAGGCCAGGGCGTGAGCCAGCACGACCCGGCCGTCGCCGAAGACCGGGAGCAGGAACATCAGGTGTGCCAGGTAGAGCCAGCCGACGGCCGGCGACAGGCCCGCGGCGAGGCTCCCGAGTCCGACGAGGGCCGCGGCTCCGGGGCCGGCCACAGCGGCCACCACCGCGCGTTCGGGGGTAAGGTCGCCGACCGGGGTGACGGAGATCCGCCACCATGTGCGCTCCACCGCCACGGAGCTGCTCCCGCCGCGCGAGAGAAGCACCGCGACATGACCGCACTCGTGCACCACGAATGACCCCAGCGCTCCGATCACCAGGACGAGCGTGACCTGCCAGGCCAGTTCGTACAGCCAACCAGCTCCCGCGCCGAGGTGGGCGGCGACGGCCAGCAACCAGAAGCCCGCCGTCGCGGCCACCAGCGGCCACCCGGCCAGGACGACGGCGCGGGCGACGGCGACCAGGGCCGACGTCACGCGGCGCCGCTGAGCAGCCCCGCGCGGTAGCTCTTCAGCCAGCGGAAGATCACCACGGTCACGAAGACGAAGCCGGCGACGACCAGCGTCGAGATCAGCAGGGGCCAACCCGAGGCCACCCCGACGTTCATAGTGAACGCGTCGGCATCCAGCGGCACCGTCTCGAAGAACACCGCGCCGAAGAAGCCCTCGACCCGGCGCCCCACGTCGGGGGTGGCCGCCATGAGCCCGAGCAGGCTGAACGCAGCGAGCGCGACGGTCGTGACGAGTCCGGCGACGAGGCTATACAGCGAGAGCTTGAGGTACGTCATGGCGACTCCTTGTTTCGTGAACGTGGATGGACCACACGCTGACCACGGCGGCCAGCGCGGCGAGGGCGGCAAGCAGCGGCACGGTGGCCGCGGCCGGGAGTTGCAGCAGGCCCGTGAGGATCCCGACGAACGCCAGGATCAGTGCCAGGACCAGCGACCCGAGCAGGGCGCTGAAGGGGTTGTCGTTCTCGGCCGGGAATGCGGACCCGACGAGGACGGCGAAGACGACCGCGGCGACCGTACCGAGGAGCGGCTCGGCGGATCCGGCGAGGAGCTCGGGCCGTGCGAGGGCCAGCACGCCGAACCCTGCTGCCAGGAACACCCCGACGACGGCCGTCTGAGAGCCCAGCATGCGTAGCCAGATCGACCAGGGGCCTCGCTCGGGATGCAGGATGCGCAGGGCGCGCGTGTTGCCGTAGTGGTACATCCCGGGGAAGGACAGCAGCGCGGCGGACCACAAGGGGTGGACCGACGCGGTACCCGCGAGATAGGCGAACAGTGCCCCCGCCAGCGACACCCCCAACCACAGGTGCTGATTGCGGACCGCGTACGCGAGGTGGACGCCCCACGGACCCGACGTGCGCACCGGCAGGGCGAGATTGACGAAGCGGTGGTGGCTCGGGTGCGCGTTCGGGGCGGTGAGCACCGCGGCCAGGGCGAGCACGGCCACGAGGCCGGCCGCCCCGAGGACGTAGGCCCACGCCCCGTACGTGTGGAGGAGCCAGGGCATGAGGTTGAGCCCGATGAGGGCGCGGCCGCCTGGGGCGTCGGGCAGCGACACCGCCCCCACCAGGGATACCAGCCGCGCATTGAGCCACAGCAGGGCGGCGAACGTCACCAGCAGCAGGACCGTGGAGCGGACCCGGCGCAGCCCGAGCAGGGTGAGGAGGAGGTCGCCGGCGTTGTGCGCGATGGTGACCACGAGATACACGACGACGCCGGTCACGATCGGGGTGGTGGCGAGCAGCACCCCGCGCGGCCCGAGGATCATGGTCGACGCGATGCCCATCGCCGCCATGAGGACGGCCGTGATGAGGACCAGGGTGGTGGCCTCGAAGGCGAGCAGCGCGCCGCGTCGCTCGCGGTGACTGACCGGGAGCTGGGCTGTGAAGTCCAGCACGGCGGAGGCCCCGCCCACCAGCAGCCGCAGGGCCATGAAGATGCCGAGGACGATCATCGTCACCGACACCGAGGTCAGGTCGAAGACGTAGCGCCAGACGCCCAGCTCCGAGCCCACCGGCCGCATGAACTGGTAGGCCACCACCGCCGCGCCCACCACGAACGCGACCATGGTGAGGAGGATGAGGGCCCGCGCCGCCCAGGAGCGCAGCGGCCCCATCGCGAGGGCGCGGCGCGAGAAGTACCGGGCGAGCATGCCCGTGCACGCCGCCACCCGGGTGAGGCTCCCGATCACTGGAGGGTCCGCTCGTCCAGGTGGGACATCACCAACGCCGCGACGTCGCGGCCGGACGCGCGCAGGTCGTCGAGGGTGACGTCGCTGATCACGTGCCCGAAGTCGAGGAAGACGATGCGGTCCGCGACGCGCTCCAGCATGGCGAAGTCGTGGGAGCACAGCAGGACGCCCAGCCCCTCGGACCGCATCCGCAGCAGCTCCTTCTCGACGAGGTACAGCGCCTCGATGTCGATGCCGTTGAGGGTCTCGTCGATGACGGTCAGGGGGCGCCGGTTGAGGAAGGCGGAGATCAGCTGGGTCTTCTTGCGCATGCCGTGCGAGAAGTCCTCCATGAGATGCGGCAGGCGGCCCTTCATCCCGTAGCGGTCGAACAACGCGGCCGCGGCCGCCCGGTCGACGCGCGAGCCGTACAGGCCGGCGAGCAGGTCCAGGTATTCGGCGGCCCGGAGGAACTCTGGCAGATGGTCGTTGCTCGAGAGGTACTGCGCCTGCTGCCGCCCGGAGCGGAGGCGGTGCGGTGCGCCGTCGATGGTGATGGAGCCGGTGCGCAGCTTCAGGAGGTCGAAGATCAGGGTGATGAGGGTCGACTTCCCCGACCCGTTCGGGCCGACCAGACCGACGATCTCGCCGCGGCCCACGTGGAGGCTGACATCGTGCAGGACCCGGGGGCCGCCTCCGTAGGCGTAGCTGACGCCCGACACCTGCAGCACGTGCGAGAGGTTCATGATGCTCCTTACGTGGGGGAGGGGCGGGCCGGAGGTCCCGGCCCGCCCCGGGGGGTCAGCGGAAGGACGGGATCAACGGCGGCACTCGAGGGCGACCTGCCAGCCGCTCTTCCAGTACCAGTTGCCGGTGAACCGACCCTTCTGGTTGACGACGCACCAGATGGCCATGCCGGCGAGCAGGGCGGCGGCGAGGGCCATGGGTGGCGCGCCTCCGGTGTCGCCCTCGGACACCATTCCATCGCACGGATCGCACCACGTCACGGGTGCGGCGGCGAGATGTCGCCGAAGGTAGATCAGGCCTGGCCGGAAGGTAGTCCCGGCAGGTCAGCGCCCCGCAGGATCCGACTGCGCGACCTCGTACCCGTGCGGGAGACGCACCCGGACGTGCCACCAGCCGGCGTCGCGCACGACCCGACAGGTCCCGCGCAGCAGCCCGGCCCGCTCCTCGATGCCGATGAGGCCGAGGCCGCGCGGATTGACGCGCGAGGCCGTCGTGCGGTTGCTGAAGACCGCGATGAGGTCGTCGTCGTCCTCGGTGATGGACAGGTGGCACTGCGTGCCGGCGGCGGCGTGCTTGATCATGTTGGAGGCGGCCTCGACGGTCACCTTGGCCAGCGTCGTCGCGCGAGCTGAACTCACCGGGCCGATCCGCACCTCGGTGGTCGCCATGAACCCATGGTCGCGCAGGCGCTGCGCCTGCTCCTCGACGGCGGCGGCGAGCGTGTCGGCGTCGGCGAGGGGACCGACGAACCCGGGTGGGGGTCCGTCGTGCTCCCGCAGCGTGGAGAGCAGTTGACGCAGGTCGTGCGCCGACGAGGAGCACTCCTCCGCGATCCGGCCCAGCCCCGCGCGGATCTCGTCCGTCACCTCCGCCGACAGCGCGAGCATGTGGGCGCGCATGGCGGCGTGGGAGAGGGTCTGGGCGACGGTGTCGTGCAGGTCCCGCGCCAGGGCCGCCCGCAGTTCCGCGACGCGCTCGTCGGCCACCTCGCGCTCGCGCAGCACGCGGCCGGCGGCCACCCGCCAGACGCTGCCCGCCCCGATGGCGAGCGCCGCGAGCACCAGCACGAAGGCCGCGGAGATGAGGTGGTCGCGCAGCGACGTCGACGAGTGCCACACCATCGTGGCGTACGCCGAGCAGCTCAGCAGCGCGACGAGCGGGACCTTCCAGCGCAGGTCCAGCCGGATGGCTGCGAAGACGTTGATGAAGCTGGCCAGGCCTGCCACGCTGACGTCGGCCGCCGGCAGGGCGAGGAAGGACAGGAGCGAGGCGACCGTGAGCACCGAGGCCACGCGGGGCACCATGGCCGAGAGCCCGGCGCCCAGACAGAGCGTGAGGGTCAGCAGGCGGGCGGGCAGCCCCTGGTCCGGCTGCACGACGAGCGCGAACGCCAGCGCCAACACCGCCATGGCGGGCTCGGCCCACCGGGTGTCGACAGAGGGCGCCGCGCTTGTCATGCGGCGAGTCTAGGACGTCTACCGGTGCGGGCAGAGGTACGGGATGAGCAGGCAGTACCACTGGTGCGTGGGTGCCAGCTGCCGCGCCAGGCGCTTGATGAGGGGGCGGTGGAAGGTGGTGGTCGTCGTCACCAGGGCGATTGCGTCGGTCACGGTCGGGTCGGCGAGATGGTCGAGCATGCTGTGTCCTTTCGTCGGGCTCCGCCGGCGACGCTAGACGCCCGGGACGGTCATCACGCCGGGCCGGCCGACGAGCGAATGGCCGATGGTGGACACATCATCAACTTTCGTCTACGCCCGATCAGTCGTCCACCAGCCCCCACTCGTGGGCCTGAGCGGCCAGCGCCGCGCGATTGGGCTTGCCGAGCCGGCCGAGCAGGCGGCTGACGTAGGTCTTGACCGTGCTCGGCGCCAGGTAGAGCTCGTCGGCGATCTCGGCGTTGCTGCGGCCGCGGCCCACGAGGCGCATGATGTCGCGGTCGATGCGGCTGAGCGACGGGGGCGGGGCAGAGCGCGCCCGGCCCGACGCGAGGATCTTCGCCACCAGCTTCGGGGACACGAGGGCGTCCCCGCTGAAGGCGCTGCGCACGCCGTGCAGGATGAGCCCGGGGCTGTCGGACTTCAGCAGGAAGCCGGACGCCCCCGCGGTGAGCGCGCGGTGCATGACCCGGTCGTCGCCGAGCGCGGTGAAGCAGACCACGCGCATCGTCGAGGGTGGCGCGGTGAGGCGGGCGGTGAGCTCGATGCCGTCGAGCGTCGGCAGGTGGATGTCCACGATCACCACGTCTGGCTGGAGGCGGCGGGCGAGGTCCAGTGCCTCGGCGCCGTCGGAGGCGCTCCCGACGAGTTCGATGTCGGCCGTGCGCGTGAGGTAGGTGGCGATGGCCTGCTGCGCCAGAGGGTCGTCCTCGGCGAGCACGACCCGGATCGGGGGCGCGACAGTCGGCTGCGTCATGTCCCACAACCTAGGCCAGGACCCCGTTCAGGGATTAGCCTTCTGACCACGGACAGGACTCAACAACTCCGGGGAGGCGACGATGCCCACGTTCACGACTGCCGACGACGTCCGGCTGCACTACACCGACACCGGCGGCCGCGGCCGGCCGCTCGTCCTGGTCCACGGCTGGCCGCTGTCGGGCGAGGCGTTCGCCCGCAACATCCCCGCCTTCGTCGAGGCCGGCCTGAGGGTCATCGCGTACGACCGGCGCGGCTTCGGCCGCTCGGACAAGCCCGACACCGAGGTGGACTACGACCTGCTCGCCGACGACCTCGCCGGGCTCATCGGACATCTCGACCTGCACGGCGCCGTGCTGCTCGGCTTCTCGATGGGCGGGGGAGAGGTCGCGCGCTACTTCACGCGGCACGGGTCGTCCCGCATCGCGGGGGCGGTGTTCTCCGGCTCGATCACGCCCGCGCTGTGCATCACCGACGACAACCCCGACGGCGCGATGCCGTTCGACGGGTTCCAGGGCATGGCCGACCAGTGCGCCGAGGACCGCGACGGGTTCCTCGAGCAGTTCGTCACCTGGTTCTACAGCACCTCCGACGGCGGCCTCCAGGTCGACGACGACGTGCGGGCCCGCGCGGCGGAGATCGCGCGGCAGTCCGACCCCCGGATGGCCGTCGACACCATCCTGCTCTGGGCCACCGACCTGCGGGCCGACTGCCGCGCCATCGACGTCCCCACCCTTGTCATCCACGGGGACGGAGACATCAACGTGCCGATCGACAAGTCCAGCCGGCGGATGGCCGACTACGTGCCGGACTCCGAACTGGTCGTGATCCACGGCGGCCCCCACGGCGTCAACGACTCGCACGCCGAGCACTGGGAGCGCGAGATCATCGGGTTCATCGGCAGCGCTGTGGCCAGGTAGGTCCCCGCGGGCCGGCGGCGCTGAGCGTCCGCCTGACAGGGATATGCTCGGCGGGCGATGAACACTGATTCGAGGGCCGGACTCGGCTACGGCCTGGCGGCCTACGGCCTCTGGGGGCTCTTCCCGCTCTTCTTCCAGCTCTTCGGCCGGTCCGGTGCCGTCGAGGTGGTCGCGCACCGGGCTACGTGGTCGCTCGTGTTCTGCCTCGTCCTCATCGGCTTGCTCGGGCAGTGGCTGCAGCTGCGGGCGGCCCTCGCGGACCGCAGGCTCGTCGCGGCGCTCGCCGTCGCCGGAGGGCTCATCGTCGTCAACTGGGGGACGTACGTCTTCGCGGTCCTCAGCGAGCGGACCCTCGAGACTGCCCTGGGCTACTTCATCAACCCCCTGGCGGTCGCGGCGCTCGGGATCCTGGTGCTGGGGGAGCGGCTCCGGCCGCTGCAGTGGACGGCGATGGCCTTCGGGGTGGCCTCGGTGGTCGTCATGGTGGTCGGCTACGGCGAGATACCGTGGATCGCGCTGACGCTGGCGGGATCGTTCGGCCTCTACTCGCTGGTGAAGAAGGTGGCCGGCCGCTCCGTCGGGGCCCTGCCCGGGCTCGCGATCGAAACCGGCGCGGTCGCCCCCGTCGCCATCGGCTACCTCGGATACCTGGCCATGACCGGCCAGAGCACCGCCGACGGCGGCTACGCCCTGCTCCTGGCCGCCACCGGCATCGTCACCGCCGTGCCGCTCCTGCTCTTCGCCGCGGCGGCGCGGCGCGTGTCGATGGTCACGATCGCCATCCTCCAGTACCTGGCCCCCATCGGGCAGTTCCTCCTGGGCTGGCTGGTGTTCCACGAGCCGATGCCGCCCGCCCGGTGGGCCGGTTTCGCGCTCGTCTGGGCGGCGGTCGCGGTGTTCATCGCCGACGCCCTGCTCACCGGTCGCCGTCGCGCGCGTCTCCCAGCCTGACCGTCCCGGTTTGCCCTGCGCCCGCGCGCCTAGCAGACTGACCAGGTGCTACAGGTCAAGGACATCGAGGTGCGCGCGGGCGCCAGGCTGCTGCTGTCCCCGGTGTCCTTCCAGGTCATCGCGGGCGATCGGATCGGGCTCGTGGGGCGCAACGGGGCGGGGAAGACCACGCTCACGCGCATCCTGGCCGGTGAGGGCATCCCCGCCGGCGGGACCGTGAACCGCTCCGGACAGTTCGGCTACCTGCCGCAGGACCCGCGCTCCGGGGACCCGGAGCAGATCGCCCGCGACCGCATCCTGGGCGCGCGGGGCCTGGACCAGGTCGTCCGCCGCATGCGCCGCGCCGAGGAGGCGATGGCCACGGGCGACGGCGCGGAGCGCGACGAAGCGATGGCGGCCTACACGCGCGCCGAAGCCGCGTTCACCGCCGCCGGCGGTTACGCCGCGGAGGCGGAGGCCGCCAGGATCGCCGCCAACCTCGGCCTGGCGGACCGCATCCTCACCCAGCCGCTCAAGACGCTCTCGGGCGGCCAGCGCCGTCGTATCGAGCTCGCTCGGATCCTGTTCTCCGACGCCGACACCCTGCTCCTGGACGAGCCCACCAACCACCTCGACGCCGACTCCGTCGTGTGGCTGCGCGGGTATCTGCAGTCCTTCCCCGGCGGCCTCATCGTCATCTCGCACGACACCGAGCTGCTGCAGGCGGTCGTCAACAAGGTGTTCCATCTCGACGCCAACCGCGCCGAGCTCGACATCTACTCCATGGACTGGAAGCGGTACCTCCAGCAGCGCGAGACCGACGAGAAGCGGCGCCGCCGCGAACTGGCCAACGCCGAGCGCAAGGCGTCGCAGCTGATGGCGCAGGCGGACAAGATGCGCGCCAAGGCCACCAAGGCCGTCGCGGCGCAGAACATGGCCAAGCGGGCCGAGAAGCTGCTCGCGGGCGTCGAGGGCGAACGGCGCACCGATGCGGTGGCCAAGATCCGCTTCCCGGAGCCGGCGCCGTGCGGCAAGACGCCGCTGCGGGGTCACGACCTCAGCAAGTCGTACGGCTCGCTGGAGGTCTTCACCGCCGTCGACCTGGCGATCGACAAGGGCTCGAAGGTGGTCATCCTGGGGCTCAACGGCGCCGGGAAGACGACCATGCTGCGGCTGCTCGCCGGCATGGAGACGCCGTCGTCGGGCCGCGTGGAACTGGGGCACGGCGCCCGGCTCGGCTACTACGCGCAGGAGCACGAGACGCTCGACGTCAAGCGCAGCGTGCTGGACAACATGAAGTCCGCCTCCCCGAACCTCAACGACACCGAGGTCCGCAAGGTGCTCGGCTCGTTCCTGTTCACCGGCGACGACGTCGAGAAGCCCGCCGGGGTGCTGTCCGGCGGCGAGAAGACCCGCCTGGCGCTGGCGATGCTCGTGGTGTCCGCCGCCAACGTCCTGCTGCTCGACGAGCCCACCAACAACCTCGACCCGGCGTCGCGCGGCGAGGTGCTCAACGCCATCCGCACGTACGCGGGCGCCGTCGTCCTCGTCACCCACGACCCGGGAGCCGTGGAGGCGCTGGAGCCGGACCGGGTCCTCGTGATGCCCGACGGCGTCGAGGACCTCTGGAGCGACGACTACGCCGAGCTGATCGATCTCGCCTGAGCCCGGACGCTGCGCGTCCGGAGATCCTGGCGACGCTGCTGGAGGAGCGCCGGACCCCCACCTTCAGTGAGCCGGTCACCGGCACCTCGTACCTCGACGGCTGCAAGGTGCTGTTCGAGGAGGGCTGGATCATCGCTCGGTTCTCGGGCACGGAGCCGCTGCTGCGGATCTTCTGCGAGCTGCCGGACCAGGCCCGCGCCGACCGGGCGTGCGAGGAGTTCCGGGCGTTCCTGGGCCTGTGACGCCGGTCAGCGGATGCGGCTGACGGTCGCCTCCCACGGCTCCATGACGTCGCGGCGGGGCCCGCCCATCACCGGCACGATCCTGCCGCCCACGTGGGGACGCTTGCGGCGCTTGGACGACGTGTTGCACTCGATGAGGAACTTCTCGTCGCCCAGCGAGCGGATGTAGGCGAAGTAGAACTTGTGGTGCGGATGCACCCACCGGAGGGCGCCGATCGTGAGGGAGCGGTGCTGCCGGCGCAGCGCGATCAGCGCCTTGTGCCACGAGTACACCGAGTCCGGGTCGGCAACCTGCTCTTCGGCGGAGAAGCCCGGCTCGTCGTCCGTGCCCACCAGCCACGGCGTGCCGTCGGTGAAGCCGCCGTCGCGGGTCCAGCGCATCGGGACGCGCGAGTGGTCGCGGGAGCCGGCGAGGATCTGACCCCACGCGGCCTCGGGGGTCATGCCGCGCCCAATGAGGGCGTCGTGGCGGTTGATGGACTCGACGTCGCGGAGTTCGTCGACGCCGGAGAACTCCTGGTTGATCGCCGCGAGTTCCTGGCCCTGGAACAGGAACGGCGTCCCGCGCATCGTGAGCTGGATGGTGGCCAGCATCTTGCCGATGGCGGTGCGCACCTGCGGGTCGCGCTCCCGGCCCATCCCGAACTTGCTGAGCATGCGCGGGTTGTCGTGGTTGTCGAGGAACACCGCGATCCAGTCGTTGGGCGCCAGGTGGGAGTCGTAGGCGCGGTAGAAGCGCTTGAGGTAGTACAGCTTGTAGCGGTACGAGTCCCACCGGGTGTGGCCGGGGTTGTCCAACACGTCGAAGTTGAAGATCAGGTCCAGCTCGCCGCGGCCGTAGCCGCTGAGCAGCCGGCCCAGCTCCATGCCGATGCCCGGCGTCTCGCCGACCATCACGCCGATCATGTCCGGAGGCAGCGGTTCGCCGAGCGTCCCGTCGGGGAGGCGACGCCGCGGCGTCGACGCCGGGCGTTCCCGGCGCGTGAAGCCGTCGCGGCGCAGCCCGCGGAGGAACTCGTGCAGCCGGGGGCCGTAGAAGTAGTGCTCCACGCCCGTGAACTCGAGGAGGTCGCCGATGAACGGGTGCCCGTCCGGCAGGCCCTCCCGCTTCGAGATGTAGTTGATGACGTCGAGGCGGAAGCCGTCGATGCCGCGCTGCATCCAGAAGGACACGATGTCGGCCACCTCGTCGCGCACGTCGCTGTTGTCCCAGTTGAGGTCCACCTGGCCGTCGGCGAACAGGTGCAGCACCCACCGCTTCGCCTCGGGGATCCAACTCCACCCCGATCCGGAGAAGAACGAGGTCCAGTTGTTCGGCGGCGTGTCGGGATCGCCCTCGACCATGAAGTAGTAGCCCCCGTACCGGCCGTCGGGGTCGGCGACGGCCTGACGGAACCACTCGTGCTGAACCGAGGTGTGGTTGACCACCAGATCGAGGATCAGGCGCATCCCCCGCTCGTGACAGCCCGCGATGAGCTCGTCGAGGTCCTCCAGCGTGCCCATCTCCTCGTTGACTTCGCGGTAGTCGCTGACGTCGTAGCCCATGTCCTGGTTCGGCGACTTGAACACCGGCGAGAGCCACACGCAGTCGACGCCGAGGTCGTGGAGGTGGTCCAGCTTGCTGATGATCCCGCGGATGTCGCCGACGCCGTCGCCGTCCGCGTCGCGGAACGACCGCGGATAGACCTGGTAGAACACGGCCTCGCGCCACCACGGCGTCGGTTCCGGCGCCCGGCCCCGCAGCGGCCGGTCCGTCTCCTGGTTGACCAGGTCGAGCACGACGTCGACCATCCCGGGCCCGGTCAGCGGCTGCGTGAGCCGTTCCACCCAGCTCAGCTTGAGCCAGGAGATCAGGTGGATGAGCCGGCGGGGCAGGCCCGTCTGGAGCATGAGTTTGTCGATGACGTCGCGTCCCACCGGGTGCCGGTACAGGTGAGCGACGGTGTGACGCTTAGTGATCTGCGGCATGGGGGCCGCCTCCTCTCAGCTCGGCCACGATGCGGCCGTAGAACTCCTCGTCGAGCCGGTACCGGGCGCGGAGGATCAGGTAGCTCGCCGCCATCAGTGCCATCGGCAGCCCGAGCATGGCACCGCGGAGGATGCCGAGCCCGGCGTCGGTGACGTCGTCGGCGGTCCGGGCGACGTCGATGCCGGACCAGATCAGCGTGATGCCGACGATACCGCTCGCGACCGCGTTGCTGAGCTTGTAGATGAAGGGCTGCAGCGAGAAGGTCACCGATTCGTTGCGCCGGCCCAGCTTCCAGTGCCCGTACTCCACGGAGTCCGCGATGAACATCACCATGAGCAGCTGGATCGCGCCCTGTCCGGCGAACACCAGGACCCCCGCGATTCCCACCAGCAGCAGCGAGGTGCCCGACACCATGAACACCAGGTAGCCCAGGAGACACACGACAGTGGCCACCAGGTGGATCCGCCCGCGCGTCATGACCTTCGACAGGAGCGGGAACGCGGCGAGCGCGGCGATCTGCGACACCCCGAGGATGGCCGCGAACACGGGGTAGGCGCCCTCGTCGCCGTAGGCGTACTTGAAGTAGTAGAGCCCGAACGACGTGGTGGTGAGGTAGCCGGACATGAACGCCACCATCGCCAGCGTCACCCACAGCAGCTGGTCGTTGCGCGCGATGACACCGAACAGCTCCCGCAGCGGGGTCATCTCGGGGCCGGCCGGCACCTGCTCGCGCGTGAACAGCAGCGTGAGGGACTGGAAGGCGAGCATGAGCACCACGAGGACGGCGGCGAGTGTGAACCAGGCGGCCTCGGCCGAGCCGAGCAGTCCCTCCAGCGCCCGGGTGGCCGGCACCAGGGCCACGACCATGGCGAACAGCCCGACGTTGGCGCAGATCCGCGCGAGGACGCCGATCTTCTCCCGCTCTTTCTGGTCCTGCGTCAGCGAGGGCAGCATCGACCAGTAGGAGATGTCGTTGACGGTGTACGCCACCTCGTAGACGAGGTAGACGACGGTGAACAGCGCGACGTAGCTCCAGCCGTCGGCGCCCAGGTCCGCGAACATCAGCAGCGACGCGCCGCCCCACAGCACGGCGCCGATGAGGATCCACGGCCGGAACTTGCCCCACCGGGTGCGCGTGTTGTCGACCACGACACCCATGACCGGGTCGTTGACGGCGTCGAAGACCCGCATCGCCACGAGGATCACGGTGATGACACCGAGCTGCGCGCCGGAGATCTGCAGCACGTCGGTGAGATAGAACATCAGGTACAGCGACACCAGCGCCGCCAACATGTCGCGGCCGAGTGTCCCCAGGCCGAACCCCCACCTCGACGCCGCCATGGCCACACCCTAGGGCGTCGGGGCGGCCGTCAGGGGCGTACCAGCGTCACCACGTCGACGGCGGCTGCCACGGACTCCGCAGGGACCCCTTCGGGGAGGCCGTGGAACGCGTTGGGGCCCATCGCGATGAGGTCCGCCACGGCGTCGGCGGCCAGGTCGGCCCGCCAGCGCACCGGCCGCACGTGCGCGTCCCAACCCGGAAAGCCCGCCAACAGCGCGTCCGTCTTGTCGCCCGCCACGTCAAGCAGGCCGTGACGGGTGCGCAGGGCGGCGAGGTGCTCCGCGGTGGGCACGGCCACGACGACGCGCCCGCCCGGGGCGAGGACGCGGGCGAACTCCGCGGGGTTGCGCGGCGCGAACACGCACAGCACCGCGTCGACGGCGCCGTCGGCGACGGGCAGACCGGCCCAGGTGTCGGCGACGATGGCCGCGGCCCGCGGGTGCGCCCGTGCCGCCCGCCGGGCGGCGGCGGGGGAGACGTCGGAGGCCAGGCCCTCCGCGTCCGGGTGCGCATCGAGGGCCCGTGCCAGGTAGTACCCGGTGCCGGCGCCCACCTCCAGGATCCGGCCCGCGCCCGCCGTCGCCGCGGCGACCGCGTCGGCGAGCGGCGCGTAGTGGCCGGCGGCGAGGAACCGGGCGCGGGCCTCCAACATCGCGGGGGTGTCGGCGTTGGCCGGCGCCGCCCGGCCCAGCAGGTTGACGTAGCCCTGCCGCGCGATGTCGAACGAGTGGCCGGCGGCGCAGCGCAGCGCGCCCGGCGTGCGGGTCAGCGGCGCCGCGCAGTGCGGGCAGCGCAGCCAGTCCAGGCCGCTCACCGCGGGGGCGGTGGGGGGCTGGCGGGGCCCGCCTGCCGCTCCCGACGACGGTCGCGGAGGTCGGCGCGCACCAGCACCACCATGCCGATGACGCCGATGGCCGTGAACGCGAACCACTGGAGGGCGTAGCTGAGGTGCGGGCCCTCGTCCAGGGCGGGCGCGCCGAGCGGCCGGAGGTCTGGGGACTCGGCAGGCGTCGACTCCAGCAGGGCGACGTACCCGTTGACGAGGTCCTCGCCGAGCGCGCGGCCCAGGGCGTCGGAGTTGAGCAGACGGATCTGGTTCTCATGCGGCGTCATGGCGCCCTCGTCGCCGCGGTCGTTGCGCCGCACGAAGCCGGTGACCATGACCTCTCCCTCCGGCGGCTCAGGCAGGACGCCGTCGGGGTGACCGGGTTGCCGGGGGAGGAAACCCCGGTTGACGAGCAGCAGGTCGTCCCGGTCGGTCCGCAGGACCGCGACGGCCTCGCTGCCGTAGGCGCCGTCGAGGGACCGGTAGCGGACCTGGAACCAGTCCCCGGTGTAGGTGCCCGTGGCGGTGACGCGGTACCACTGGTCGTCGTCGTCGATCGTGCCCGTCATCACCTCGTGGTAGGGCGCGACGGGGAGGGCGCGGTGCGCCTCCACGATCGCGTTTGAGTCACGCCGCTCGTCGAGGCGGCGGAGCTGCCACTGGCCGAGCAGGATGAAGGTCGTGGCGAGGACCGCGGCGAAGACACCCATCGCGATCCACCGCTTCACCTGACGGCTCACTCGCCCTCCTCGACGCTGCCGGGGACGATCTGGCCGCCGCTGATGGCCGGCCGGGCGGGCTCGTCGGGGCGCACGGGAGGTGGCGGCCGGTGGTCGGCGTTGTTGGCGAACAGGACGGCGAACGCCGGCAGCAGGGCCGCGGCGGCCAGGGCCGCGATCTTCCACCAGCCGGGCACGACCAGGAAGGCCAGGAAGCACGCCGTGCGGACGCCCATGGTGATCAGGTACCGGCGCTGGCGCTCCTCCAGGTCCAGGGTCCGGCTGCGGCCGGCGCTGGTGATGAGCGTCGCGTCCGTCGCCTTGGCCATGCGTTCCAGCATAGTCCGGCGCCCAGCGGGCGGGCCGTCACCGCGGGCCCATGCGGTAGGTTGCTCCCGTGGCTGAATCAAGAGTCGTCCTCGTCACCGGGGGCTCCAAGGGCATCGGGCGCGCGATGGCCGAGACGTTCCGCGATGCGGGCTACCGCGTGGCGGCGACGTACCGCTCCGGCGGCGTCCCCGACGGCGTCCTCGGCGTCACCTGCGACATCACCGACCAGGGCCAGGTCGACCAGGCCTTCTCGACCATCGAGGCCGAGCTCGGCCCGGTGGAGATCCTGGTCGCGAACGCGGGCGTCACCCGCGACACGCTGCTCATGCGGATGTCGGACGAGGACTGGGACACCGTCATCGACACCAACCTCACCGGCACGTTCCGTGTGGTGCGCCGGGCGACCCGCCCGATGATGCGCAACCGCTTCGGCCGCGTCATCCTCATCTCGTCGGTCGTCGGGCTCCTCGGCTCTCCCGGGCAGATCAACTACGCCGCTTCGAAGTCCGCGCTGGTGGGCATGGCCCGCAGCCTGGCGCGCGAACTCGGCAGCCGCAACGTGACCGCCAACGTGGTCGCCCCTGGCTTCATCGAGACGGACATGACCGCCGTCCTGCCCGAGGAGACCATCGCCGGCTACACGTCGCGCATCCCCACGGGCCGCCTCGGCACCGTCGACGACGTCGCCCACGCGGCACTCTTCCTCGCCGGCGAACACGCCGGCTACATCACCGGCGCCGTCGTCCCCGTCGACGGCGGCCTCGGCATGGGTCACTAGAAAGGACGCCGCGATGGGTCTCCTCGAAGGCAAGAACATCCTGGTCACCGGCGTGACCATGCGCACCTCGATCGCGTACGCGGTGTGCGACATCGCGCAGCGGGAGGGCGCCACCGTCGTGGTGTCCGCCGCCGGCCGCGCCATCGCCCCCGCGCAGCGGGCGATCGCCAACCTCGACCCGGTGCCGGCGCTCATCGAGCTCGACGTCACCAACCCGGATCACCTGGCGGCGCTCCCGGAGACGCTCAGCGAGCACTTCGACGACGGCCTCGACGGCATCGTCCACTCGATCGCCTACGCCGACCCGGAGAAGGCGCTCGGCGGCGCGTTCCTCACCACCGAGTGGGAAACCGTCGCCAACGCCCTGCACATCTCGGCCTACTCGCTGCAGTCGCTCACCATGGCCGCCAAGCCGATCCTCAACCGCGGGGCCGGGGTCGTCGGGCTGACGTTCGACGCCCGGGTCAGCTGGCCGACCTACGACTGGATGGGCGTGGCGAAGGCGGCGCTGGAGTCGACGTCGCGGTACCTCGCCCGCTACCTCGGTCCGGACGGCATCCGCGTCAACCTCGTCGCGGCCGGGCCCCTCGACACGGTGGCCAAGAAGGCCATCCCCGGCGCGTCGTCGTTCAACGACATCTGGGGCCAGCGCGCCCCGCTGTCGTGGGACACGAGCGACGCCGTGCCGTCGGCCAAGGCCGTCGTGGCGCTGCTGAGCGACTGGTTCCCCTCCACCACGGGCGAGATGGTCCACGTCGACGGCGGGCTGCACTCGACCGGCGCCTGACAACCGGCCGGGCTTCCGGCACGCCGATCCTCGGGCACCCGGCGGGTCGGGTAGGTTGGTGGGCATGGCAGCGGTGGCGGAACTGGCGGGCGTGACGGTCCAGCGTGGTGGGTCCACGCTGTTGGACAACCTCAGCCTGGTGGTCGGGGAGCAGGACCGCTGGGTCGTCATCGGGCCGAACGGCGCGGGGAAGACCACGCTGCTGCAGCTGCTCGCCGCACAGCTGTATCCCACCGACGGCATCGTGGGGCTCCTCGGCGAGGTGGTCGGCACCGTCGACGTCTTCGAGCTGCGCCCCCGGATCGGGCTCACCTCCTCGGCACTGGCCGAGCGCATTCCGGACGCGGAGAAGGTCCGCGACGTCGTGCTGTCCGCCGCCTACGCCGTCGTCGGACGCTGGCGCGAAGAGTACGACGGCTACGACCTCGACCGCGCGGACCAGCTCCTCGGCTCGATGCGCATGGGCGGCTTCGCCGAGCGCACGTTCGGCACCCTCAGCGAGGGGGAGCGCAAGCGCGTCCAGATCGCCCGGGCGCTGATGACCGACCCCGAGCTGCTGCTCCTCGACGAGCCCGCGGGCGGCCTGGACCTGGCCGGTCGGGAGGCCCTCGTCGACACGCTCTCCGAGCTGTGCCTGGACGAGGACTCACCCGCGACGATCCTGGTCACCCATCACGTCGAGGAGATCCCGCTCGGCATCACGCACTGCCTGCTGCTCAGCGGCGGCCGGATCGTGGCCGCCGGGCCGATCGCCGAGACCCTCACCGATGAGAACCTCAGCGCCACCTTCGACCTACCCCTGACCGTCACCACCGACGGCGGACGCTGGAACGCCAGGAGCCGGCGGTGAACGAGCTGTTCGACTGGATCCAGGCCAACCTCTGGGCGGGCTGGGGGATCCTCGCGGCGCTGCTCGCCGCGGCCGAGCTGCTCACGATGGACCTCACGCTGCTGATGCTGGCGGCCGGCGCGGCCGCCGGCGGCGTCACCGCCCTGATCTTCCCGGGCCTGGTGTGGCTGCAGATCGTCGTCGCGCTCGTCACCGCGGTCCTCACGCTGTTCCTCCTGCGCCCCACGCTCCTCGACCGCGTCCGGCGTGCCCCGGGCTACCGCTCGTCACTCGACACCCTCGTGGGGGCCTCGGGCCATGCGACGGCGGCGATCACGCGCACCGCCGGGGAGGTCAAGGTCTCCGGGCAGGTGTGGGAGGCCCGCTCGTTCGATCCCAGCGTCACCATCGACGCCGGTGAGGAGGTCGAGGTCTTCGGCCTCGACGGCATCACCCTCATCGTCTATCCCACCCGTCGACAGCTCGGCAGCTAAGGAGCCCCACCATGCCAGACATCACCTTCTGGGTCCTCATCGCACTGGTCCTCCTCATCGTGATGATCCTCGCCGCGACGCTGAAGATCATCCGCCAGCAGCAGGTGGCCCTCGTCGAGCGCCTCGGCAAGTTCCGCAAGGCGCTCGAGCCCGGCCCCCACCTCGTCGTCCCCTTCTTCGACCAGGTGCGCTACACGCTCGACATGCGCGAGCAGGTGGTGCCGTTCCCACCCCAGGGCGTCATCACCGAGGACAACCTCATGGTGAGCATCGACTCGGTCATCTACTTCCAGATCGTGGACCCGGTGCGCGCCGCCTACGAAGCGCAGAACTACCGGGCGGCCATCGAGCAGCTGACCATGACAACCCTGCGCAACATCATCGGCGGCATGGACCTCGAGGCCGCGCTCACGTCGCGCGAGGAGATCAACCAGCGGCTCCGCGCGGTCCTCGACGAGGCCACCGGCAAGTGGGGCATCAAGGTCAACCGGGTCGAGCTGCGGGCCATCGAGCCGCCGCCCACCATTCGCGACGCCATGGAGAAGGGCGCGCGCGCCGAGCGCGAGAAGCGGGCACAGATCCTGCTGGCCGAGGGCCAGCGGCAGTCGCAGATCCTGTCCGCCGGCGGCGACCGCGAGGCCGCGATCCTGCGGGCCCAAGGCGACCGCGAGGCCCAGGTGCTGCGCGCCCAGGCCGAGCGGCAGGCGGCCATGCTCCGGGCGGAGGGCGAGGCGCAGGCCATCACCAGCGTGTTCGAGGCCATCCACGCGGGGCAGCCGGATCAGGCGTTGCTCGCCTACCAGTACATGCAGATGCTGCCGAAACTCGCCAACGGTGACGCCAACAAGATGTGGATCGTGCCCAGCGAGCTCAACGACGCGCTGAAGGGCCTGGGCCAGATCGCCGGTGGCGAGGCGAAGGACGTGCGGGAGTACGTGTCGAAGGCCACCACCCAGTTCCAGCGCCCCGAGAAGGTCGACGTGCACGCGGAGATCGAGGAGCAGGCGCAGAAGGACAAGAAGCGCTCCGACGCGACGGTGGAGAAGGCCATCGCCCACGCCCAGGCACTCGAGCAGACCAAGCTCGCCAAGCGCCAGACCGTGGGCCGGCCGGCGCTGCAGCAGGCGCCCGAGGCTGAGCCCCTCCCGCAGGAGACGCCGCCGGGCGACTCGCAGTAGAGGCGGTGGGCGCCTCCCGCACCCAGCGGGCGCTGCCCGTGAGATTCGCGTCGCGCAGTACGGCTGCCCAAACCCGGAGGTCCTCAGCCTGCGCCAGCGCGTCCCTCCCTGCCCAGGCGATTCGCCAGGACAGAACTGGCGAGAAGTTGGGCCTGGTGGAACAGCATGAGCGGGATCACCAGGACGCCGACCGTGGCGCCGCCGAAGAGCACGCTCGCCATGGGCACTCCCGTGGCCAACGACTTCTTCGTGCCGCAGAACATCAGCGCGATCCGGTCCTCACGCGGCAGGCCGAGCCGGCCGCCCAGCGTCCACGTGAAGACGAACATGAACGCCAGCAGGCCGAGGGCCGCAGGCACGAGCAGAGCCAGGTCGAGTGGCTGAAGCTCGCGCCACACGCCGGAGACGCGGAGCTCGGAGAACGCGCCGTAGACGATGAGCATGATGACCGCCTGGTCGAGGAACTTGAGCCTCGCGCGGTGGCGGGCCATGAACCCGGCGGTGGCGAACCTCGACAGCTGGCCGAGGACGAACGGGAGCAACAGCTGCACCACCACGCCCCACACCTGCTCGAACCCGATGGATCCGCCGCTGGCGGTGGGGATGAACAGCATCGCCAACAGCGGCGTGAGTCCCACGCCGAGGATGTTCGACGCCGTCGCCGACACCATGGCGGCGGGCACGTTGCCGCCGGCGAGCGACGTGAAGGTGATCGACGACTGGACGGTCGACGGCACGAGGCACAGGAAGATCAGGCCGGCCCGGATCGGGGCGCTCAGCACGCCGTCGGGCAGGAACAGGAGCGGGGTGGCGAGCAGCGGGAACACGACGAACGTCGTCGCCAGGATCGCCAGATGCAGCTTCCAGTTCCTGAGGCCCGCGAGCGTCTCGGCCGCCGACAGCCGCGCCCCGTAGCCGAAGAACAGCACGAACACGCCCACCCGGGTCACCAGGTCCAGGACCTCGGCGGCGGACCCGCTGACGGGCAGCAGCAGCCCCAGCGCCAGCGTGCTCAGGATGATGACCAGCATCGGGTCGATCCGCAGCTTCACTTAACTCTCCTCCAGTCGGGCGGGCAGGACGCCGCGGACGGCGTTGGCGACGACGAGGGTGTCCGCGCGGCGGAGTTCGTCGACGGTGAGGCGACGCTCCTCGATGCGGCCCGCGCCGATCAGCTCCGGGCGGGCGAGGATCTCGGCGCGCTGCACGCCGTCGAGGATGCCGAGGTCCAGCGGCGGGGTGACCCAGCGCCCGTCCACCAGCGCGAGGACCGACGTCCGCCCGCCCTCCAGGACGTACCCGTCGGCGTCGTACCCGATCGTGTCGAAGGCGCCGGCGTCCTCCGCCGCGCGGACGGCGTCGTCGTACTGCTGGCGCGCCGACGTCTTGTGGCGGGCCAGCGCGCCCGGGCGCCACGGGGCCTGGGCCAACCGGACCGTGACCTCGCCGGCCAGCGGCGCCAGCGGGCTACGGGTGACCGTGGCCGTGCCGTCGGGGGCGACGTCGAGCCCCACCCGCCAGCTGCCGACCCGCGGGGTCTCCGCGACCGCCCTGGCGACGGCGTCTCCCGGGTCCCCGAAGCCGAGCGCGCGCGCGGAGGCCGCGAGCCGGGACCGGTGTCGTGCCGCGAGGGGCGCCGCGCCGTCGACGACCCGCATCGCCTCGCGGAGGTGGACCGTCGGTCCGGCGTCGGTGGCGAACCGGGCCTTGGCGCGGCACTCGGCCCACTCGGCCGCCGCGGTGCTGTCGGTGACGATGCCCGAGCCCACGCCCAGCGTCGCGGTGCCGGCGGCGTCGATCTCGAGCGTCCGGATGACCACGGAGAGGTCC
Source organism: Tessaracoccus sp. O5.2 (assembly GCF_964266725.1). Taxonomy (NCBI): domain Bacteria; kingdom Bacillati; phylum Actinomycetota; class Actinomycetes; order Propionibacteriales; family Propionibacteriaceae; genus Tessaracoccus; species Tessaracoccus sp. O5.2. The sequence goes on along the minus strand of NZ_CAXWGV010000045.1, from coordinate 86,520 downwards.
ATGCGCCAGCCCAGCGGATCATCGGCGGGCTCGATGGTGCCGAGCGCGCCCGTGTACAGACCGCGCGCGGTGGGCTCGGCGGCGCGGATGAGCCGCATGCTGGCCAGCTTCGGCGCCCCGGTGATCGAGCCGCACGGGAACAGGGAGGACAGCAACCGCGCGGGGGTGGTGCCCGGAGCGAGGTCGCCGTGGACGGTGCTGGTCATCTGCCAGAGGCTCCCGACGCGCTCCACCTGGAACAACCGGTCGACGGCGACCGTCCCCGGCACGCTCACCCGGCTGAGGTCGTTGCGGATGAGGTCGACGATCATGAGGTTCTCTGCGCGGTTCTTGGGGTCCGTGCCGAGCACCGCGGGGTCCGAGTCCGCGTCGGCGGTCCCCTTCATGGGCCGGCTCGTCGCGACCCCGTCCGCGACGTGCAGGAACAACTCTGGCGACAGGCTGAGCGTCCATGCGGCCGCCGGGCCGGGGAGGCGCGCGAGGACGCCGAACTCGACGGGCTGCCGCGCGCGGAGCCGCGCGTAGAGGGCGGCCGGGTTGCCCACCACGCGGCCCGTCACCCGGTGCGTGTAGTTGACCTGGTAGCTGGTCCCGGCGGCGATCGCGGCGCGGATCGCCTCGACCTGGGTCGCGAACTCGGCCTCGGTCACATCCGGCGCGGTGTCGGCCAGCCAGCCGTGGCGGTCGGCCGGGAGCACCTCGCTCAGGTCCACGTCGCGGCGCTCGGCGAACCAGTAGAGCGCGCCCGGAGAGGGGTGACGCAGGCCCGTCTCCGCCTCGGCGAGGTCGTAGGGGAGCCAAGCCAGGCAGTGCTCACCCCGGTCCCAGCCGGCGGCCAGCGCGGCGTCGAGTCCGGAGAGGTCGACGCGATCGACCCTGGTCAGCCGCGTGTAGAGGGTCGCGCGGCCCGTGCGGGCGTCGTCGAGCAGCGCGAAGGGGTCCATGGCCGACAAGGGTATCGGGCGCGCCCGGCGGGACGGGCCGCCGGGTGGGGCGCGTAGGGGCGGGGTCTCGTACAGTGCTGCCCATGCTCATCGACGTGACCGACGCCGGGGACCCGCGACTCGTCGACTACGTCGGGCTGCGGGACGCGCAGCTGCGCCGGCCCGAGGTGTCGCGGTTCATCGCTGAGGGCGTCAAGATCATCGAGCGGGCCTTCGCGGCCGGGTGTACACCGCGCTCGCTCCTGCTGCAGCCGCGCTGGCTGCCCGGCCTCCGCGAACTGATCGACGCCTGGCCCGACGTCCCGGTGTACCTGGCGTCCGAGTCGCTGATCGAACACGTCAGCGGCTTCCACGTGCACCGCGGGGCGCTCGGCTCCTTCGACCGGCCGCGGGAGGCCGGCTGGGACGAGCTGCTGGGCGGACGACGCCTCATCGTGTGCGAGGACACCGTCGACCACGCCAACCTCGGGGCCATCATCCGCGTCGCGGCCGGCCTCGGCTGGGACGGCGTCCTCGTCTCACCCGGCAGCGCGGACCCGCTCTACCGGCGCGCCGTCAAGGCGTCGATGGGTTCGTCGCTCGCCCTGCCGTGGCGGCGCATGGAGGCCGACACGGACCTGCAGCGGCTGCGCGACGCGGGCTTCACGCTCGTGGCATCGACGCTGGCGCCCGGCGCCGTCGACCTCTCCGACCTCGAGCCCCCCGCCAAGACCGCTCTGCTGCTCGGCACCGAGGGACGGGGCCTGAGCGACGCCTGGTCCGCGGCCGCGGACCGCCACGTGACGATCCCGATGGCGGCCGGCGTCGACTCGCTGAACGTCGCTACGGCCGCCGCCATCCTGGCCTACGCCCTGCGCCCGTGACACACTGCGATGATGGTGCGCATCATCGTGAGGGTGACCGCGGCGCTGCTCAGCCTGGTGCTGGTCGGTTGTGCGGAGCCCGCCTTCCCCCGCGACCCGGACGACACGCTGGAGCGGGCGAGCGGGGGGACCCTGCGGGTGGGGGTGTCCGACCACCCGCCGTTCACCGAGGTCGCCGACGACGGGTCGGTCTCGGGCGACGAGGTGGAGATCATCGAGGGCTACGCCGAGTCCATCGGCGCCACCGTGGAGTGGCGCGACGGCGCCGAGAGTGAACTGGTGGAGTTGCTCGACCTGGGTCAGCTCGACGTCGTCATCGGCGGGATCGCGTCGAACTCCCCATGGTCCAAGCACGCGGCCTTCACCCGGCCCTACACGCGCGTCGTCGGGACGGACGGCAAGGCGCAGAAGATGGTCATCGCGGCCCGCCTGGGGGAGAACGCCCTGCTGACCAGCCTCGACCGCTACCTCATCGAGAAGGGGCTGCGAGCATGAGGCGCGCGGTGTCGTCGGTGCTGCCGCCTGAGCAGTCCGCCATCCTCGCCAAGGCGGTGCGGCTCGAGTGGATGACGCTGGTGGTGATGACCGTGATCATCGCCGCCGTCGGGATGGCGGCCGGTCAGTCCCAGGCCATGCGCACCGCCTTCGTCGAGGACTCGCTGGCGCTCCTGCCGCCGATCGCGTTCCTCATCGGGGTGGCGCGGGCGCGCAAGGGACGCAGCCCGGAGCACCCCTACGGCCACCACCGCGCCATCGCGGCCGGCCATCTCGTCTCCGCGGTCGCCCTCCTGGTGTTCGGCCTCATGCTGCTCTACAACGGCCTGTCGGGACTCGCCAAGGGGGAGCGGCCGCCGATCGGGGCGATCTCGCTGTTCGGCCAGACCTTCTGGTCCGGGTGGCTGATGATCGGGGTCATGACGCTCAGCGCCATCCCGCCGGTCATCCTCGGCCGGATGAAGCGCAAGCTCGCCGAACAGTTGCACGACAAGGTGCTGGCCGCGGACGCGGACATGCTCAAGGCGGACTGGCAGACCGGGCTGGCGACCGTCGTCGGGGTCACCGGCATCGGGTTCGGTCTCTGGTGGGCGGACTCCGCCGCCGCCGCGCTGGTCTCCATGTCGATCGTCAAGGACGGTTTCACCAACGTGCGCGGCGCCGTCGGCGCCCTGCTGGACCGCCGGGCCGCCCCGCTCGAGTCGGACGAGCCGGATCCGCTGATCGAGAAGCTCCGCGACGAGGCGCTGCGTACCCCGTGGGTCGCGGAGGCCGTCGTGCGGACCCGCGACATGGGCCACGTCTTCCACAGCGAGGTGTTCGTGGTCCCCGTGGAGGGCGCCAGGCTCCGTATCGAGGACCTGGAGGAGCTGCACGACCGGTGCCGGGACGCGGACTGGAAGGCCGTCGACACCGTCATCGTGCCCGTCGACGGCATCCCCGAGGGGCTGAGCGCGTTGGATCCGCGGAGCCGGGACTGACCCCCGGGCGCACACATGAGGGCCGGCCCCGCCTGGGGACCGGCCCTCTGCAGTGTGGGGTCAGCGCTGCGGACCGCCCCAGTCGGGCCGTCCGCCGAACCGGCCGGAGTTCGGTTCGGTCAGGGTGAGGCCGACGAGCACCGGGTCGTGGTCCGAGGACCGGTAGGGGTCGGCCGCCCACAGGTCCGCCTCAGCCGCCCCCTTGTAGGTGGTGTCGTAGTCGAACAGATCCGACTCGTCGGCGTTGATATGCCACGCCGCGCTCCCCGTGACGAAGCCGGCCAGCGACTCGTTGGCCAGGGCGTAGTCGAGGTAGCCGATCATGCCGTCGAAGACGTAGGAGTACGCCGCCTCGCCGCCGAACTTCTTCTCCAGGTCCGTGTACCCGGCCTCGACGAACGCGTCGATGGGCGCCTCATGGTCGTAGCTGTTGAGGTCGCCGATGACGAGCGTGCGGGCCTCGCCGACGCCCGTGGGGTCGGAGGCCAGCCACTCGATCATCCGCTCGGCGGCGGCCAGGCGCGTGCGGTTGCAGTTGCCGGAGCCGTCGCCGGTGTCGGGGTCCCCGACGCCGCATGACGAGCCCTTCGACTTGAGGTGGTTGACCGCCACGTTGACCTTCTCGGGGCCGCGGACCTGCTTGAACGTCTGCAGCAGGGTCGGCCGGTTGAGGTCGTCGCCGTAGTCGAGGGCCGCCCAGTCGCCGACGGGCTGCACCGTCGAACGCTTGTAGATGAGCGCCTGGATGATGGCATCCGAGCCGACCACGCCGGTGTTGACCGCCCGGTAGGTGTCGGCGCCCAGGTGCGCGTTCAGGGCCGTGACCAGGTTCTCCACGGCCGTGCCGTTGTTCTCGATCTCCATGAGACCGACGACGTCGGCGTCCATGGCCGCGAGCGCGGCGACGATCTTGGCCTGCTGACGCTCGAACTCCTCCACGGTGTCGGCGCCGCGGGCCTCCAGGTCGTCCGAGCGCAGGGTCGTGAAGTAGTTGAGCACGTTCATCGACGCGACCGTGAGGTCGCCGCCCACCTCGGGGACGTCGGGCCGCGGGTTGGCCGGGACGTGGGTGGCGCCCTGCGTCGGCTGGACCTTCCACGCGTTGAACACGTAGCTGAGCACGCCGGTGATCCCGGACACGCCGTCGCCGCCGCGGAAGTAGTTGTCGCGGGTGAACGCCTCCCCGTTGGGATGGATCGCCGGGGAGGGATTCTGGTCGGTGCGGCCGTCGTCGACCACCAGTCGGTTGGCGACGTTCACGCTCAGCAGGCTCTGTGCGGCCGGTCCCGGCTCGACCACGGCCGTCGGCGTGTGCTGTCGCGAGGTGCCGTAGACGATCTCGCCGTAGCGGTCGAAGTTGAAGTACTCGATGATCGTGAGTTCGTCGGGGAACCTCACGAGCATCCCCTCGTGGCGCTCGGGCGACACCAGCGGCAGGGTCAGGTCGAGGGGCGTCACCGGCTCGCCGGAGCCCAGCACCTCCACCGACGTGGGCGAGAGCTGCGTCTGGTTCCGGTACTCCGACACCCGGCCGGCGACCCGTACGTGCTCGCCCGGGGACACCGCGACACCGCCGCGGTAGACGAAGACGGCGTCGCTGGTGGCAGTGTCCCCGTCGCCGGCGTCCTGCACGAAGAAGCCGTCAAAGCCGCCGCTCTGGAAGTCGCCGGTGACGACGCCCTCGACGGTGACGTCCCGGCCCACGTAGGCGGCCCGGTCGGCCGTGCCCTGGACAGTCCCGATCGGCACGATCGCGGGTTCCTCCGGCTCTGGCGGGTCGGTGGGCTGGGTTGACCCGTCGCACGTGAAAGTGCCCAGGGCGCTGAACGCGTTCAGGCCCTTGCCGGTCCACTGGGCGGAGGGGTCGAAGGCATCCGTGGGGTCGGCGTCGACGACACACGCCGAGCGCACCAGCGTTCCGTCCCCCGTGCCGAGCAGCTCGGAGCCCCATTCGGTGCCGGGATCGTGGCCGACCTGGCCCAGCGAGTCGACGACCGTGGTGCCGGACCGGAGGACGACGGCGTCGTCGCCGTTGTACCAGCCGGAGCCGTTGGTGGCCTCGGCGAGCGCGAGCAGCTGCGCGTTCGCGGACGCGTGGACCACATGGTGGTAGCCGCCCGGGGCGACGGTCCCGGACAGGGTCAGGGTCAGGCCGGCGGACGAAGCGCCGTTGAGGAACATCTCGACCCGGTGGCCGGTGAGATCGATGGCCTGGGCCGTCGGGTTGTACAACTCAAGCGCCTTGTTGTTACTCCTGCCCTCGAACCGGTCACGCGGTCGCGCCGGGGGGAGTGGCATGCGTGGCCTTCGGCGACACGGGCCAGTCGTCGGGGTAGCGCCACGCCAGCTCGGTGACCTTGGCGTCGAGCTGGCGCCGCAGCCGCGCGGACAGCCGATCCCCGAAGACCGTGCCGTTGAGGTGATCGGTCTCGTGCTGCAGGCAGCGCGACAGGAGCCCGGTCCCCACCACCGTGACGTCGTTGCCGAAGGCGTCCTGGCCGGTACACACCGCCTGGTCGGGGCGGGCCAGCACCGCGTACCCGCCCGGGTAGGACAGGCAGCCCTCGTCGGCGGACTCCAGCTGCCGCGCGGCGCCCTCGGGCAGCGTGACCGTCGGGTTGCACACCACGCCGATGTGGATCGTGTCGTCGGCGTCGGGGCACTCGTAGATGAACACCGCCTTGCCGACGCCGACCTGGGTGGCGGCGAGGCCGACGCCCTCCGAGGCCCGCATGGTGGCGAACATGTCGCGGACGAGGGTGTGCAACTCCTCGTCGAACTCCGTGACGGGCTCGGTGGGCTGATGCATGACGGGAGTGCCCCAGCGGGTGATCGGCCTTACCTGGCCGCCCTGCGTGAGATCGTCCTCGGTCATCGTCATCCTCCAAGCATCGACGGCATTCCGGCTGCCCAGTATGCCGCAGGGTGTCGCTGGGGGGCACGCGCGGGGGTGTGCGCCACACTGGCGCACATGGAACTGCCACCCGGTTGGTCCGCGCTCCTGGACGACTACGTCGCGCACCTGGACGCCGAGCGCGGCCTGTCGCCGCACACGGTGCGGGCGTACCGCGGGGATCTCGTCGAACTGGCCCGCCACTGCGGCGTGGGGCCGGCCGAGGTCACGCTGCCGGCGCTGCGGTCCTGGCTGTCGGCGATGACCGACGCCGGCGCCGCCTCCTCGACGGTGCAGCGGCGCGTCGCCTGTGTCCGCGGCTTCTTCGGTTGGGCGCGCCGGGAGGGGCTGGTGGCCGAGGATCCCGCGGCGCGGCTGACAGCGCCTCGCCGGCGGCGCCACCTGCCGAGGGTGCCCAGCCGTGCCGACGTGGACCTGAGTCTGGCCTCCGTGAGCGCCCGGCTGTCGGAGGGCGACAACCCGCTCGTCCACCGCGACCTCGCACTGGTGGAGGTCCTCTACTCCAGCGGGCTGCGCGTGTCCGAGGCGTGTTCGCTGCGGTTGCGCGACGTCGACCGCGAGCGCCGGGCCCTGACCGTCCTCGGTAAGGGCGGCAAGGAGCGCACCGTGCCGCTCGGGGTGCCCGCGCTCCGGGCGCTGGACGCGTGGCTGCGTCGGCGGCCGGAGGTCGCCGGTCCGCGCAGCCCGGAGACCGTGTTCCTCGGCGCCCGTGGAGGGGCGATGGACCCGCGTGTCGCGCGGCGGGTCGTCCACGCCGCCACCGCGGGGGCGGGCAGGGGAGCGGAGACGGGGCCGCACGGCCTGCGGCACGCGATGGCGACGCACCTGATCGACGGCGGCGCGGACCTGCGCAGCGTCCAGGAGATGCTCGGCCACTCGTCGGTGGCCACCACGCAGATCTACACGCACGTGACCTCCGAGCGGTTGCGGCAGGCCTTCCGGCAGGCGCATCCCCGGGCCTGAGAGTCGTCGCCCTCACCGGCCCAGGGTCAGCGGGTCGATCAGGTCGCCGTCGCGCCATGCCATCCAGTGCAGATGGCACCCCGTCGACAAGCCTGTGGAGCCCACCCGGCCGATGCGTTCGCCCGCCGCCACCCGCTGTCCTTCCCTCACCTCCAGCCCGGGTAGATGCGTGTACGCCATCTGGAGTCCGGCGCCGTGGTCGATGCGGACCCGGAATCCGTAGGCGGCGTGGAAGGACGCATCGACGACGACACCGTCGGCCGGCGCCGCCACCGGCGTGCCGCACGCGGCCGCGAGGTCCACGCCGTCGTGGAGCTTGACGACGCCCGTGACCGGATGGCGCCGCGTGCCGAAGCCCGACGTGATCCGACCGGCGACGGGCCGGCCCCCGACGGCGGCCACCCGCGCCGCGGCGAGCGGGGGCGGGGTCTGCGGCATCGCGCCGTGGGGAAGGAGGCGGATCGTGGGCGTGGCGGCGTACTGGAGCGGGTCGAGGTGATCGACGCCGTCGGTCAGTCCCCAGTGCAGACATGCGGTGGCGCAGTGGCCCGCCAGCAGCGTCCCGATCGGGTCCCCGGCGCCGACGACGTCGCCCTTCGCGACGGTGGCCCGCACCGGCTGGTAGGTCGTGCGCCACCCGTTGCCGTGATCGACCGACACGGTGCCCACGCCCGCGACCGACCCGGCGAAGTACACGCGTCCGGCCGCGGCGGACGCCACCGTCGCACCGGCGCGCCCGGCGAGGTCCACGCCCCGGTGGCCGGCGGCGTACCTCGAGGCGAGCGTGTCGAAGCCGCGTGTCACCGCCCCGGTCAGCGGGCGGTCCAGCACGAACCCGGCGTCCGCGACGGCCGCGCCCGCCCCCGGCGCGGTCAGAGCGAGGGCGAGGAGGACGGTGATGAGGAGGCGTCGCATGCCGCCATCGTGTGCGGCCGGCGGCCCGGAATGCCGCGCGATCCGTCGGCCTGTGGACAACTCGGCGACCACCGTCGACACGAATGACAGGGAAACGCGCCCCTCGGCGGGCTGCGCGGGCTCGAGAGGGCAGTTCGACGGCGTGTCGTGCGGTGAAGCGGCGGGATGAACCCGTTTGGTGGCGGGGCGCGGCACTGGCTACGATGGACCCCGCAACCCTCGTGGGTTGACATCGCATGCGCTCAGCGGGAGATCCCGTCGGCTGCCGCGTGGTCCCCCTCCCCGGAGGTGGGTGCGGACGCCGGGCGCATCAGGCAGGCCCTCACGGGCCATCGTAACCACCGTGTGAGCGCGCGCGCTCACCCAGCCAGGCGGGTCCGCCCGCCGCGAAAGGAACGGCCATGGCCGTCGTCACCACTCGCCAGCTCCTCGAATCGGGCGTGCATTTCGGGCACCAGACCCGGCGCTGGAACCCCAAGATGAAGCGGTTCATCTTCGCGGAGCGCAACGGCATCTACATCATCGACCTCCAGCTCTCGCTGCGCTACATCGACAAGGCGTACCACTTCGTCAAGTCCACCGTCGCGCGCGGCGGCCAGGTGCTGTTCGTCGGCACCAAGAAGCAGGCGCAGGAGGCCATCGCCGACCAGGCCACCCGCGTCGGGATGCCCTACGTGAACCAGCGCTGGCTGGGCGGTATGCTCACCAACTTCCACACCGTCACCAAGCGCATCCAGCGCCTCAAGGAGCTGGAGGGCATGGACTTCGCTGACGTGCCCGGCTCCGGCCTGACGAAGAAGGAGCTCCTGCAGCTCGAGCGCGAGAAGAACAAGCTCGCCAAGACCCTCGGCGGCATCCGTGACATGGCCCGCACCCCGCAGGCCGTCTGGATCGTCGACACCAAGAAGGAGCACCTCGCCGTCGACGAGGCGCGCAAGCTGAACATCCCCATCGTCGGCATCCTCGACACCAACTGCGACCCCGACGAGGTCGACTACGCGGTGCCCGGCAACGACGACGCCATCCGCTCCGTCGCCCTGCTGACCCGCATCATCGCCGACGCCGTCGCCGACGGCCTCATCGAGCGCTCCGCCGGTCGCGGGGGCGAGCAGGCCGTCGAGGCCGAGCCCATGCCCGACTGGGAGCGCGAGCTGCTGGGCGCTGAGGGCGAAGCCGCCGAGGCCGCGCCGGCCGAGGAGGCCCCCGTCGCCGAGGCCGCCGCGGAGGAGAGCCCCGCCGCCGCGGAGGAGACCCCGGCCGCCGCGGAGGAGGCCCCCGAGGCCGACGCCGAGGCCGCGGTTGAGGCGCCTGCCGCCGAGTCCACCGACGCCAACTGATCACTCGAACAGACGGGAAATCCAGCCATGGCTATCACTGCCGCTGATGTGAAGAAGCTCCGCGACGCCACCGGCGCGGGCATGATGGACGCCAAGAAGGCCCTCACCGAGGCCGAGGGCGATTTCGACAAGGCCGTGGAGCTGCTGCGCATCTCCGGCCTGGCGAAGGCCGCCAAGCGGGCCGACCGCGAGGCCACCAACGGCATCGTCGCGGGCCGCGACGGCGCGCTCATCCAGTTCGCCGCCGAGACCGACTTCGTCGCCAAGAACGCCGAGTTCGTCAGCCTCGCCGACGACATCCTGGGCGCCGTCCTCACCTCCGGTGCCTCGGACGTGGCGTCGGCCAACGAGGCGTCGCTCGCCTCCGGCAAGAAGGTCCTGGACGCGGTCCAGGAGCTCGGTGCCAAGATCGGCGAGAACCTGTCGCTCGTCGCGGTCGCCAACTTCGACGGCGACACGCACCTGTACCTCCACCGCCGCGCCGCGGACCTGCCCCCGCAGGTCGGCGTGCTGGTCGAGTACAAGGGTGACGAGGCGCTCGCGCACCAGGTCGCCATGCAGATCGCCGCGATGTCGCCGCAGTGGGTGACCCGCGACGAGGTGCCGGCCGACATCGTCGAGAACGAGAAGCGCATCGCCGAGGCCACGGCCAAGGAGGAGGGCAAGCCCGAGGGCGCCATCCCGCGCATCGTCGAGGGCCGCGTCGGCGGCTTCTACAAGGACGTCGTCCTCGTGGACCAGGCCGCGGTCTGGGAGGACAAGAAGTCCGTCGGTGACGCACTCAAGGCCGGTGGCACCGAGATCGTGCGCTTCGTCCGGTTCGCCGTCGGCGCCTGATCACCCGTCCCAGCAGCGGACGACACAAGTGAAGTAGAGTGGCGTGCGCCGCGATCCGAGTAGGGTCGCGGCGCACGTCCATGTTCGGATCGGTCGGAGTCGAGGAGTCACGTGGCATACCATCGGGTGCTGTTGAAGCTGTCGGGCGAGGTGTTCGGCGGCGGGAAGCTCGGAGTCGACCCCACGGTGGTGTCGGCGATCGCCGCCGAGATCGCGGAGGTCGTGCGGGGCGGGACCCAGGTCGCCGTCGTCGTCGGCGGCGGGAACTACTTCCGCGGCGCGGAGCTGTCGCAGAACGGCATGGCCCGCGACCGGGCCGACTACATGGGCATGCTGGGCACCGTCATGAACAGCATCGCGCTGCAGGACTTCTGCGAGAAGGCCGGCATCGAGACCCGCGTCCAGTCGGCCATCAACATGGCCCAGGTCGCCGAGCCCTACATCCCGCGGCGCGCCGAGCGGCACCTCGAGAAGGGGCGGCTCGTGATCTTCGGCGCCGGGTCCGGCATGCCGTACTTCTCCACCGACACCGTCGCGGCGCAGCGTGCGCTCGAGATCGGGGCCGAGGTGCTCCTCATGGGCAAGCAGGGCGTCGACGGCGTCTACAACAAGGACCCGCAGCTCCACCCCGAGGCCACGAAGTTCGACCACCTCACCTACGACCAGTTCCTCACCGAGGACCTGAAGGTCGCCGACGCCACCGCCATCTCGCTGGCCCGCGACAACAACCTCAACATCGTCTTTTTCAACCTTTCCACCCCGGGCAACATCGGGCGCGTCGTGGCCGGCGAGCCCATCGGAACCCTCGTCTCGCGATAGACCCACCGAGAATCACAGGAGCACACATGATCGCCGACGTCCAGAAGGAAGCCTCGACCAAGATGCAGCACGCGGTGGACCACGCGCGTGAGGATCTCGCCACGATCCGCACCGGCCGGGCCCACCCCCAGATGTTCAACAAGATCACCGCTGACTACTATGGCGCCCCGACCCCGCTGCAGCAGCTGGCGACGTTCACGTCGCCGGATCCCCGGTCGATGATCATCACGCCCTTCGACCGCAGCGCCATCGGCGCCATCGAGAAGGCCATCCGCGACGCGGACCTCGGCGTCAACCCCAGCAACGACGGTAACGCGGTGCGCGTCGTCATGCCGCAGCTCACCGAGGAGCGCCGCAAGGAATACATCAAGATGGCCAAGTCGAAGGCCGAGGACGCGCGCGTGGCCGTGCGCAACGTGCGCCGTCACTCCATCGACCAGCTGAAGAAGCTCCAGAAGGACGGCGAGATCGGCGAGGACGACCTCTCCCGCGCCGAGAAGGCGCTCGATGCGAGCACCAAGAAGTTCGTCGAGAGCATCGACGAGCTGTTCAAGCACAAGGAAGCCGAGCTCCTCGAGGTCTGATGACGGGACAGGCAGCGACGACGCCCGCCTCGAAGGCCGGACGGGATCTCCCCGTCGCCATCGGGGTGGGCATCGCGCTGTTCGTCCCGTTCGCGGTGGGCCTCATCTGGTTCCCGTGGCTGTTCATCCTGCTGGTCGCCGTCGCGCTGACGGCCGCTGCCGTCGAGGTCCACGGCGCGCTCCTGCGCAAGGGGATGCGCGCCGAGATCGTCGCCATCGCCATCGGCACCGCGGTCAGCGTGGTCGGTGGATACCTGGCGGCGGTCACCGAGCTGCGCGTCACCCCGACGGCGTTCGTCATCATCTGCCTCGGCGCGACGATGATCGCCGCCCTGGGCGCACGGCTCCTCCGGGGCCGTGAGGGCTTCATCCGCGACATCGCGGCCAGCTCGCTGCTCATCGCCTACATGCCGATGCTCGGCATGTTCGTGCCGCTGCTCATGACGGCCCCGGCGGGCCAGCTGCGCGTCCTCACCGTCATCGTCATCGTCATCGCGGCCGACACCGGCGCCTACGCCGTCGGATCGCTGCTCGGCCGCCACAAACTCGCCCCCGAGATCAGCCCCGGCAAGACGTGGGAGGGACTGGCCGGCGGTGTGACCGTCGCCACGGGCTTCGCGGTGGCCGCCGTCGCGTTCCTGCTCGACGGGCCTTGGTGGGTCGGGATCCCGCTGGGTATCCTGGTGAGTCTCGCCGCCACCATCGGCGACCTCGTCGAGTCGCTCATCAAGCGCGACGCCGGGCTCAAGGACATGTCGAACTTCCTCCCCGGCCACGGCGGGGTCATGGACCGGCTGGACTCGATGCTCGTCGCGTTCCCGATGGGGTGGCTCGTGCTCCATCTCGCCCTCGGCGGGTGACTCTCCACGCGAAGGACCCCATGACCGGAACCCAGCTGCCCCTCGTCTTCGACGCGCCCCTGCGGGGCAAGGCGCCGAAGCACTGGCTCGATCTCACGCCGGACGAGCGCGTCGACGCGACGCGGCGGCTGGGGCTGCCGCGGTTCCGCGCCGACCAGATCTCGCGGCACGTCTTCGACCGGCTCGAGGACGACGTCGAGCGCTTCACCGACCTCCCGGCGGCGATCCGCGACGACCTGGGCGCCCAGCTCTTCCCGCGCCTGCTCGAGCAGGTCACGCAGCGCACGGCCGACGCCGGGGCCACCGTCAAGACGCTGTGGCGGCTGCACGACGGCTCGCTGCTGGAGTCGGTCCTCATGCGCTACCCGGGCCGCTCCACCCTGTGCATCTCCTCGCAGGCGGGCTGCGGCATGGCCTGCCCGTTCTGCGCCACCGGGCAGGGCGGCCTGCAGCGCAACCTCAGCCAGGCGGAGATCACCATCCAGGCGCTGGCCGCCAACCAGATGCTCGCCTCCGGGGTCGTGCCGGGCGCCTCCGGGCGGCTCAACAACATCGTGTTCATGGGCATGGGGGAGCCCCTGGCCAACTACAAGGCGGTCATGGGCGCCATCCGCACCCTGCTGGCGCCCACCCCCGAGGGGTTCGGCATGAGCGCCCGCGGCATCACCGTGTCGACGGTGGGCCTGGTGCCGAAGATCCAGCAGCTCACCACTGAGGGCCTCCCGCTCACGCTCGCCGTCTCCCTGCACGCGCCCGACGACGAGCTCCGCGACGAGATCGTGCCCATCAACACGCGCTGGAAGGTCGGCGAGGTCGTCGACGCGGCCTGGGAGTACGCGCGGGTCACGAAGCGGCGCGTCTCCATCGAGTACGCCATGATGCGCGACATCAACGACCAGGTGCACCGCGCCGAGCTGCTCGCCCAGGTGCTGAAGAAGCGCGGGGACTGGGGCTGGGTGCACGTCAACCTCATCCCGCTGAACCCGACGCCCGGATCGAAGTGGACGGCGTCGCGGAAGGCGGACGAGCGCGCCTTCATGCAGACGCTGGAGCGGCGCGGGGTGCCGGTCACCCTGCGCGACACCCGCGGGTCCGAGATCGACGGCGCCTGCGGGCAGTTGGCGGCCACCGTCCGCGAGTGAGCATCGGTGGACCCGTCGAAACAAGTCCGACGCGGCGTCGTTACAATCGAGCCGCTATGCGTCCACCGTCGAAGGAGTACTGATGGAACAGAAACTGGAAAGCATCTTCCAGAGCGTCGTGGCCCGTAACCCTGGGGAGGCCGAGTTCCACCAGGCCGTCCGTGAGGTCTTCGAGAGCCTCGAGCCGGTCGTCGCCCGGCACCCCGAATACATCGAGTCGAAGATCCTCGAGCGCATCTGCGAACCGGAGCGGCAGATCATCTTCCGTGTGCCGTGGGTCGACGACAAGGGCGAGGTTCAGGTCAACCGTGGCTTCCGTGTCGAGTTCAACTCCGCGCTCGGCCCGTACAAGGGCGGCCTGCGCTTCCACCCCAGCGTCTACCTCGGCGTCATCAAGTTCCTCGGATTCGAGCAGATCTTCAAGAACTCGCTCACCGGCCTGCCGATCGGCGGCGGCAAGGGCGGCTCGGACTTCGACCCCCGCGGCAAGTCCGACGGCGAGGTCATGCGCTTCTGCCAGTCCTTCATGACGGAGCTGTACCGGCACCTGGGTGAGTACACCGACGTGCCGGCCGGCGACATCGGCGTCGGTGGCCGCGAGATCGGCTACATGTTCGGTCAGTACAAGCGCATCACCAACCGCTACGAGTCCGGCGTCCTGACGGGCAAGGGCATCGCGTGGGGCGGCTCGCTCGTCCGCACCGAGGCCACCGGCTACGGCACCGTCGTCTTCGCCGACGAGATGCTCAAGACCCGCGGCGAGTCGTTCGACGGCAAGCGGGTGACGGTCTCCGGGTCCGGCAACGTCGCGATCTACGCCATCGAGAAGGTCCACCAGCTCGGCGGTACCGTCATCGGGTTCTCCGACTCCACCGGCTACATCGTCGACGAGGCCGGCGTGGACCTCGACCTGCTCAAGCAGATCAAGGAGGTCGAGCGCGGCCGCGTGAGCGACTACGCCGATCGGCGGCAGTCGGCCACCTACCAGAGCAACGGCTCCATCTGGGACGTCCCCGTCGACGTCGCGCTGCCCTGCGCCACGCAGAACGAGCTGAACGGCGAGCAGGCCGCGACCCTCATCCGCAACGGCGTCAAGGCCGTGGCGGAGGGCGCCAACATGCCCACCACCCCCGAGGGCATCCGCGCGTTCCAGGAGGCCAAGATCCTCTACGGCCCGGGCAAGGCCGCCAACGCGGGTGGCGTCGCCACCTCGGCGCTGGAGATGCAGCAGAACGCGTCGCGCGACTCCTGGAGCTTCGAGTACACGGAGGAGCGCCTGACCTCGATCATGCGCAACATCCACGACATGTGCGCGGAGACGGCCGAGTCGTACGGGGCCCCGGGCGACTACGTGGTCGGCGCCAACATCGCCGGCTTCGAGAAGGTCGCCGCCGCGATGCAGGCCTTCGGTCTGGTCTGAGTCAGGGGTTTCCCCACAGGGTGCGATAGCGCCGGATCCGCTCTGGGTCCGGCGCTTCGCCGTATCCGGCCCAGAGCGCGTCCTCGTGGCCGGGCCCGAAGTTCCACTCCAGCGACCAGGACGCGATCGCGAGGTCCGCCCAGCGGTCGGCGACGCCGAGGTCCCCGACGTCGACGATGCCGACGAACGCGCCGTCGGCGTCGATGAGCGTGTTGGGCGCGCACGCGTCGCCGTGGGCGACGACGAGGAGGTCGACGTCGTCCTGGTAGCCGATCCAGTCGGCGGGGCCGAACGGGCAGTCAGTCGGGTCGAGGCTGTGGAGTATCGCGAGTCCCTCCCCGATGGCCGCGGCGGCGCGGTCCGGGTCCGCCATCCCCACGCTGCCCACCGCCGACTCGCCGGGCATCCCGAGCGTGACGATCAGCCAGCCGTCGTCGACCTCCTCGTAGTCGGCCATGCGCGGCGAGGGGAAGCGGCTCGCGAGCCAGGACAGGCGCTCAGCCTCCGGCAGCAGGTCCTCCGGGCTCCACTTGGCGTACAGCGGCTGCTCGTCGGGCCCGACCAGGCGGGCCGTGAGGCCGCCGAGCTCGTTGCGCCACACCAAGGAATCGACGCGTCGGCCGTGGGCGGCGGCCCACCGGGTGATCGCGAACGGGACGGGGGTGCCGGGCGGCGGCGTGGAGGCGAGAGGCATGCCTCGATCCTGGCACACCGGGTGCCCGCGCCGGTCCGCCTAGACTGGGCCGGTGCGCACCATCGTCCTGCTCGGATCCACCGGCTCGATCGGAACCCAGACCCTCGACGTCATCTCCAGCAGGCGGGACCGGTTCCGGGTCGTCGGGCTGTCCGCCTCCGGTGGGAACATCGAGCTCCTCGCCCGCCAGATCGTGCAGTACCAGCCCGAGACGGTGGCCCTGTCGCGGGCGAGCGCGGCCCAGGACCTCCAGCGCGCCCTGTACGCCGAGGCGGACCGGCGCGGCTGGAACGAGGGCGACTACCAGCTGCCGAGGTTGCTGCTGGGTCCGGACGCCTCGACCGAGCTCGCGGCGGCGGGAGCCGATGTCGTCGTCAACGCCATCACGGGTGCCGCGGGCCTCCGGCCCACGCTGGCCGCGCTCGCGGCCGGTTCGACGCTCGCGCTGGCCAACAAGGAGTCGCTGGTCATCGGCGGTCGCCTCGTCACGCAGGTGGCCCGGCCCGGGCAGATCGTCGCGGTGGACTCCGAGCACTCGGCCTTCGCCCAGGCCCTGCGCTCCGGGCGCTCCGACGAGGTGCGCCGGCTCATCCTCACCGCCTCCGGGGGTCCGTTCCGCGGCAGGACGCGCGACCAGCTCACGGACGTCACGCCGCAGCAGGCGATGGCACACCCCACGTGGGACATGGGACGCGTCATCACCATCAACTCCGCGACGCTGGTGAACAAGGGCCTGGAGCTCATCGAGGCGGCGCTGCTCTACGGCGTCGACTACGACGACATCGTCGTCACCGTCCACCCGCAGTCGATCGTCCACTCGATGGTGGAGTTCCATGACGGGTCGACCATCGCGCAGGTGTCGCCGCCGGACATGCGCCTGCCCATCGGCATCGCGCTCACGTGGCCGGACCGGCTCGCCGACGCCGCCGCCCCCTGCGACTGGTCCACGGCGTCGGCCTGGACCTTCGAGCCGCTCGACTCTGCCACGTTCCCCGCCGTCGAGATCGCCAGGGCGGCGGGTCGGGCCGCCGGTACCGCGCCCGCCGTGTTCAACGCCGCCAACGAGGCGTGCGTGGAGGCGTTCTGGGCGGGTGAGATCGGCTTCCTCGACATTGCCGACATCGTCGCGGTCTGCGTCGACGAGCACCTGGCCGACGGACACGTGCCCGACGCCGACCTCACCCTGGACGCGGTCCTCGCGGCCGACGGCTGGGGTCGTGCCCGCGCCGCGGAGTTGGCGGCCGGCCGATGACCGTGATCACGACGGTGCTGTTCGCCGTCCTCTTCTTCGCCGCCATCATGGCGTCGATCGCGCTGCACGAGATCGGGCACCTGGTCCCCGCCAAGCTCTTCGGCGTCCGCGTCTCGCGCTACTTCGTCGGCTTCGGGCGCACGCTGTGGTCCACCCGCCGCGGCGAGACCGAGTACGGCATCAAGCTCCTCCCGCTGGGCGGGTACGTGCGGCTGATGGGCATGTACCCGCCGCAGGGTCCGCGTACGGGCCGCGAGGGTTGGCTGACCCGCATGGCGGACCAGGCGCGCGCCGTCGAGTACGAGGAGATCACGCCCGCGGACCGCGGCCGGCTGCTCTACGAGAAGAAGCCCTGGCAGAAGATCGTCATCATGCTGGGCGGCCCCGCCATGAACCTGCTGCTGGCCTTCCTCATCTTCCTCGGCATCACGTCCGCCTTCGGCATCTACACGCCCACGCTCACGGTCGCGGCCGTCTCGGAGTGCGTCGTCGCGGCGGACCGCGCGGAGCGCACCTGCACCGGCGACGACCCGCCCAGCCCCGCGCTCGCGGCGGGCATCCGCGAGGGTGACCGCATCGTGTCCTTCAACGGCATCGAGCCCGCCGACTGGGACGAGGTGGGCGAGCTGATCCGCGCCAACGGGGCGGGGGAGGCCCGCATCGTCGTCGAGCGCGAGGGGCAGCGGGTCGAGCTGCCCACCGTCTCCACCGTCCTCAACCACGTGCCGGACCGGCTCGACCCGTCCCGCATGGTGGAGGCGGGCTTCCTCGGCGTGACACCGGTCACCGAGCAGCGGCGCGGTGGCGTGACCGAGACGGTGGAGCAGATGTGGCAGCTCACCCGGCAGTCGGTGGTCGCGCTGGCGAGCTTCCCGGTGCGCGTCTACAACGTGGCGGCGGACCTCGTCACCGGTCAGCCCCGCGACATCAACTCGCCCATCTCGATCGTCGGCGCCTCGCGGGTCGCGGGGGAGATCGGCGCGAGCGACCGGCTCGCGGCCGACGACAAGGTCGCCAGCTGGCTGTCGCTGCTCGGCTCGGTCAACCTGTTCCTGGCGCTGTTCAACCTGGTGCCGTTGCTACCGCTCGACGGCGGGCACGTCGCCGCCGCGGTGTGGGAGTGGCTCAAGCGCGTCGGGGCGCGGGTGGCCGGCCGCGCGGACCCGGGCCCCGTCGACACCGCGAAGGGGCTCCCGGTCACCTACGTGGTCGGCGGCTTCCTGCTGCTCGGCGGCGGCATCCTCATCCTCGCCGACCTCATCTCGCCCATCCAGCTGCTGTGATGCCGGGCCGCGGGCGGCGGGGGCGAACCTAGTAGTGTTGGCGCCATGTCCGTGAACCTCGGTATGCCGGCCGCGCCCGCCCCCGTTCTCGCCCCCCGCCGCCAAACCCGCCAGATCAAGGTGGGCAAGGTCCTGGTGGGCGGCGACGCCCCCATCAGCGTCCAGTCGATGACCACGACGAAGACCACGGACATCAACGCCACCCTGCAGCAGATCGCCGAGCTCACCGCGACCGGATGCGACATCGTGCGCGTCGCGGTGCCCAGCCAGGACGACGCCGACGCGCTGCCCATCATCGCGATGAAGTCGCAGATCCCCGTCATCGCGGACATCCACTTCCAGCCGCGCTACGTTTTCGCCGCCATCGACGCCGGCTGCGCCGCGGTCCGCGTGAACCCCGGCAACATCAAGCAGTTCGACGACAAGGTCGCCGAGATCGCCAAGGCCGCCTCCGACGCCGGGGTGTCGCTGCGCATCGGCGTCAACGCCGGCTCGCTCGACAAGCGGCTGCTGGCCAAGTACGGCGCCCCGACGCCCGAGGCGCTCGTGGAGTCTGCGCTATGGGAGGCGTCGCTGTTCGAGGACGTCGGCTTCCACGACTTCAAGATCTCCGTCAAGCACAACGACCCCGTCGTCATGGTGCGCGCGTACGAGATGCTGAGCGAGAAGTGCGACTACCCGTTGCACCTCGGCGTCACCGAGGCCGGGCCCGCGTTCCAGGGCACCATCAAGTCCTCCGTCGCGTTCGGGGCTCTGCTGAGCAAGGGCATCGGTGACACCATCCGCGTCTCCCTCTCGGCTCCGCCGGCCGAGGAGGTCAAGGTGGGCCTGAAGATCCTCGAGTCTCTCAACCTGCGGCCCCGCAAGCTGGACATCGTGTCCTGCCCCTCCTGTGGTCGCGCCCAGGTGGACGTCTACACCCTCGCCGAGCAGGTGACCAAGGGTCTTGAGGGGATGCAGGCGCCGCTGCGCGTGGCCGTCATGGGCTGCGTCGTCAACGGCCCGGGGGAGGCCCGCGAGGCCGATCTCGGTGTCGCGTCGGGCAACGGCAAGGGCCAGATCTTCGTCAAGGGCGAGGTCATCAAGACGGTGCCGGAGGACGAGATCGTCGAGACCCTGATCATCGAGGCGCAGCGCCTCGCCGCCGAGATGGGCGAGATCGGCACGCCTGCGGTCTCGGTCTCTTAAGCTGTCGCGCATGGCTGCCCGGGTACGCGCGTTGGGCGGCGCGGACCGGGAGGAGGCGCTGGCCTTCCTCGCGGGCAGCCCCGAGGAGAACCTGTTCCTCGCCTCCAAGATCGCCACGCTGGGCATCGACCGGCGCCGCCTCGGCAGCGTCTACGCCTACGACCGCGCCGGCCGGATCTCGTCGCTCCTGCTCGACGGCGGCACGGTCTTCGTCGCCGGTTTCGACGCCGACGCGCTGCCGGCGTTCGTCGGCCAGCTGGGTCCCATCCGTCGCTGCTCGTCGATCCTCGGTCCGGCCATCTCCGTGCTCGGCCTCCACCTCGGGCTCAGCCAGCGCTGGGACGCCTGGGGCCGCGTCAGCAACGTCCGGGCGCGTCAGCCCCTGATGCTTCTCGACCGCGAGCCCGCCGTGCCGGCCGACCCCCGGGTGCGGTGCCTCACCCCCGACGACTACCCGACCTACCTCGACGCCTCCGTGCACATGTACACCGACGAGATCGGCAGCTCGCCGTTCAAGTACGGCAGCGGCTACGAGCGCTTCGTCATGCAGCGGCTCATCGACGGCGACGCCTACGGCATCGTCGACGACGACGGCCGCGTCATCTTCAAGGCCGACCTCGGCCCCAGGCTGGGGGACCAGGCCCAGCTCCAGGGCGTGTGGGTCGCGCCGGAGCTGCGGGGTCGCGGGCTCAGCACCCCGGCGCTCAGCGGCATGCTGACGCTGGCCATGCGGCGCTTCCCGCGCATCAGCCTGTACGTCAACGACTTCAACACCCCGGCCATCCGGGCCTACGAGCGGCTCGGGTTCGTCGAGGTCGGCGCCCTCGCCACGGTCCACTTCTGAGCGGTGCCCTAGGCTGTGCCTCGTCACCCGTAGAAAGGCCTGCCTCTATGCTCACCCGTCTGTCGAGCCTGTTCGTGCGCACCCTCCGCGACGACCCCGCCGACGCAGAGGTCCCCAGCCACCGCTGGCTCGTGCGCGCGGGTTACATCCGCCGCGCCGCGCCGGGCATCTACTCGTGGCTGCCGCTGGGGCTGAAGGTGCTGCAGAAGGTCGAGACGGTGGTCCGGGAGGAGATGGACGCCATCGGCGCGCAGGAGGTGCGGTTCCCCGCGCTGCTGCCCCGCGAGCCCTACGAGGCGACCGGGCGTTGGACGGAGTACGGCGAGACCCTGTTCCGCCTGCAGGACCGCAAGGGCGCGGACATGCTGCTGGGCCCCACGCATGAGGAGATGTTCACCCTCATGGTCAAGGACCTCTACAGCTCCTACAAGGACCTGCCGCTGTCGCTCTACCAGATCCAGACCAAGTACCGCGACGAGGCCCGTCCCCGCGCCGGGCTGCTGCGTGGCCGCGAGTTCGTCATGAAGGACTCCTACTCGTTCGACGTCGACGACGCCGGCCTGGAGGCCAGCTACCAGGCGCACCGGCGTGCGTACCAGCGGATCTTCGAGCGCCTCGGCCTCGAATACGTCATCGTGTCGGCCATGGCCGGGGCCATGGGCGGCTCGCGCTCCGAGGAGTTCCTGGCCGTCGCCGACAACGGCGAGGACACCTTCGTGCGGTCGCCGGGGGGCTACGCCGCCAACGTCGAGGCCGTGCGCGTCGCCGCCCCGGCGTCGCCGCCGCTCGCCGATGCGCCCGCGATGTCGGTGGTGGAGACCCCGGACGCCGGCACCATCGCCGCCGTCGTCGACATCCTCAACCGCGACCGTCCCGACCGCGACTGGACGGGTGCGGACACGCTGAAGAACGTCTTGTTCATGGTCACCGCGCCGGACGGCACGAAGCGCCCGCTGGCGGTGGGCCTGCCCGGCGACCGCGAGGTGGACGTCAAGCGCCTCGCCGCGGCATTGGAGCCCGGGATCGCCGACGTGTTCGGCCCCGAGGACTTCGCCCGCTACCCGCAGCTCGTGGTGGGCTACATCTCCCCGGTCTCGCTGGACGGCACGCGCGTGCTGGGCAAAGACTCCGTCACCGGCATCGAGTACCTGGTCGATCCGCGGGTCGTGACCGGCACGCACTGGGCCACCGGCGCCAACGAGAAGGACCGCCACCTGGTGGGCGTCACGGCGGGTCGTGACTTCGAGCCCGACGGGATCCTCGACGTCGCCGAGGTGCGGGAGGGGGACCCGGCTCCCGACGGCTCGGGGCCGCTGTCGCTCGCCCGCGGCATCGAGATGGGCCACATCTTCCAGCTGGGCCGCAAGTACGCCGAATCGCTCGGCCTCAAGGTGCTCGACAGCAACGGCAAGCTGGTCACGGTGACCATGGGCTCCTACGGCGTCGGCGTGTCGCGCGCCGTCGCGGCGGTCGCCGAAGCGACCTGCGACGACCGCGGCCTGCGGTGGCCGCTGGCGCTGGCGCCGTTCCAGGTCCAGGTGGTCGCCACAGGCAAGGACGCGGCGCTCTTCGACGAGGCCGCGCGCATCGGCAGCGAGCTTTCCGGGCGGGGCCTCGACGTGCTGCTCGACGACCGGAAGGCCAGCCCCGGGGTCAAGTTCGCCGACGCGGAGATCATGGGCATGCCGCTGATCGTGGTCGTGGGCCGCGGTCTGGCCGACGGTGTCGTGGAACTCCGCGACCGCCGCACCGGCGACAAGCGCGAGGTCCCGGTGGGCGACATCGTCGACGAGGTGCTGCGGCAGGCGCGCTGACGCGGCGGTCTGCCGGTCAGGCCCACCCGGGCCAGAACGGCAGGGGCCGTCCGAGCGCGGTCACGGCGTCGCCCTGAGCGACGAGCAGGTCCAGGTGGTGCGCCGCGTCCGTGCCGCCGGCGGCCGCCAGCCGGCCCAGGCCGGACAGCAGCCCCGCCTCCAGCAGCGCCCATCCCTCGCGGATCTCCTCGGGGGACTCCATCGGGGTCGGGAGCTCAAACGACGCGGGCTGCAGCGGCGGCTCGCTGAGGCGCGACCGCAGCTCGTTGCGCAGCTCCCGCGCCGACGCCAGCCGGCTCACCCCGTACTCCTCGAACTCCGATGACGCGGGCAACCGGCCGAGGCCGACGCCCAAACCGTAGAGCAGCGCCCACACGTGACTGACGGCGACGGCCAGGGCCGCCTGTTCGGTCGTGGCCTGGAAGTGCGTGGGTTCGGCGTCGCCCGGCACGGGCGCCGGCCCGGGCGCACGCAGGCCGCGGGCGAGGCAGGCGGCCGACCCGTAGAGGAGACGAAGCGGCTGGTCCAGCGCGCCGAGGGCCCCGGTGCGGAGCGCGGCAACGGCGGCGTCGGAGGCCGCCGCGAGCGCGGCCAGCGCCTCCGCGGCCGTCGCCGCCGCCGGGGCGGCCGGGGTGGGGGCGGGGAAGACGGGCTCTCCGCCGGCGACCGGGTCCGCCGCCAGCAGGCGCGCCGTGACCGCCTTCACCGCTGCCGCGGCGGCATCGGCCCAGCCGGCGTAGCCCTCCGGTGCGTCCGCGGGGGCGCGTCCGGCGTCGATCGCCGAAGCCAGGCCGGCCAGGGCGGCCACGGCCGCGCGGGCGGCGGGCGACTGGGTGGGGGAGGGCGGTACCGGAACGGGAGCGGGCGCGCCGAGGATCGTGGGATCGGGCGTGCATCCGGCGAGCGCCAGGGCGGCCGCGAGGAGCCCCCGTCTGCCGAGAATCATGCCGGTCAGCCTATCGGTATGCTTGATTCTCACAATTAGGCCAACAACCGGATAGGGAGCCACGCTATGCAGGAGAAGGAGCTCGCCGCGGTCATCGAACCGATCCTCGCCGAGCACGGACTGGAGTTGGACGGGCTGCAGGTCACGCCCATCGGTCGCCGCTCGGTGCTGCGCGTCACCGTCGACGGGGACGGCCCGACAGGGCGGGGGCCGCTGCTGGACGACATCGCCGCCGCCTCCTCGGCGGTCTCCGCCGCGCTCGACGAGAGCGCCGCCGTCGGTGACCACCCCTACACGCTCGAAGTGAGCAGCCGCGGCGTCAGCGCCCCGCTGACCGCGGCCAAGCACTACCGCCGCAACACGGGGCGGCTCGTCAAGGTGTGGCTGGGAGGCGACGTCGTCACGGGACGAGTGGTGGCCGTCACGGACGCGGACGTGACCCTGGACGTCGACGGTGCGGAGCGGACGCTCTCCCTGGCCGACGTGACCAAGGCCGTCGTGCAGGTCGAACTGAACCGCCTGCCCGACGACGAGTTCGGAGAGGACGCATGATGGATGTCGATCTCGCTGCACTGCGGGCGATCGAGCGGGACAAGGAGATCTCCGAGGAGTACCTCATCAAGACCCTCGAGGACGCCCTGCTCAACGCCTACAACAAGACCCCCCACGCCCTGCGCGGCGTCAAGGTCGAGATCAACCGCAAGACCGGCAAGGTCAGCGTGCTCGCGCCCGAGTTCGATGACGACGACCAGGTCATCGGCTACTTCGACGACACCCCCGAGGACTTCGGTCGGATCGCCGCCGCCACGGCGCGCCAGGTGATCTTCCAGCGCATCCGGGAGGCGGAGGACGAGCAGAAGTTCGGCCACTTCTCCGGCTCGGAGGGCGACATCGTCGTCGGCACCATCCAGCAGGACCGCGACACCAAGGCGGTCAGGGTGGATCTCGGCAGCCTCGAGGCCATGATGCCGCTGGCCGAGCAGGTGCCCGGCGAGGACTACTCGCACGGCCGACGCCTGCGGGTGTACGTCGTGGCGGTCCGCCGCGAGCTGCGCGGCCCGCAGGTCATCGTGTCGCGGACGCACCCCAACCTGGTCCGGAAGCTCTTCGCGCTCGAGGTGCCCGAGATCGGGCAGGGCGTCGTCGAGATCAAGGAGATCGCGCGCGAGGCCGGGCACCGGACCAAGATCGCCGTCATGTCGCACCACCCGGAGGTCTCCGCCAAGGGTGCCTTCATCGGGCCGATGGGCCAGCGGGTGCGGGCCGTGACGCACGAGCTGGGTGAGGAGAAGATCGACATCGTCGACTACTCCGAGGACCCGGCGAAGTTCGTCGCCGCGGCGCTGTCCCCGGCGAAGGTGCTCTCGGTGACGGTGCTCGACGCGCAGGCCCGGGCCTGCCGCGCGGTGGTGCCGGACTACCAGCTGTCGCTGGCGATCGGACGCGAGGGGCAGAACGCCCGACTGGCCGCCCGCCTCACCGGATGGCGCATCGACATCCAGCCGGACACCGCGGCCAACGCCTGACGGCGGCCGCCGCTTGGGAGAGGGCGCGCCGGCTGACGTAGCATGTGCGGATCATGTCTGTTCACCGCGCGTTCATCTCCCGTCTGCTTGCGCCCCGTCACGTGCGGGGGCGGCTGCTGGTGCTCGTGCTGCCCGTCGCGCTGCTCGGGGTCTGGCTGAAGCTGGCGCGCATCGACCGCTTCTACCCGGGCAGCCAGGCGGCGGACATCGCGGCGAAGGCCTGGTCCGAGGCCGCCTTCGGGGCGGCGTGGATCCTGCTGTGGGCGGGGCTGGTGGCCTTCGGCCCTCGGTGGTACCGCGCCGCCGCGCTGCTGGCGGCCCATGTGGCGACTCTCGTGCTCGGCGTGTTCCTCGTCGTCAGCCACGAGTACGTCATGAAGACGGGCAACCCGCTGACCGCCGAGCAGATCCTCTACGCCTGGCGGGGCCGCGGCGAGCTCGACGCGCTGCTCGAGTCGCAGACGAGCCCGGCCACCATCGGCCTGCTGGTCTGGGTCGCGGTCTCGACGACGGTCCTGCCGCCCCTGCTCGCCGGGCCGGTGTCGCGGGTCCTGCGCTCCCCGTCGCGGCTGGTCCGCCGCGCCGTCGCGGCGGGTGCGGCGCTGCTGCTCGCGGCGTCCGCGTGGAGCGCGCCCACGGTGTCGGCGGCGTTCGCGCTCGCCCCTCCCGTGCAGCTCGTCGTCACGCCGCTGCGTGAGGCGAGCGCCTACCCCGACGAGCCGTCCGCCGACGTGGCGGCCGACGTCGCCGCGCCGGACACCCGGCTCGAACCCACGGCCGGGGAGGATCAGCGCAACCTCGTCATCATCACCCTGGAGTCCCACCGGGCCACCTCGACCCTGCCGGAGACCCGCCAGCCCGTGACGCCGGTCCTGGATGCCCTGGCGGCCGACAGCCTGACGCCCAGCCGCGGCTACTCGATTCTGCCGCATACCTCCAAGGCCCTGACGGCCATTCACTGTGGGTTCGCGCCGCCCACCGATCACGACAACACCGAGGCGGATGCCGGCAGCCTCCCGCTGCCGTGCCTGCCGGAGCTCCTCGCGGAGCAGGGGTACTCGACGGCGTTCTTCCAGTCCGCCACGGAGAACTTCGAACGGCGCCGCGGCACGGCCCGCAACCTGGGCTTCGAGTCCTTCCGCTCGATGGACTCGATGGACAAGGACGGCTTCTTCCGCGCCAACTACTTCGGTTACGAGGACGACATCATGCTCGGCCCGGCGCGCGACTGGCTCGACGCCGTCGACGGCTCCCCGTTCCAGATGAGCCTGCTCACGGTGACCGGGCACCACGACTACATCCTGCACGGTCAGGACCTCATCGACTTCGTCGACGACCCGCTGCTCAACTCCTACCTCAACGCCATCCACTACCAGGACGCCTTCGTCGGCCGGGTGATCGAGATGTTCAAGGAGCTGGGGCTCTACGAGGACACCGTGTTCGTCGTCACGGGCGACCACGGCGAGGGCTTCGGCGAGCACCGGGTGTTCCAGCACGACAACACCATCTACGAGGAGGGCATCCGGATCCCCTACCTCGTGCACGACCCCCGGGCCGCGGGTGTGCGCCTCGACCAGCCCGCCAACCAGCTGGCCGTGCTGCCCACCGCCGTGGACGCCATCGGCTTCGACCTGGTCAGCGAGCACGAGTACCAGCCCTCGCTGTTGAGCGACGAACCGCAGGGACCCCTGGTGGCGACCTGCTGGGCCCGCGGCCGCTGCACCGCCGTCATCGACGGCGACCGCAAGCTGATCCACCACTTCGGGGACCGCCGTGACGAGGTCTTCGACCTGGCCGCGGACTCCGGGGAACTGACCGACCTCGCGGCTGACAGCGATCCGCGGTGGATGGCCGAGATGCGCGACGAGGCGCTCCAGTGGTACGTGGACGCTGAGGCCTGGTACGCCGCCCATCGCGGCGAGGAGACCACAGACTGAGAGAATCTCAGCGTTTTTTTGGTTTTCTCTCAACCGCGGGTTAGCCTGAGTCGTCACCATCACTCGACTTAGAGGAATTCTGCTTGATGACCAAGAGGTTCTGGATCCCGGCAGCGGCCGGCGGCTGTGCGCTCGCACTCGTCTCCGCGGCGGGCATCGCCACCGCGCTGCACAAGAACGACGTCACACTCGTCGTCGACGGGGTCAGCAAGACCATCGCGGTCCGTGAGGACACCGTCGCCGAGGTGCTCGAGCTCGAGAACCTCGAGCTCGGCCAGCACGACGTCGTCCTGCCCGGCCCGGACACCGAAGTGAGCGACGACATGGAGATCAGCGTCGCCTACGGCCGTCCGCTCGAGGTCACCGTCGATGGCGAACGCCGGGTCGTCTGGACCACGGCGCGCACCGTCGGCCAGGCGCTGCAGATGCTCGATCTCGGCGCCACGGACTCGAAGCTGTCCACCTCCCGTTCGACCGGCATCACGCGTGAGGGCCTGACGATGGAGATCGCCACGGCCAAGGACGTCACGATCACCGTCGCGGGGACCCCGCAGAACATCCGCATTGCCGGGACCGTCGCCGACGTCCTCGCCGAGGCCGGCGTCACCCCCGACGCCGACGACAAGGTCACGCCCGCGCCCGCCACGGAGCTCGAGGACGGCATGGCCGTCTCCTTCGTCGCCGTGGAGGTCAAGGAGAGCTCGAAGAACGTCGGGATCGACTTCACGAAGAAGTCCGTCAAGACCGACGACCTCTTCGAGGGCACCACGAAGGTCAAGACCAAGGGCGTCGACGGCGTCGCGCGCGAGATCTACACCGACGTGTACGAGGACGGCACGCTCGTCAGCTCGACGCTGAAGGAAACGGTCGTGTCGAAGCAGCCGGTGCAGCAGGTCACGCTCGTGGGCACCAAGAAGCGCCCGGTGGCCAAGACGGAGTCTTCCTCCTCGTCATCGTCGACGTCCTCCTCGTCCTCCGGCGCGGGCATCAACCTGGCGCGTGAGGCGATGTGGGACCGGATCGCCCAGTGCGAGTCGACGGGCCGCTGGAGCATCAACACCGGCAACGGCTACTACGGCGGGCTGCAGTTCAACCTGCAGACCTGGCTCTCGGTGGACGGCGACGACTTCGCCTACTACCCGCACCAGGCCACGCGCGCCGAGCAGATCACCGTCGCGAACCGGCTCTACGAGATCCGCGGCACGCAGCCGTGGAGCTGCGCCTGAGCCACAAGGCAGACGACACCCCGCCGGATTCCCGGCGGGGTGTCGTCGTCTCCGGCGGGTCAGCGGTGGTGACCGCCGTACCGCATGCCCACGATGCCTGCGTCGATGGCCTTCTGGACCGCGTCGGCCTCGTCCTGGGTCAGCGTGCCGGCCGCGACGGCCTCGTCCAGGGCTTCCTGGTCCGCCGCGGCGCGCTCCGCCTGGTGCTCCGCGCGGAGCTCGTCGACGGCGGTCTGCACCGCAGAGACCTCCATGCCGAGCTCCTCGGCCAGCGCCTCCACGTAGGCCGTCTGGTGCGCGGCCCGGGCGGCCTCCCGCTCCTCATCGGTGGCGTCCGCGTCGGGCCGCTCGGTGGGGGACACCGCGTCCCGGGCAGCGTCGACGGCGTCGGCGAGTGCGTCCTCGCTGACCCCGAGCTTCTCGGCGAGCGCGCTGGTGTCGGCGCCCATCATCCCGGGTCCGCCGTGGCGCCCCCCTCCGCGGCGTGGGGTCTCCGTCGCGTCGTCGCTGCCGGCCGACGCGGAGGCGCTGGCGCTGGGAACGGGGGTGCTGGTCTGGTCCGCGTTGGCGAGCTGTGCGAGGCCGAAGCCGAGTCCGGCCGCCATGGCGGCGGCTGACAGCCCCGCGATTGTCCTGTTGGTCATGAACGTGGTCCTTTCGTGTCTTCGGGCGGACTGCCCGACACGTTCCACGATCCCGCCGTCGACTGTGTGGACGCTGTGCGGCGGCTTGGCAGTCACTGGCAGTGTTCTAGGCTGTGGCCGTGACTCCGCAACGCACCTGCATCGGCTGCCGCCGCCGCGACGACCAGTCGGCGCTGGTGCGGCTCGTGCGCCGCGGAGACCTCGTCGTCGACGGGACGACGCCGCGCCTGCCCGGGCGGGGCGCGTACGTGCATCGGGCATGCCTGGGCCTGGCGGTCTCGCGTCAGGCGGTGCGCCGGGCGTTCCGTGCACCGGTGACGCTGGATCCCCGGCTGGAAGCGTCGGCCCCGGCGCGATAGGATAGCCAGCGGCCCACACGTGAGTGGGTGCATCGTTCCACGCCATCTCGGCGTCAACCAGAAGGTGGGCTAACGCTCATGACCACTCGATGAGTACCCAACGATGATTCAACACAACTAAAGGTCCGCATCCCCTTGGAGGTCGGGCCGTGAAGGAGAGTAGTGGCTAAGCCTCGCGTCCACGAGATCGCCAAGGAAATCGGAAAGACAAGTAAAGACCTGCTGGCCTGGCTAGGCGAGAACGGCGAATACGTTCGCGGTCCGTCCTCGACCCTGGAAGCCCCCGTGGTGCGTCGCATCCGCGAGGCGTTCACCAGCGCTCCCGCGGCTCCGGCCGCGCAGCCCGCCCCGTCGGCGGCACCCAAGCCGGCCCCCGCACCCAGCGCGCACGCGGCCCCCGCGCCGTCCGCGCCGTCGACCCCCGCCACCGAGGCTCCCCGCCCGGCGGCCCCCGCGCCGCGCCCGGCCACCCCGGCGCCCGCGCCCCCGCCGGCACCTGCCGCTGAGCCCTCGGCGGCTCCCCGTCAGGCCCCCGGCGCCCCGCGCCCCGGAACCCCCCAGGCGCCCTCGGCGCAGCGTCCCGCGGCCCCCGGGCAGCGCTCGGCAGCCCCGGGTCAGCGTCCCCCGGCCGCCGGTCAGCGTCCGGCCGCGCCCGCGCAGCGTCCCGCCGCCCCGGCGCCCCGGCCCGGCGCAGCCGCGCCGCGTCCCGGCACGCCAGGCCCGCGTCCGGCCGCACCCGCTCCCGGCGGTGCGCCCCGCAAGCCCGGAGCGCCCCGCCCCGGTAACAACCCCTTCGCGCCCTCGCAGGGCATGGGCACCCAGCAGCGCCGTCGTCCCGACGGTGCGCGTCCTGGTGCGCCCGGCGCCCGTCCTGGAGCGCCCGGCGCCGGTGGCGACCGCCTCCCGCGTCCCGGAGGCTCCGGCGGCGTGCCCGGCATGCCCCGCCCCAACCCCGCGATGATGCCCAAGACGGCGAACCCGCAGATCGGTACCCCCGCCCGCGGTGGCCGTCCCGGCGGCCCGGGCGGTCCCGGCCGTGGTCGTCCCGGCGGCGGTCGTCCCGGCGGTCCGGGCGGCGCCGGCGGCGCCGGTGGTCCCGGATTCGGCGGCGGCATGGCACCGGCCGGCGGCGGAGGTCGCGGTGGCGGTCGCGGTCGCTCCGGTGGCACGCAGGGCGCCTTCGGGCGCGGCGGCGCGGCCGGTAAGCGTGGCCGCAAGTCCAAGAAGCAGCGCAGGCAAGAGTTCGACCAGATGGAGGCGCCGGCGATCGGCGGCGTGCGCGTCCGCAAGGGCGACGGCCAGACCGTCCGGCTCCGCCGCGGCGCATCCCTGACCGACCTCGCCGAGAAGATCGGCGTAGAGCCCGCGTCGCTGGTGCAGGTGCTGTTCCATCTCGGTGAGATGGTCACGGCCACGCAGTCCGTCGCCGACGAGACCCTCGAGGTGCTCGGAGCGGAACTCGACTACAACATCGAGGTCGTCTCCCCGGAGGACGAGGACCGCGAGCTGCTCGAGAGCTTCGACCTCGAGTTCGGCGAAGACATCGGCGACGAGGACGACCTGGAGGCGCGGCCCCCGGTCGTGACCGTCATGGGTCACGTCGACCACGGCAAGACGAAGCTGCTCGACGCCCTGCGGCACACCAACCTCGTGGCGAAGGAGGCCGGCGGCATCACGCAGGCCATCGGCGCGTACCAGGTCGCCACCGAGGTGGACGGTCAGGAGCGGTCGATCACCTTCATCGACACCCCCGGTCACGAGGCCTTCACGGCCATGCGAGCCCGCGGCGCTAAGTCCACGGACATCGCCGTGCTCGTGGTGGCCGCCGATGACGGAGTCATGCCCCAGACGATCGAGGCGCTCAACCACGCCAAGGCGGCCGACGTTCCCATCGTCGTCGCGGTCAACAAGATCGACAAGGACGCGGCGGATCCCACCCGCGTCCGCGGACAGCTGTCCGAGTTCGGCCTGGTGCCGGAGGAGTACGGCGGCGACACGCAGTTCGTCGACGTGTCCGCCGTCACCCGGCAGGGCCTGGACGAGCTGCTCGAGGCCATCGTGCTCACGGCCGACGCCGCCCTCGACCTGCGCGCCAACCCGGACATGCCCGCCCAGGGTGTGGCCATCGAGGCGCACCTCGACAAGGGTCGCGGCCCGGTCGCGACCGTGCTCGTCCACCGCGGCACGCTGCGCATCGGCGACTCGATCGTGGCGGGCTCAGCGCACGGCCGTGTCCGCGCGCTGATCAACGACCAGGGCGAGACCGTCGACGAGGCGCTGCCCTCGATGCCGGTCCAGGTGCTCGGCCTGACGTCGGTTCCCGGCGCGGGCGACAACGTCCTGGTCGTCGAGGACGACCGGATGGCCCGGCAGATCGCCGACAAGCGGGAGGCGCGCATGCGTGCCGCCCAGCAGGCCAAGACCAGCCGTCGCAAGACCCTCGACCAGCTGTTCGAGCAGCTGGAGAAGGGCGAGACGCAGGAACTCCTGCTCATTCTCAAGGGCGACGGCGCGGGTTCGGTCGAGGCTCTGGAGGACGCCCTCAGCAAGATCGAGGTCGGCGACGAGGTGTCGCTGCGCGTCATCGACCGCGGTGTCGGTGCCATCACCGAGACCAACGTGTCGCTGGCCGCGGCGTCCAAGGCCGTCATCATCGGGTTCAACGTGCGGCCCACGCCGCACGCCACCCAGATGGCGGACCGGGAGAACGTGGACATCCGCTTCTACTCGGTCATCTACCAGGCCATCGACGAGATCGAGGCGGCGCTCAAGGGCATGCTCAAGCCGATCTTCGCCGAAGAGGTCCGGGGCCAGGCCGAGATCCGCGAGATCTTCCGCTCCTCGAAGTTCGGCAACATCGCCGGATGTATGGTCACCAGCGGCTCGATCCGCCGCAACGCCAGCGCGCGGCTTCTGCGCGACGGCGTGGTCATCGCCACGACGTCCATCGCGTCGCTGCGTCGTGAGAAGGACGACGCCACGGAGGTCCGCGAGGGCTTCGAGTGCGGCATGACCCTGGCCAACTACAACGACATCCGGATCGGTGACGTCGTCGAGACGTTCGAGATGGTGGAGAAGGAGCGGAGCTGACCCATGCCCGGACCGAGAAACGCCAAGCTGGCGGACCAGATCAAGGTCATCCTGGCCTCGACCATCGAGCGGCGGGTCAAGGACCCCCGCCTCGGGTTCGTCACCATCACGGAGGTGCGGCTGACCGGTGACAACCGGGAGGCCACCGCCTTCTACACGGTGCTCGGGGACGACGAGGCGCGCGCCGGCACGGCCGCGGCCCTCGAGTCGGCGACGGGGATGCTCCGCTCGACGGTGGGGCAGCAGCTCGGGATGAAGTTCACCCCGACGCTGACCTTCGTCCTCGACGCCACGCCCGAAGTGGCGCGGCACATCGAGGACCTCCTCGCCCAGGTGCAGGCCACCGACGCCGCCGCAGCCGCGGCGGCGCTCGGCAAGGAGTACGCCGGGGAGCCGGACCCGTACCGCAAGCCGCGGGAGGACGACGACGAGGCCGACCAGGTCGACGACCGGTGACCTCCGCCTCGGGGGTGGTGATCGTCGACAAGCCGTCGGGGGTCACCTCCCACCAGGTGGTCGGCCGTCTCCGGCGGCTCCTGGGCACCAGGAAGATCGGCCACGCCGGCACCCTGGACCCGATGGCCACCGGGGTGCTGATCCTCGGCGTGAACCGCGCAACGCGGCTCCTCGGCCACCTCGCGCTGCACGACAAGGCGTACACCGCCACCGTGCGGCTGGGGGAGTCGTCGTCGACGGATGACGCGGACGGCGACGTCGTCGCGGTGGCGGACGCGTCGCGGCTCGGGCGCGACGACCTCGAGGCCGCGGCCGCCCCGTTGCGTGGGGACATCCTGCAGGTGCCCAGCGCCGTCTCGGCCATCAAGGTCGACGGCAGGCGCGCCTACGCGCGCGTCCGGGCGGGGGAGGACGTCGCGCTCGCGGCCCGCCCCGTCACGGTGTCGCGGCTGGAGATCACGGATCTCCGCCCCGCCGGCCGCTGCCTGGACGTCGACCTGGAGGTTGAGTGCTCCTCCGGCACCTACGTGCGGGCGCTCGCCCGGGACCTCGGAGCGGCGCTGGGGGTCGGGGGCCACCTGACCGCGCTGCGCCGCACCCGTATCGGCGGCTACGGCATCGCCGACGCCGTCGTCCTCGGCGACGAGGCACCGCCCCTCATGGCGATGGCCGACGCCGCCAGGCTCAGCTTCCCCGTCGTCGAGCTGACGCAGGAGGAGGCCCGCGACGTCGGCTACGGGCGTCCGCTCGCCCGCGAGGTACCGGGTGCCCCCACGGGTGTCCTGTCGCCCGGCGGCGAGCTGCTCGCGCTCTACGCGCCGGCCGCGGGGGGATCGGCGCCGGTTGCGGTGCTGGTCGGGCCATGACAGATTTGGGTGCCGTGACTAGTTCGGTCGTCGTCATCGGCAACTTCGACGGGGTCCACCGTGGACACCGGCGCGTCCTGCAGGAGGCCACGCGCGACGTCGACCATCCGCTCATCGTGCTGACCTTCTGGCCCCACCCGGTGACCGTCCTGCGCCCGGCGTCGGCGCCGAAGCTCCTGACGGACCTGAGGACGCGGATCGAGCTGCTCAAGGAGGCCGGGGCCCACGAGGTCCGCGTCATCCGGTTCAACGACGACGTCGCCCGGCTGTCGCCCGAGGAATTCGTCGAGCGGTTCCTGCTGCCACTGCACCCGGTGCGGGTGGTCGTGGGCGCCAACTTCCGGTTCGGTCGCCGGGCGTCCGGCGACGTCGACACGCTCGCGGCGCTGGGTGAGGGTCGCTTCGAGGTGGTACCGCTGCCGCTGGAGACGATCGATCACACGGTGTCGTGCTCCACCTGCGTGCGCGACCTGCTCGCCGACGGTGACGTCGCCGAGGCGGCCAAGCATCTCATGCGGCCGTTCCGCTTCCGTGGCGTCGTGGTCGTCGGAGACCAGCGCGGGCGCGACCTCGGGTTCCCGACGGCGAATCTCACGGTGCCGCCGGACATGGCGGTTCCCGCGGACGGTGTGTACGCCGGCTGGCTCACGCGGCTCGACGAGCCGGGCGCCGTCCCGCTGCCCGCAGCCATCTCCGTCGGCACCAACCCGACCTTCGACGGCCATGAGCGCCGCGTGGAGAGCTACGTCCTGGACCGCACCGACCTTGAGCTGTACGGGGTCGAGGTGGCCGTGGACTTCGTGGCGCGGCTGCGCGGACAGGTGCGGTTCGACGGCATCGACGCGCTCATCACGCAGATGCACGCCGACGTCGAGGGGGCGAAGGTCGAACTCGGCCTCAGCGGACGGTGAGCGACTTCTTGTAGATCGCGTAGTGCTCGCTGGCCTGCGTCTCGTCGTCGACCTGCTCGACCTCCGGCTCGTCGACGAACAGGTGCTCGCCGGTGGGGTGGTACTCCAGCGACACGTACAGCGGCACGGCCTTCTCGTTGTTCGGGTCCACCGCGAGGTAGACCGCGGCGAAGCCCCGCTTGCGCGCCTCGTCCTCGAGGTAGCGGGAGAGGGCGCGGCCGGCTCCCTTGCGGCGGGCGGCCGGGTACACGAACATGTTGCGCAGCTCCGGCGTCATCGAGTCCGCATCCAGGTCAAGCACGGCGGTGCCGATGGGCGTGTCGTCCTCGACGGCGACCACGTAGAGGAGCGTTCCGGCCTGCTGGGCCGCGAAGTGCTTGTCGACGAGGCCGAGCTCCGGCCGCGGCTCGTTCGCGCGCAAGGCGTCGAGGTCCGAGTCGGTGGCGGGACGGACGATGATGCCCATGGTTCTCCTTAGCTCACACTGCCGTCGATGTCCCTACCCTAGCGCGTCGCCCCTCGGGGCCGCGGCGATGCACGTTTTGGGCCCGCGCGGCGGGCGGTGCTAGGGTTCTCAGGTTGCCGTTAGATCGGCCACGGCCCCGTCAGAGCCCCGACAGCATCCGCGACAGGGGCGCCGTGCAGCGAACCGGAAGGAGCCCTATATGGACGCCGACGAGAAGAAGAAGATCATCGACGAGTACGCGACCAAGCCGGGTGACACCGGGTCGCCGGATGTGCAGATCGCCCTGCTGACCAAGCGGATCGCTCACCTCACCGAGCACCTCAAGGAACATAAGGGTGACCACCACAGCCGCCGTGGCCTGATGCTCATGGTCGGCCAGCGTCGCCGCCTGCTCAACTACGTCGCCAAGAACGACATCGAGCACTACCGGTCGCTGATCGCGCGCCTCGGCCTGCGTCGCTGACCTCGTCTCCCACCTCATCCTCAGGGCACCCCTCGCGGGGTGCCCTGAGTCGTTTCTCGGGTCAGCCAAGCGGCGAGGGCCGTGGATGCCCGTAGCGGTGGCGGGTGACCGAGACCGCCTGCTCCCGCACATAGGGAAGGAGTGCCCGCTCGCCGGGCAGCGGAGGACCGGGGTACACCGTCACGTCGATCGAGCCGTCGACGGCGACCTGGAGGTCCCGGCTCCCGAGATGGCGGACGCGGCCGTGGGCCACGCGATCGAACCCCGCGGACGACTCGACCACGACGTCGAACCCGGCGCCGGCGAGGGCGTCGCGCAGGGCCTGATGCGGCTCCTCCTCGAACGAGAACCGGACCCTGGCCCCTGCCGCCAGCGCCGCGGACGCCTCCCGCAGCACGGGCCACGGGTCCCGGGCCTCCACCCGGACCGTGACCTCCGTCGGCCGGTATCGCAGGACGTTCTGCTCCGCGGCGAGCGCCGACGGGTCGTGCAGCGCGCCGACGATGGTGCGGGCCGCCCGCTCGTCGGACGCTGCCGCGGCCCGCACCAGCACGGGATCCAGTCCCGGAACCGCGCCGCCCGCCGTGACAAGCCGAGCCAGCGACTCGGTGGTGACCTCCGCGCTCGTCGCCGTGGGCCAGCCGTCGGGCTCCCACGAGCCGAGGCTGGCGACGTAGTGCGGCCCGCCGGCCTTGGCGCCGGGTCCGACGGATGAGCGCTTCCAGCCGCCGAACGGCTGTCGCCGGACGATCGCGCCGGTGATCCCGCGGTTGACGTAGCAGTTGCCGGCCTCGACGCGCTCGACCCAGCGCCGGATCTCCACCGCATCGAGGCTGTGCAGGCCGGCGGTCAGGCCGAACGGGGTGCCGTTCTGCAGGTCGATCGCCTCATCGAGCGACGACGCGGTCATCAGCCCCAGCACGGGACCGAAGTACTCGACCTGGTGGAACTCGCTGCCCGGCGCCACGCCCCAGCGCACGCCGGGGCTCCAGAGCCGCTCGTCGACCCGGCGCGGCGCCACCCACCACGTCTGGCCGGGCTCGAGGCGCGTCAGGCCCCGCCGCAGCTTCTCGCCCGGCGGCTCGGTGAGGGGGCCCATCTGCGCCGCCGGGTCCGTCGGCCAGGCGACGCGCAGCGACGCGACGGCGTCTACGAGCTGCTCGCGGAACCGGCGCGACCCGGCGACGGAGCCCACGAGGATGCCCAGGGACGCGGCCGAGCACTTCTGCCCCGCGTGGCCGAAGGCCGAGGTCACGAGGTCGGCGACGGCCAGATCGAGGTCGGCCGACGGCGTGATCACGATCGCGTTCTTGCCGGAGGTCTCCGCGAGGAGGGGGAGCCCGGGGCGCCAGGAGCGGAACAGGGCGGCCGTCTCCGCGGCGCCTGTGAGGACGACCTGATCCACCCGGTCGTCGGTGATGAGGGCCCGGCCGAGGGGGCCGTCGTCGACGACGACGAACTGCAGCACCGCGTCCGGGATGCCCGCCCGGACACCCGCCTCGGCCAGGAGCGCGGCGGTGCGTCGGGCCGGGGGAGCCGGCTTGAGCACGACGGCCGATCCGGCGGCGAGGGCCGCCGCGACGCCGCCCAGGGGGATGGCGATCGGGAAGTTCCACGGGGGTGCGACGACGGTCAGCGTCGGCGGCACGTGGCGGGCCCCGGCGACGCGGTCGAGGGCGCGTTCGGCGTAGTAGCGGGCGAAGTCCACCGCCTCGGACACCTCGACGTCGGCCTGGTCGATGAGCTTGCCGACCTCGTCGGCGGCCACCGTCACCAGGTCGGTGCGCGCCGCCTCCAGCTCCGCGGCGAGGCGCCGGAGGACCGCCGCCCGCTCAGCCGGTGGCGTCGCCCGCCATCGAGCACCCGCCGCGCGCCCTTCGTCGAGGGCGCGGTCGAGTTCGGCGCGGTCCGCCAGCGTCGCGCGGCGCACCGCGTCGGCGCCGAGCAGCGGCGCGGGCAGGCGCCCGTGGATGGTCCGGGCCCACTCCTGATTCGACGGCAGCGCCGGGTCGGTGTCGCTGGCGTTGCCGAACCCGACCGCCGCCGGGGCGCGGTGCTGGACCGCCCACGTGGCGGGGCCCGGGTCGTCGGCGAGCGCGGCGGCGGCCCGGAACCGCTGCTCCTCCCTGGCGAGGAACTGCGCGTCGTGCCCGAGCCCGGCGGCGCCCGACATGAAGTTCTCGTTGGCGGCGTTCTCCTCGAGCCGCCTGACCAGATAGGCGATGGCGACGTCGAAGTCGCGGCGCGGGACCACCGGCACGTACAGCCGCACCCGGCCGATCTCCTCCTGCAGCACGCGGCGCAGCGGCACGCCCATGCCCGCGAGCATCTCGACGTCCATCTGGTCGGTCACGCCGCGAGCCGTGGCGAGCTCCCAGGCCGCCGCGAGCGTGAAGACGTTGTGGCTGGCCACCCCCACCTTCAGGCGGGAGGCCCGCTCCGGGGTGAGGCAGAAGTCCAGGGCTCGCAGGTAGCTGGCGTCCGTGGCCGCCTTCGACGGCAGGACCGGCGATGGCCATCCCCGCAGCTCCGCCTGGACCCGCTCCATGGCCATGTTCGCGCCCTTGACCAGGCGGACCTTGAGGGGGACCCCGCCGGCGGCGACGCGGTCGCGGGCCAGGTCGTCGATCCGGTCCAGCACCAGGGGCGACTCCCGCAGGTAGGTCTGCACAGCGATCCCGGCCCGGACCCCGAGGAGGTCGGGGTCCGTCACGAGCCGGTCGAAGACGTCGAGCGTCAGGTGCAGGTCGCGGTACTCCTCCATGTCGAGGTTGACGAACTTGCCGAGGTCTCGGGCGCGCTCCATGAGCGGCCTCAGCCGGGCGACCGCCTCGGCGACGGTGGCGTCGTGGGCCCAGGGCGAGTGCGGCCCGAGGACTGCGGAGACCTTGAGCGAGACATAATCGACGTCCGTGCGCTCGAGGAGCGCCGCCGTCTGGGCCAGGCGGGCGCGGGCGTGCTCGTCGCCGAGCACCGCCTCGCCCAGCAGGTTGATGTTGAGGGCGCAGCCGTCGCGCTGTAGCCGCTCGAGGGCGGGGCCCAGTCGGCGACCGACGTCGATCACGAGGTCGCCGACGAGCGCGGTGAACGCGGGGCGCACGGCCGGTAGGGCCAGGGCGGGAGAGGTACGGACCGCCGCCAGGCCGAGCCGCAACGCAGGCGGCAGGAACGGGGCGGGGCGGCGCGCGAGGTCGGCGAGCGCCCTGGCGGCCACCGCCGGGTCCTCGGGTCGCAGCACGCGGTCGACGAAGTCCAGGGTGAAGGGCAGGCCCTCCGGATGGCGCAGGACCCGGGCCAGCAACCGGGCCGCCGAAGGCTCCGGATGGGCGGTGCTGCGCTGGGCCCAGCGGCGCGCCGTCGCGGCCGCCGCGTCGATGATCCGGGGCGACGTGACGCTCAGCATTCAACCATCGTGGCCCAACCGGCTAGACTGCACTGGACAACTGAACAACTGTTGTTTCCACCCCGCCGCCCAGCGCACGCGTCCGTCTGGTCCTCGGTAGTGGCCTTCGGGTGCCTCAGGGCGCCCCCGCGGGCCTCGATCGAAGACCGGCAGACAATCCCGGCGACGATTCGCCCTGCGCGGGTGGCACACACCCCGAAAGGAGCCTGTCCGTGGAAGGACCAGGCATCGAATTCGCCGAGGCCGTTATCGACAACGGCAAGTACGGCACCCACACTGTTCGCTTCGAGGCCGGCGTGCTGGCCCAGCAGGCCGATGGCTCGGCCGCCGTCTACCTGGACGGCGACACCATGCTGCTGTCGGCGACCACCGCGCAGAAGACCCCGCGGGAGGCCATCGACTTCTTCCCGCTGACGGTCGACGTCGAGGAGCGCATGTACGCCGCGGGCAAGATCCCCGGCTCGTTCTTCCGTCGTGAGGGCCGCCCGGGCGAGGGCGCGATCCTCGCCTGCCGCCTGATCGACCGCCCGCTGCGCCCCGCGTTCGTCAAGGGCCTGCGCAACGAGGTCCAGGTCGTCGTCACGATCCTGGCGCTCAACCCGGCCGTCATGTACGACGTCGTGGCGATCAACGCCGCGTCGATGTCGACCCAGATCGCGGGCCTCCCGTTCTCCGGACCGATCGGCGGCGTGCGCGTCGCCCTCATCGACGACCAGTGGGTCGCGTTCCCGACCGTGGAGCAGGTGGCCCAGTCCGCCTTCCAGATGGTGGTCGCGGGCCGCGTGCTCGCCGACGGTGACGTCGCGATCATGATGGTCGAGGCCGGCGGCACCGACGCCACGTGGGAGCTCGTCCGCTCCGGCAAGACCGCGCCGACCGAAGAGGTCGTCGGTCAGGGCCTCGAGGCGGCCAAGCCGTTCATCAAGGCGCTGTGCGACGCGCAGTCCGAGCTCGCAGCCAAGCTGCCGCGCGAGACCTACGACTTCCCCGTGTTCCGCGACTACCAGGACGACGTCTTCGACGCCGTCTCCGAGCTCGCCGCCGACCGTGTGGCCCAGGCCATGCAGATCAAGGGCAAGCAGGAGCGCGACGAGGCGACGCACGCCATCCGTCAGGACGTCACGGAGCAGCTCACCGAGCGCTTCGACGGCCGCCTGAACGAGGTGTCGGCCGCGCTGAAGGCGCTCACCAAGAAGATCGTGCGGCACCGCACCCTGACCGAGCAGGTCCGCATCGACGGCCGCGGCCCCGCCGAGATCCGCGAACTGGCGGCCGAGGTCGCGGTCATTCCGCGCGTGCACGGCTCGGCGCTGTTCCAGCGCGGCGAGACCCAGATCCTGGGCGTCAGCACCCTCAACATGCTCGACATGGAGCAGAAGATCGACACGCTCTCGCCCGAGAACACCAAGCGCTACATGCACAACTACAACTTCCCGCCGTACTCGACGGGCGAGACCGGCCGAGTCGGCTCCCCGAAGCGGCGCGAGGTCGGCCACGGTGCCCTGGCTGAGCGGGCGTTGATCCCCGTGCTGCCCACGCGCTCCGAGTTCCCCTACGCGATCCGCCAGGTGTCCGAGGCGCTGGGCTCGAACGGCTCGACGTCGATGGGCTCGGTCTGCGCGTCCACACTGTCGCTGCTCAACGCGGGCGTTCCCCTCAAGGCGCCCGTCGCGGGCATCGCGATGGGCCTCATGAGCGAGGACGTCGACGGCGAGACGAAGTACATCGCGCTGACCGACATCCTGGGCGCCGAGGACGCGCTCGGCGACATGGACTTCAAGGTGGCCGGCACCCGTGACTTCGTCACCGCGCTGCAGCTGGACACCAAGCTCAACGGCATCCCCGCCGTCGAGCTGCAGAAGGCCCTGCTGCAGGCCCGCGACGCCCGGCACACCCTGCTCGACGTCATGGGCGAGGCGATCGACGTCCCCGACGAGATGAGCCCCTACGCGCCGCGGATCATCTCGCTGCGCATCCCGGTGGACAAGATCGGTGAGGTCATCGGCCCGAAGGGCAAGATCATCAACCAGATCCAGGACGACACGGGCGCCAACATCTCCATCGAGGATGACGGCACGATCTACGTGGGCGCCACGACGGGGGAGGCCGCGGACGCGGCCGTCGCCGCGATCAACGCGATCGCCAACCCGCACATGCCGGAGCGCGGCGAGCGGTTCCTCGGGACCGTCGTGAAGCTCACGGCGTTCGGGGCCTTCGTCTCGCTGCTGCCCGGCAAGGACGGCCTGCTGCACATCTCGAAGCTGCGCCCGCTCGCCGGCGGCGCCCGCGTCGAGAACGTGGAGGATGTGCTGTCGGTGGGGCAGAAGCTCCAGGTCGAGATCTCCGACATCGACGACCGCGGCAAGCTGTCGCTCGTTCCGGTGGTCGAGGAGAAGACCGACGCCGAGGCCTGATCGAGCCTGATTGACCGCCGAGGGGCGGGCCCGTCACGGGCCCGCCCCTCGGCGTTTGTCCTGGCGCGGGCGCCGCTGGCGGGCCGCGTCCGGGGATGGTTGGATGGACAGCGACGTCGAGACGAGGGGAGTGCGGACATGACCGAGATCAGGGTGGGTGTGTTCGGGGCCAGCGGCAAGATGGGCACCGAGGTCGTGCGGGCGGTCGAGCGCGCCGACGGCATGACCATCGTCGGCGGGTGTGACCTCGGGGAGCCGCGCGAGCAGGTCGGGCGCGCGCAGGTCGTCGTCGACTTCACGCACCCCGACGCCGTCATGGACAACATCGCGTGGTGCCTGGAGCGCGGCATCCACATGGTGATCGGCACCACCGGCTTCACCGACGAGAAGCTGGACCGGGTCCGCGACCTGTGCGCGGCCCACCCCGAGGCCGGGGTCCTCATCGCGTCGAACTTCTCGATCGGCGCCGTGCTCATGATGCGGTTCGCGGCCACCGCTGCGCCGTTCTACCCCTCGGTGGAGATCGTCGAGCTGCACCACCCGAACAAGGCGGATGCGCCGTCGGGCACATCAGCGACCACCGCACGACGGATCGGCGCGGCCCGCGCCGCGGCCCAGATGCCGCCCGTCCCGGACTCCACCGTCCACGACGACGGGGCGCGCGGGGCGGTGGTCGACGGGGTACACATCCACGGCGTCCGGCTGCAGGGCCTGGTGGCCCACCAGGAGGTGCTCCTGGGGGCGCCGGGCGAGACGCTCACGATCCGGCACGACTCGTTCGACCGGGCGTCGTTCATGCCGGGCGTCGTCGCGGGGATCCGCTACATCGTCGACCACCCGGGCCTGACGCTCGAGATGGAGTCGGTCCTCGGCCTCTGAGGGCCGCCGCCGCTACTGTGAGCGGCTGGCGATCTCGGCGGCCTCCGCCGCGAGCTCCCTCCGCAGCACCGCCTCCTCGGCCCGCTGCCAGGCGGCGACGTCGCGGCGCAGCGCCTTGATCAGGGACAGGCACATCCCGATCATGACGAGCGAGAAGGGGGCCGCGGCCACGATGGTCAGGGCCTGCAGCGCGGCGATGCCCGAGGTGTCGCCGCCGAGGGCGGCGGAACTGGACCAGATGAGCACGGCCGCGATCGAGCCCTCCAGCACCGACCAGAAGACCCGCGACCAGACGGGCGGGTTGGGATTGCCGTTGTGGGTGAGCATGTCCACGACGAACGATCCGGAGTCGGAGCTCGTGACGAAGAACACCAGCACCAGCAGCACGGCCACGCCGGACAGGACGGGACCGCCGGGGAGCTGGCCGAGCATCTCGAACAGGGCGGTGTTGGTGCTGACTCCTCCGTCGACGATGTGGTCGACCCCGCCGAAGATCTGCTGATACAGCGCGGCCCCGCCCATGACGGAGAACCACAGCATGGTGACGGCGGTCGGGACGAGCAGGACGCCGGCCACGAACTCCCGGACCGTGCGACCGCGGGAGATGCGGGCGATGAACACCCCGACGAACGGGGACCAGGCGATCCACCAGCCCCAGTAGTAGGTCGTCCACGACCCGAGCCACGACTCGCCGCGGTCGCCGTAGAAGGCGAAGGTCTGGAAGGACATGGACACGAAGTTCTGGATGTAGCCGCCGAAGCTGGACACGAGCTCGCGCAGCACGAACAGGGTCGGGCCGAAGATCAGCACCGCCACGAGTAGCAGCGCCGCGAGCCACAGGTTGGCGCGCGAGAGGAACGCGATGCCCCGGTCGAGACCCGAGACTACCGAGAGCGTGGACAGGGCGGTGATCACCGCGATGATGACGAGCTTGGCCGCCGTGGTGCCCTCGACGACGCCGAGGTGCTCCAGCCCCGCGGCGATCTGATTGACACCCAGGCCGAGGGAGGTCGCGACGCCGAACAGCGTGCCGACGACGGCCGCGATGTCGATCGCGTTGCCCAGCGGACCGTCGACGCGCTTGCCGAGCAGGGGCTCCAGCGCCCAGCGGATCGACACCGGGCGCCCGCGGCGGTGCACGGCGTACGCGACCGCCAGACCGACGACGACGTAGACGGCCCACGCGTGCACGCCCCAGTGCAGGAACGTCTGCGCCATCGCACGGCGCCCCTGGGCCTCGATCCCCGACTCGCGGAAGCCGGGCGGCGGGGACGCGAGGTGCCACAGCGGCTCCGCCACGCCCCAGAACACCAGGCCGATGCCCATGCCGGCGGCGAACAGCATCGCGAACCAGGTCCGCCAGCGGTACTGGGGTGCCTCGTCCGGCGGGCCGAGACGGATGGTGCCCAGGTTGCTGAAGGCCACCACCAGAGCGAAGATGACGAAGCCGGACACCAGCGCCACGTAGTACCAGCCGATGGAGTTGACCACGACGGTGTTGATCGTCGACACGATGCCGTTGAACGCCTGCGGCGCCAGCAGCGCGGCCGCCAGCGCGACGGCGATGAGCGCGGCCGAGGTGACGAACACCCAGAGGTTGAGCCCCTCCTTCCCGTGCTGTGGCGGCCCCGACTCGGGGTTCATGTCGCGTTCGGCGATGCGTGGGGTCACGGGTGTGGGCACGGGCGCTCCTGGGTCAGATGTCGCGTCAGTCAGTTCGGAGAGGATCGTCACTCGAAAAAAGGCAGCGTCTACCCTGTCACGACCAGCGCTGTGCCAAACTCCGCTAGGACGCGGCCCGGATGTCGGTGTGAAGGCGGACGAGCTTGACGCCGGGGGCACCGTCGGCCGTGGCGATCTCCTGGTGCGCGCCGTCGGGGGCCCACCCGCAGGCCACCAGGAAGGCCCGCAGGCCGTCGTCGGCGGCACGGACCCACATCGTGGCCACCTCATAACCGTCCTGGCGCAGCGTGTCGACGGCCGCGTTCATGAGCCGCGACCCGTGACCGGCGCCGCGGTGCCGCGGGTCGACGACGAACTCCGCGATGGTGCCGTCGCGCTCCTCGCGGTCCGGGTCGCCGCTGGGCCCGGTGACGGCGAAGCCGACGACGCCGTCGTCCCCGATGGCGACGAGCACCCTGAGGTGCGCCAGCGGGGGCTTGACGATGGCCTCGTGCCAGACGCGGGCCGCC
The DNA here is from genome assembly GCF_964266725.1 of Tessaracoccus sp. O5.2. Lineage (NCBI taxonomy): Bacteria > Bacillati > Actinomycetota > Actinomycetes > Propionibacteriales > Propionibacteriaceae > Tessaracoccus > Tessaracoccus sp. O5.2. The sequence continues at coordinate 42,594 of NZ_CAXWGV010000045.1, read as the reverse complement.
TCGTCGGCCGGCAGCCCGCCGCCCGCTGCGGCGAGCAGGCCGGACTCGGCCCAGGCGCGGCGCTGGATGCGCGCGACATCGACGGCCTCGGCGGGCAGGGCAAGTCGGACGGTGTCGGAGACGGACATGGCGCCCATCCTAAGCGCGGCCCCGCGTCCTCCGAGGACCCGCGGCACGCGGCGCATCCACTAGCCTGACCCCATGACCGACGTGACCCAGCCCCCCAAGCTCGCCCCCGGAACGTTGCGGGTGATACCGCTCGGCGGGCTCGGCGACATCGGCCGCAACATGACCGCCTTCGAGATCGACGGGCAGATCGCGCTCGTCGACTGCGGCGTGCTGTTCCCCGAGGACGACCACCCCGGAGTCGACCTCATCCTCCCCGCGCTCGACTACCTCAACGACCGCCTCGACGACATCGTCGCCCTGGTGCTCACCCACGGCCACGAGGACCACATCGGCGCGGTGCCCTACCTGCTGAAGAAGCGGGCCAACATCCCCGTCTTCGGATCCAAGCTGACGCTGGCGTTCCTCGCCGCGAAGCTCCGGGAGCACCGCATCCGCGACTTCGACCTTGACGCCGTCGAGGAGGGCGAGATCCTCGAGGTCGGCAACTTCGAGTTCGAGTTCCTGGCCGTCAACCACTCCATCCCCGACGCGCTGGCCGTCGCCATCCGGACCAAGGCCGGCCTGGTCCTGCACACCGGCGACTTCAAGATGGACCAGCTGCCGCTCGACGGCCGCATCACGGACCTGCGCGGCTTCGCACGGCTCGGTGAGGAGGGCGTCGACCTCTTCATGGTGGACTCCACCAACGCGGAGACGCCCGGCTTCACCACGCTCGAGCGCGACGTCGAGCCCGCGATCGCCCGCGTCTTCGACCAGGCCCGCGGCAAGCTCATCGTCGCGTGCTTCGCCAGCCACGTCCACCGGGTGCAGCAGGTGCTGAACCTGGCCGTCAAGCACGGCCGCAAGGTCGTCTACGTCGGGCGGTCCATGGTGCGCAACATGTCCACCGCCAGGGACCTGGGCTACCTCAAGGTCCCGGCGGGCACGCTCATCGAGCTCAAGGAGATCGACCGCTACCCGGCCAACGAGGTCGTGATCGTCTCCACCGGTTCCCAGGGCGAGCCCATGGCGGCGCTGAGCCGCATCGCCAACCGCGACCACCCCGTCGTGGAGGTGGGGGAGGGCGACACGATCCTCCTGGCCAGCTCGCTGATCCCCGGCAACGAGAACTCCGTCTACCGCGTCATCAACGGCCTCAGCCGGCTCGGCGCCACCGTCGTACACAAGGGCAACGCGCTCGTGCACGTCTCGGGCCACGCCTCGGCGGGGGAGCTGCTGTACTGCTACAACATCCTCAAGCCGCGCAACGTGCTGCCGGTGCACGGCGAGGCCCGGCACCTGATCGCCAACGCCAAGCTGGCCCAGGCCACCGGCGTGCCGGCGGAGCGGGTCCTCGTGTCCGGCGACGGCGACGTCATCGACCTCAAGAACGGGATCGCCAAGAAGGTCGGCTCCATCGACGCCAGCTACGTCTTCGTCGACGGATCGACGGTGGGCGACATCTCCGAGTCGATCATGGACCGCCGCATCCTCGGCGAGGAGGGGTTCGTCTCCGTCATCACCGCCGTCGACCTCCACAACCGGACGATCGTCAGCGGGCCGGACGTGCACGCCCGCGGCTTCGCCGAGGACGACAGCGTCTTCGAGGAGGTGCGCCAGCGGGTGGCCGCCGCGCTGCTCGACGCGCTGCGCGACGGCGTCGACGACCCGTACCGGCTGCAGCAGGTGACGCGGCGAGTCGCGGGGCAGTGGGTGTCGCGGACGCTGAAGCGGCGCCCGATGATCGTTCCCGTCGTCGTCACGACGTGACCCGCGGCCGGTTTGACCGGTCGCTGGTGCCCAAGTAGAGTTGTCCCTCGGTGTTCTGCCCCCTTTCCATCCGGACTGGACGGGCACGCCGCAATGCTTGAAGTGAACCCAAGAAGGTAGGTCAGTCGTGTACGCGATCGTGCGCAACGGTGGACGTCAGCACAAGGTTGCTGTCGGCGACGTCCTGGACATCGACCTGGTGTCCGAAGAGGTCGGCAAGACCCTGTCCCTGCAGCCGCTGCTGCTGGTCGACGGCGACAAGATCACCTCGGACGCCAAGGCGCTCGGGAAGGTCTCCGTGACCGCCGAGGTCGTCGGCGAGGCGAAGGGTCCGAAGATCCGGATCCTCAAGTACAAGAACAAGACCGGCTACAAGAAGCGCCAGGGTCACCGCCAGCGGTACACCCAGGTGAAGATCACCGGGATCAAGGGCTGAGGAGCGAACAATGGCACACAAGAAGGGCGCGTCCTCGACGCGGAACGGTCGTGACTCGAACGCGCAGCGCCTCGGCGTGAAGCGCTACGGCGGCCAGCTGGTCGGCGCGGGGGAGATCCTCGTGCGTCAGCGCGGCACGCACTTCCACCCCGGTGACGGCGTCGGTCGCGGTGGCGACGACACCCTCTTCGCCCTCGTCGAGGGCCAGGTGGAGTTCGGCGTCAAGCGCGGTCGCCGCGTGGTCAACGTGGTGCCCGCCTGATCCGGCACCCGCACTTTCTCGAGAACGGCCCTCCGGGGCCGTTCTTCGTTTCCGCCTTAGACTGAGGCGAGCACACCCTAGGAGTCCCGATGGCCATCCCCTCGTTCGTCGACCGCGTCAAGCTGACGGTGCAGGCCGGCAACGGCGGCCACGGCTGCGCATCCATTCACCGCGAGAAGTTCAAGCCCCTCGGTGGACCCGACGGCGGCAACGGCGGCGACGGCGGGTCGGTCATCCTGCGCGTGGACGACTCGCTCTCCACGCTCGTCGACTACCACCGCCAGTCCGTGCGCAAGGCGGTCAACGGCCAGCCGGGCCGCGGCGACCACCAGCACGGATCCCGGGGCGAGGACGTCGTCCTCGCAGTGCCCAGCGGGACCGTCGTCAGCGATGCCGACACGGGCGAGGTGCTGGCCGACCTCACCGAGCAGGGGGCCGAGTTCGTCGTCGCCCAGGGCGGAAAGGGTGGCCTCGGGAACGCTGCGCTGGCCACGTCCGCCCGCAAGGCGCCGGGCTTCGCGCTGCTCGGCGAGGACGGGGAGAGCCGTCTCATCCAGCTCGAACTGAAGGTGGTGGCCGACGTCGGCCTGGTCGGGTTCCCGTCCGCCGGCAAGTCGTCGCTGGTGGCGGCGATCTCGCGGGCGCGGCCGAAGATCGCCGACTACCCCTTCACCACCCTGGTGCCCAACCTGGGTGTGGTCGTCGCCGGGGACGTGACCTACACCGTCGCCGACGTGCCCGGCCTCATCGAGGGCGCGTCGGAGGGCAGGGGCCTCGGCTTCGACTTCCTGCGCCACATCGAGCGCTGCCAGGCCATCGTCCACGTCATCGACCTCGGCACCTACGAGCCGGGCAGGGACCCGGTCGCCGACCTGGAGGTCATCGAGGCGGAGCTCGCCGCGCACGGCGGACTCGAGGACCGGGTGCGGCTCATCGCGCTGAACAAGGTCGACCTGCCGGACGCGCACGAGCTGGCCGAGATCGTGCGGCCCGAGTTGGCGAGGTTCGGGCACCGCATCTTCGAGATCTCCACCAAGACGGGGGAGGGCCTGAACGACCTCAAGTTCGCCATGGCCGAGATCGTGGCCGCCCGGCGCGCCTCCCTGCCCGAGGCCGCCGCGCCGAAGCCGGTGCTGCGGCCGGCGCCGGTCGGGCGCCGCCAGCCGACGGCGGAGTTCACCATCGTCAAGAAGGGCGACGGCGAGGGCGGCTTCGTGTGGCGGGTGCGGGGCGAGAAGCCCGAGCGCTGGATCCGGCAGACCGACTTCAACAACGCCGAGGCCGTCGGCTACCTGGCCGACCGGCTCAACCGGCTCGGTGTCGAGGACAAGCTACTCGACCTCGGTGCGCGCCAGGGTGACGCCGTCGCGATCGGCGGCGAGGACGCCGTCGTGTTCGACTTCGCGCCCCAGGTGGAGACCGGGGCCGAGATCCTCAGCCGCCGCGGCGAGGACGTGCGGCTCGAGGCCGACCGCCCCGCGGCGCAGCGGCGCAAGCGGATGGACGCCGAGTACCATGCGGCCAAGGAGGCCGGCATCGACTACGCGACCTCCGGCTACGAGGCGGTGGAGGAGGGCGACCCCGAGCATGAGGCGTGAGGTCGCCGACGCGAAACGCGTCGTCGTCAAAGTGGGGTCCTCCTCGCTGACCCGCGCCGACGGGCACCTGGATCCCGAACGGATCAGGACCCTGGCCCGGCTCCTGTCGTCGCTGCAGGAGCGGGGGGTCCGGGTGGTCCTCGTGACGTCGGGGGCGATCGCCGCCGCGCTGGGACCGCTCGGTCTGCGCCGCCGCCCGCGGGACCTGGAGACGCAGCAGGCCGCGGCCGCCGTCGGTCAGGGCCTGTTGATCCGGCACTACGCCGACGCGTTCGCCGAGCACGGCGTCACGGTCGCGCAGCTGCTCCTGACCGTCGAGGACGTGCTGCGGCCGAAGACCTACCGCAACGCCCTCAACACCATCTCGCGCCTGTTCCGGCTGGGCGTGGTGCCGATCGTCAACGAGAACGACACCGTGGCCACCCACGAGATCCGGTTCGGCGACAACGACCGGCTGGCGGCCCTCATCGCCCACCTGGTCCGGGCCGACGCGCTACTGCTCATGAGCGACGTCGACGCCCTCTACACCGCGCACCCCGACACCCCTGGCGCGCGGCGCATCGAGCGGGTCGATGACATCGCGGCGCTGCGGGTCGACACGTCCCGGGTCGGCTCGAAGGTCGGCACGGGCGGCATGCGCACCAAGCTGCAGGCTGCCGACATCGCGACGCAGGCCGGAGTCAGCGTCGTCCTCGGCCACGCCGACGACCTGGAGCGGGCTCTGGCGGGGGAGCCTGTCGGGACGTTCTTCGTCGCCACCAGGAAGCGCCGGCCGCGGCGGCTGCTGTGGCTGGCTTTCGCCGCCGAGCCCCGCGGGGCGCTGCGCGTCGACGAGGGGGCCAGGCGAGCGCTCACCACCGGGAAGGCGTCGCTGCTGGCGATCGGGGTCCGCGAGGTGGAGGGCACCTTCGCGGAGGGCGAGCCCGTGGAGATCGTGGGGCCGGACGGGCATCCCATCGGGAGGGGCTTCGTCGGCTACTCCAGCGCCGACCTGGTGCGCGAGATCGGGCACCGCAGCGATGAGGACGGGCACCGCGACCAGCGACCGGTCGTGCACCGCGATCTCATGATGCTGAGCGAACAGTGAGGCGATTTCACCGGCGCTGACGCGCGGCTTACGCTGAGCGGGTGATCGAAGTCTTCGGGTGGGTGGCTGCTGCTGTCGGCATCGCGTCGAATCTCCCGCAGCTGCTGCGGATCCTGCGGGCGGGCACGAGCGCCGGGGTGTCGCTGCGGCTGTGGCAGATCTCCGCCGCGACGACGGGTGCCTGGATGGTGCACGGGTTCCTCGTGCAGAAGGCCCAGATGCAGTGGCCCAACATGCTGATGTCGGGGCTGGCGCTGGTGATCGTCGTGTTCGTGCTGCGTGACCGCGGGCAGCGCATCGCCCCGCAGCTGATCCTGCCCGTGGCTCTGGCCGGGGCCCTGACCAGTGTCGAACTGATGTTCGGGGCCATGGCGTTCGGGTTCATCATCGCGGTGCCGCAGCTGATGGGGCAGGGATCGCAGCTCAAGGAGATGGTCACCGCTCCGGACCTGACAGGTGTCTCGGTGGGGTATCTGGGCATCATGCTGGTGGTGCAGGCGATGTGGTTCGTGTTCGGGCTGCTGACCACCGACTGGGCGCTCATCATCTGCGCCGGTGCGATGACGGTGGTGTGCTCGCTCAACCTCGCGGTCTACATGGTGCGGTGGGTGCGCGGCCGTTCACGCGTCGCGCTGGCCGTCTGAGCCGTCTGGGCCGTCTGGGCCCTCCCCCGCTCGCCCCCGCCCCCGCCCCACCCCGCTGGCGCGGGGTGGGGTGAGCCTGACACGCGGTCTGTGGGCGTGGGTTGAGCCTGACACGCGGGTCGCGGAGGTGAGTTGAGCCTGCGCCTGGTCTCAACCAGCGAACTGCTCCGAATAGCGGTCAATCGGCGGTTGAGCCATGGCTCAGGCTCGTCGCCGGGTGCGCAGGGCCCCGCGCACAGCGTCGGGAAGGGCAGACAGGGTCTCGGTCGAGAAGTGGAGCACGTGCCAGCCGGCTGCGGTGAGCGCCGCGTCGCGCCGCCGGTCATGATGGAACGCTTCCCTGCCGCCGTGGTGCTCGAACCCGTCAAGCTCGACGGCCAGTTTCAGATGCGGCCACGCCACGTCGACGTAGTGGTTCAGGCCGCCGAGCACCACGGGGAAGTTGGTCACCCACCCGGTGATCTTCGCCTCGCGCAGCACGCGGTGCGCGCGACGTTCCAGCCCCGACCAGGGAGCGGACCGCGAGTCCTTGAGAATCTCGCGCCGCATCGTGTTGCCGCGACGTCGCGGGGTCAGGGCGAGCGCCGCCTGGAGTTGTCCCAGCGTGACGACCCGTCGTCGGAGTGCCTCGTCAACTGCCTCAGCCCCCAACTCCGGGATGAGATCGAGAACCGTGAGCGCCGGAGCGGTACAGAGCATGCCGGATGCCGGTCTGACCAGGGCGGGAGGGATGAACCGTTCGTGGAAACGGAAGCCGGACCGGTCGTGCAGGATTGACGGGTGGGCGAGATCGACGGTGTCGCACTCGAGTTCCTCCCACCATGACTTCGCCGCTGCGCGCCCGAGCAGTGTGTAGGGACGGGTCGACGACGCGGCGGCCGCGACGCGGACGTCGAAGTCCCGCGCGCGATCGGCCAACGCGAAGATGTTCGGCAACACAGCGACGAGATGACCGCGGCACCGGTAGGCGTTGAGTGAGCGGTCCAACTCAGGGTGCAGGGTGGCGTTGATCACGAGCTCGCTCTCGAGCCTCATCCGGATGTCTTCTCTCATGCCGTCGTGATGGGCGGCGGGGGAGCCTGTGTTCCGCTATCCACAGATGAGCCTGATCCAGGTTTCAACCCAGGACATCGGCTGATTCCGCCCGATCTCGGCCGCGGCCACCGCCGGAGGCTCGTCAAGGCTGGACGAACCGCGAGTCAGGCTCAACCCACGCCCACAGACCGCGTGTCAGGCTCAACCCTCGCCCCGACCTCCCGACCCCCGCCCCCGCGCCGCGCCACCCCCGAACCGAGACGGCCGGGGCCTCGACGGCGCGCCACGCCTAGACTTCCCCCATGGATTTCCAGACGCAGGCAGTGGCCGCCCGCGGGGCGGCCGTCGAACTCGCCACCCTCACCCGGGCCGCCAAGGACACGGCACTCCACGCGATGGCCGACGCCCTCGCCGCCTCCGAGGGCCGACTGCTGGAGGCGAACGCCGCAGACGTCGAGGCGGCCCGCGCGGCCGGAACGCCAGAGTCCATCGTCGACCGCCTCGCGCTCACCCCCGCCCGGATCGACGGCATGGTGCAGGGACTCCGCGACCTCGCTGCTCTGCCCGACCCCGTCGGCGACGTCGTGCGCGGCTGGAAGCTGCCCAACGGCGTGAGCGTCCGGCAGGTCCGGGTCCCGTTCGGCGTCGTCGGCATCATCTACGAGGCCCGCCCCAACGTCACCGCGGACGCCGCCGGCATCTGCCTCAAGTCCGGCAACGCCGCGCTCCTGCGCGGTTCGTCCTCGGCGCTGAACTCCAACCGCGTCACCGTCGAGGCGCTGCGTGCCGGCCTCGAGGCGGCGGGGGTCACCCCCGACGCGGTGCACCTGGTCGAGGGCGGCCGCGACGTCACCGCCGAGCTCATGCGCGCCCGCGGCCTCGTCGACGTCCTCATCCCGCGGGGCGGCGCCGGGCTCATCCAGGCGGTCGTCGACGGCTCGACCGTGCCCGTCATCGAGACCGGAACCGGGAACTGCCACGTCTACGTCGACGCCGACGCCGACGTGGACCAGGCGATCACCATCCTCCTCAACGCCAAGACCCAGCGGCCCAGCGTCTGCAACGCCGCCGAGACGCTGCTGGTCCACCGCGACATCGCCGACACGTTCCTGCCCCGCGCCCTCCAGGCGTTGCACGGCGCCGGCGTCACCGTCCACGGCGACCCGGCCACCGTCGCCTACTCGGAGGCGGTCGTCCCCGCCGGGCCGGACGAGTACGACGCGGAGTATCTGACGCTGGATCTCGCGGCCAAGGTCGTCGACTCCCTCGACGAGGCCCTCGACCACATCCGCGCCCACACCACCGGGCATTCGGAGACGATCGTCACCCGGTCGCGCCGCGCCGCCGACCGTTTCGTCGCCGAGGTCGACGCCGCCGCCGTGCTCGTCAACGCCTCCAGCCGCTTCGTCGACGGCGGCGAGTTCGGCTTCGGCGCAGAGATCGGCATCTCGACCCAGAAGCTGCACGCCCGCGGACCGATGGGGCTGCCGGAGATGACGAGCAGCAAGTACGTCATCGAGGGCGACGGCCAGGTCCGCGCCTGACGCGCGACGGCCGACGGCGCCCAGCGCCTTGCTAGGATCGGTCGCCATGAGCCTTCTTCTGGAGACCGCCGCAGCGTCGCCCGCCATCCCCAGCTGGGTCATGGGCGCGCTGGCGCTCGTCATCTTGTTGGGTGCCATCGCCTGGATCGTCGGCTTCGGCTCCGGGCGTCCGCACTCGAAGTGACGTCGACAGAGCTGGGCATCGCCCGCGCTGCTGGGCAGCGCCGCTACCGGCTCGGCGTCATGGGCGGCACCTTCGATCCGATCCATCACGGCCACCTCGTGGCGGCGTCCGAGGTCGCGGCGAAGTTCGCGCTCGACGAGGTGGTGTTCGTCCCCACCGGCATGCCGTGGCAGAAGTCGCACCGCGAGGTGTCTCCCGCGGAGGACCGCTACCTGATGACGGTCATCGCGACGGCGTCGAACCCCCGGTTCTCGGTGTCGCGGGTAGACATCGACCGCCCAGGCAACACCTACACCGTCGACACGCTGAAGGACCTGCGCACCGAGCGCGGCCCGAACACCGACCTGTTCTTCATCACGGGCGCCGACGCCGTCCGGCAGATCCTTACCTGGTACGGGGCGGACGAGCTGTTCGACCTCGCCCACTTCGTCGGGGTCACCCGCCCGGGGGTCCCCATGACTCCCGCGGACCTGGCGCACCTGCCCGAGGACTCCGTGACGCTGCTCGAGGTCCCGGCCCTGGCCATCTCGTCCACCGACTGCCGTGAGCGCGTCCGCGCCCACGAGCCCATCTGGTACCTGGTGCCCGACGGCATCGTCCAGTACATCGCCAAGCGGGGCCTGTATCCGGCCCCGGGATCAGGAGTACCCCATGACCGTAGCTGACGACGTGCTGGCCCCCGTGCGGATCGCCGCGCAGGCGGCGGCCGACAAGCAGGGCCACAAGATCGTCGCCTTCGACGTGTCCGAGCAGCTCGCCATCACCGACGTCTTCCTCATCGCGTCCGCCGGCAACGAGCGCCAGGTCGGCGCCATCGTCGACGGCGTGGAGGAGAAGCTCATCGCCGCCGGCCGCAAGCCGGTGCGCCGCGAGGGCGACCGGGAGAACCGCTGGGTGCTGCTGGACTACATCGATTTCGTGGTGCACGTGCAGCACACGGAGGAACGGTCGCTGTACAACCTCGAGCGCCTCTGGAAGGACTGCCCGCAGATTCCGCTCGATCTCGACCTCGCCCCCGACGATCCGGCACGGTCCGACGACCCCGCCCTGTGAAGCTGGAGCACGCCACCCGACTCCTCCTGCTCCGGCACGGCCAGACCGACTGGAACGCCGCGCAACGGTTCCAGGGGCAAGCCGACGTGCCCCTCAACGACGCCGGTCGGCGGCAGGCCGAGGCCGCCGGGGCCGCGCTGGCGGCGACCGAGGTCGACGCCGTGTACGCCTCGCCGCTGAGCCGCGCCCTCGACACCGCACGCATCGTCCGCCCCGGCACTGAGGTGCACACCGATCCCCGGCTCATGGAGATCGACGTCGGCAGCTGGTCCGGGCTCACCTGGGACGAGGTCAAGGCCTCGATGCCGGACTACGAGTCGATGTACGCCAACGGCGTCGACTTCCGCCGCTCCCCGGAGGGGGAGACGCTCGCCGACGTCGTGGCGCGCGGTGTGCCCGCGGTCCTCGACATCGTCGCGACCCACCCGGACCGCACCGTGCTCGTGGTGTCGCACGGTCTGCTGCTCAACCGCGTCATCCACGCGCTTCTCGGGCTGGAGGGCAGGGTGCTCGGCGGCCTCGGCAACGCGCACTTCAGCGAACTCGGCTTCGCCCACGGGGCGTGGCGGCTGCTCGCGCACAACGTCGGCATCTTCCACGGTCCGGACCGATAATCGACTATGACGAAGATCGGCTTCCTGTCGTTCGGCCACTACCGACCGGTGGTGGGGGCGAGGGTGCCGGACGCCCGCGCCTCGCTGCGTGAGCACATCGAGCTCGCCGTCGTCGCCGACGAGATCGGCCTCGACGGGGCGTGGGTGCGGGTCCACCACTTCGAGGAGTCGCACTCCACCCCCTTCCCGCTGCTGGCGGCGATGGCGGCGGTAACCCGTCGCATCGACGTCGGCACCGGCGTGGTGGATCTCCGCTACGAGAACCCGCTGCACCTGGCGGAGGAGGCCGCTGCGACCGACCTCATCGCCGACGGCCGGCTGCAGCTCGGCGTCTCGCGCGGCAGCCCGGAGGTGGCCGCGGACGGCCAGCGCCAGTTCGGCTACAGCCTCCGCGACGGCGAGTCCTGGGCGGACCACGCGCAGTCCAAGGTGGCCCGCTTCCGCCGCGCGATCGCCGGGGAGCCGGTGGCCCACTCCGCGCGCGCACTCGCGCTGGGCGAGGGGCCCGACCTGCCGATCCGCCCCCTCAGCTCCGGCCTGCCGGACCGCATCTGGTGGGGCGCCGGGTCGCACGAGACGGGCGTTTGGACCGCCGAGCAGGGCATGAACCTGCTGAGCTCCACTCTGCTGCTGGCCGAGGACGGCCGCCCCTTCCACATCCAGCAGGCCGACCAGGTGCGCACCTACCGGCGGGTGTTCCATCGGCTCGGGCATCCGGGGCCCGGCCTCGCGGCGGTCACCCGCCCGGCCTTCCCGATCACGTCCGACGACGATCGCCGCTACTTCGGGCGGCACAGCCACGGCGGCGACAGCGTCGGCCAGCTGGACGGGTCGCGGGCCCGGTCAGGCCCCCAGATGGTGGGCACCGTCGAGGAGGTCGCGGCGATGCTCCGCGCCGACGAGGCGGTGATGGAAGCCGACCACGTGCTGTTCACCATGCCCTCGCAATTGGGCGTCGACTACAACCGGCACTGGATGGAGAACCTCATGGCCGTGGCCCGGGAGGTCGGCTGGAAGTAGGCGGTCACTCGAGCGAGGCCGGCTGGCGCCCGATCCACTCGGCCAGCTCGACTCGCGGCCCGGTGAAGAACGGGGTCTCCTCGCGGACGTGGAGGCGGGCCTCGACGCCGCGCTGGTGGCGCATGGCGTCGGTGAGCCGGTGCAGCTCGTCGGCTTCGAAGGCCAGGATCCACTCGTAGTCGTTGAGAGCGAACGACGACAGCGTCGAGGCGATGACATCCGGGTACTCGCGCCCCGCCATCCCGTGCTCCATGAGCATCTGCGAGCGGTGGGCCTCGTCGAGGTAGTACCAGTCGTAGCTGCGGACGAACGGGTACACCGTGAGCCACGGGCGCGGAGCGAACCCGGCGAAGCAGCTGGGGACGTGCGTCCGGTTGAACTCGGCCGGGCGGTGGACGCCCATCACCGACCAGACGGGCTCCAGATGCGCCCCGAGCGCGCTGCGCCGCAGCGCGTGGTACCCGGCCTGGAGCGAGGCCGGGTCGTTGGCCAGCGTCCAGACCAGGAGGTCGGCGTCGGCGCGGAACCCGCCGATGTCGTAGAAGCCGCGCACCGTCACCCCGGCGTCGGCGAGATGGTCCTCGACCTGCGTCGCGAGCCGGTCCGCGGCCTCCTCCGGGAGCGGCGCCGCGGTCGCGAACACCGAGTACATCGCGTACAGCGGAGTGGCGTTGATGGCCTCGAGGTCGACGTCCTGCTCGTCGCGGGCGTCGCGACCTGGGTGCTTGCTCATCGTCGGGGTCCTTCCTGGGCGGGGCGGGGGAGGCAGCAGCGCCCGGTGCTGAAGCGGCAGCGGGGTTCGTCGGGGCGCTCGCCGCGGGCGACCTCGGCCGCCGCGACCAGCTGGTCGACCAGCAACGACACGAAGCCCTGGTCGGTGCCGACGGTCGCCGCGCGCTCGTAGGGGAGCGCGAGCTCGGCGGCGGTGTCGCGGGCCTGCGTGTCGAGATCGTAGGCGACCTCCATGTGGTCCGAGATGAACCCGATGGGGGCCGTCACCACACCCGCGACACCCTCGGCCTGCACCTCAGGCATCCGGTCGTTGACGTCAGGTTCCAGCCACGGGATGTGGGGGGCGCCCGAACGCGAGCAGAAGGTCAGCTCCCACGCCAGCTCCTCACCCAGCTCGGCCGAGGCCTCCGCGGCGACGGCGGCGGCCACGCGCAGATGCTGGGCGTCGTAGCGTCGCTCCGGCTCACCCGTCGACGAGGCCGCGTTCATGGCCGTCGGGATGGAGTGGGTGACGAACAGCACCCGCAGCGTCTCGTCGCCGATGCGCTCCCGGAGTCGCCGCACGGCCGCGACCAGGGCCCGGGCGTTTGCCGACACGAAGCCCGGCGTCTCCGCGAAGGGGTCCACCTTGTCGATGCGGATCGCGTGTCCGTCGGCGCCGCGGATCAGGTCCTCGTGGTACTGGCGGCACCCGGAGTACGACGAGTAGGCCGACGTCGCGAGGGCCACGACCCGCTCGTGCCCGTCGTCGACGAGCGACTGGACCGTGTCCTCGATGTACGGATGCCAGTTGCGGTTGCCGATGACGACGGGCACGTCGACGCCGCGCCGCGCCAACTCGCCCCGCACCGCGTCCATGAGGGCGGCGTTGAGTTCGTTGATCGGCGACCTACCGCCGAACAGCTCGTAGTGGCGCGACACCTCGATCAGCCGCTCGTCGGGGATGCCGCGGCCCGCCGTGGCGTTGCGCATGAAGGGCAGGACGTCCTCAGACTTGTCGGGGCCGCCGTACGAGGCGAACAGAACCGCTGTGTACGGGGCGAGGGACGTCACATGGCCTCCTGGGCGTCGGGAGTGTCGAGATCGGCCACCTGCAGGTTGGTGACCGGGCAGTGCGCGTCCTCCAACCCGTCGGGGTCCACCGTCTCCGGGGCGCCGATGCCGTACAGCTCGGCCATCGCGGTCAGGTACTCCTCAGTGCGGCCCTGCTCGGCGGCCGCGCGCGCCCGGGAGGACGGGATGTGCAGCAGGCGAGTCGCGAGCCGGCGCAGCGCCAGGGCCGCGTCGTCGTGCGACAGCTGGCGCTGCGGCAGCCGCGCCACCTCGTCGGCGACCATGCCCATGACCGTGTCGCGCAGCCCGACGACGGCCGGGTCGACGATCCGGGAGCGCAGCCGGGTCATGACGTCCGCGACGCCCGCCTGGACGAGGGCCTCGGCCCGCCGCGTGTCCTCCGCGTAGCACGGCTGGATCGACGCCTGGATGCTCGCGAGGTCCACCACGACCGTTCCGGGGACCCGGGCGACGGCGGGGTCGACGTCGCGCTGCAGGGACAGGTCCAGCAGACGCATGGGACCGGTGACGTGCGCGGGCGTGATGACGGGGGAGCCGAGGCCGCGGCACGTGACGACGAGGTCGGTGCCCGCGAGCGCGTCGTCCAGGGTGGCCACGTGCTCGAGATCGTGGCTGTCGGCGAACGTCGACCCGCGACCCGACGCCGAGTGGACCCTGATGTGCGCGACGCCCTTGTGCCGCAGCGCGGCGACCACGGCGCCGGCGTAGGACCCGGTGCCGACGATCGTGGCCGTGGCGCGCGTCCAGTCCTCGACGCCCATGAGGGACAACCCGACGCCGACGACGGAGCGTCCGGCGCCTTCCAGCGCGGTCTCGTTCGCGATGCGTCGCGAGGTGCGCAGCGCCTCGTCGACGGCGATGGTCAGCGGCAGCGACGTGTGACCCGCGGCCTGGGCGTCGGCCAGGGCGCGCTTCAGCTGGCCGGCGATCTCCCGCTCGCCCACCACCATGGAGTCGAGGCCGGAGGCCACCCGGAACAGGTGACCCAGGGCGGCCTCGCCCAGGTAGAGGTCCCAGGCGGGCGGCTCGGCGAACTGCGCGTCCAGCGCCGCGCGCAGGTCCGTGTTCGCGGCGTGTCCGGTGGTGTCGAGCAGCACCTCCACGCGGTTGCAGGTGCTGAGGACCACGGCGCCCGTCACGTCCGGCAGCGAGCACATCCGCGCCGCGACACCGTCGACATCCGCGCTGATCCGCTCGACCTCGGTCAGGCCGTGGCGGTCGTGCTGGATGGAGAAGACACGCATAGTCACAGTGCGCCCCATTCAACCACGCTTGCCCGATGCGGCAGAATCAGGACCAAATGAGTTCACTTCTTTCCGCCTTGAGCGGACACCGGCCCGAGCGGCTCCCCGTCTGGTTCATGCGCCAGGCCGGCAGGTCGCTGCCCGAATACCGAGCCATCCGGGAGGGCACGACCATCCTGGAGGCGTGTCTGATGCCCGAGTTGGCGGCGGAGATCACGCTGCAGCCGGTCCGCCGGCACAAGGTGGACGCGGCGATCTTCTTCTCCGACATCATGACCCCGCTGGTCCTCGCCGGCGTGGAGGTCGAGATCCACTCCGGCGTGGGTCCGGTCATCGACAAGCCCGTGCGGACCTCCGCCGACGTCGACCGCATCGTGCGGCACTCGCTGATCGAGACCAGCGCCATCACGGAGGCCGTCCGCATCGTCACCGCCGAGCTCGGGGACGCGACCCCCCTCATCGGGTTCGCCGGCGCCCCCTTCACCCTGGCCGCCTATCTGGTGGAGGGCCGCGGCTCCCGGGACCACCTGGCGGCCCGCGCCATGATGCACGCGGACCCGCAGGCCTGGCACCGGCTGCTCGAGTGGGCCGCTGACCTGTCGGGCCAGTTCCTCGACGTCCAGGTGGCCGCCGGCGCCCGGGTGGTGCAGCTCTTCGACTCCTGGGCGGGGGCACT
Source organism: Tessaracoccus sp. O5.2 (assembly GCF_964266725.1). NCBI lineage: Bacteria > Bacillati > Actinomycetota > Actinomycetes > Propionibacteriales > Propionibacteriaceae > Tessaracoccus > Tessaracoccus sp. O5.2. The sequence continues at coordinate 27,513 of NZ_CAXWGV010000045.1, read as the reverse complement.
GACGCGGGCGGACTACGTCGAGTACGTCGCGCCGCATTCCGCGCGGGTCCTTGCCGCCGTCGAGGGGAAGGTCCCGCGCATCCACTTCGGCACCGGCACCCGGCACCTGCTGCCCGACATGGCCGCCTGCGGGGTCGAGGCCATGGGCATCGACTACCGCACGCCGCTCGACGAGGCCGCCGACCTCCTGCCCGGACTCCCGTTGCAGGGCAACATCGATCCGGCGCTGCTCGCCGCCGGGTGGCCGGCGCTCGCCGCCCACGCCCGCGACGTCGTCGACCGAGGCCGCGCCGCCCCGGCGCACGTGGTCAACCTGGGCCACGGCGTCCCGCCCACCACCGACCCGGGGGTGCTCACCGACCTGGTGGCGCTCCTCCACGAGCTGTGACCGCGGTCGTCGTCGGGGGCGGGCTCGCCGGCCTGGTCGCCGGCTACCGGTTGGCGCAGGCCGGGCGCCGGGTCACGGTCCTCGAGGCCTCCACGAGGCTGGGCGGACTCATCGCCCCCATCGAGATCGGCGGCGTCGCCGTGGACGCGGGCGCGGAGGCCTACGCGGTGCGCGGCGGAGTGGTCCGCGTGCTGTGCGAGGAACTCGGCCTCCCGGTGGCGGCGCCGCTGGGGCGTCCGCACATCTGGCGCCCGGACGGCGTGTGGCCCATGGCGGAGGGCGTCCTGGGGATCCCCGCGTCGCTCGAGGATCCGGCGCTCGACGCGCTCGACCCGCAGGACCGCGCCCGCGTGGCCCGCGACCTCGACCTTCCCGCGGAGGTGGGCGCGGAGGCCACGACGCTCGGCGAGCTCGTGCTGCTCCGGATGGGCGAGGGCGCGCTCCGTACCCTCATCACCCCTGTCGCCCGGGGCGTGTACTCCCTGGAACCCGGGCGGATGCCGCTCGCCTCGTTCGCGCCCGGACTGCGCGAGGCCCTCGCCCGGGAGGGCTCCCTGCTGCGTGCCGTCGCGGCCGTCCGCCGGCCGGGCGCGGCGGCCGTCGAGCAGCCCGTGGGCGGCATGTTCCGGCTCATCGACGCCTTGGCTGCCCGCATCACCGGCCTGGGCGGCGAGATCAGGTGCACGTCACCGGCAGTCGACGTCCACCGGGCCGGCACCGGCTTCGCGGTGAGCCTGCAGGACGGCGGCTCCGTGCGCGGCGAGCGGCTGGTCCTGGCCGGACCGTCGGCGTCCGCGTGCGGGCTGCTGGCCAAGCTCGGCGTCGATCTCGCGCCCACCCCCACACAGCCCGCGCACCTGGCCGTGCTCGGACTCAACCACCCGGGGCTCGCGGCGGAGCCGGTCGGCTCCGGCCTGCTCGTCGGCGAGCGCGACGACTCCGTGCACGCGAAGGCCCTCACCCATTACTCGGTCAAGTGGCCGTGGTCGAGGCGGCCGGGCCAGGAGATCGTGCGTCTGTCCTATCCGGAGACCTACATCCCGAGCCGCGCCGACGCCCTCGCCGACGCCGCGCGCTTCCTCCGGCTCCCGCTCAGCGACGCGGACGTCACCGGGTTCGCGGCCGTGTCGTGGGAGGAGATGCCCACGCGCATGGAGCACGCCACGCGTGACTTCTACCTGGAGGCCGCGGCGGGCGTCGGGGTCGACGTCGTGGGTGCCTGGATCGACGGCAACGGGATCGCGTCGGTCGTCGCGGGCAGCCGACGGGTGCTCAGGTGAGGCTCCGGCTCGGCACCCGCGGCTCGGCGCTGGCCGTCGCCCAGTCCACGCAGGTGGCTGAGGCGCTGACGGCGCTCGGGCACGAGGTCGAGCTCGTGCGGATCAAGACCGGGGGCGACGTGCTCACCGGCTCCCTGACCAGCCTCGGCGGGCTCGGCGTCTTCGCGGCCGAACTGCGGCGGGCGCTCCTCGACGGGCGGGCCGACTTCGCCGTCCATTCCCTCAAGGACCTGCCGACCGCCCCCGTGCCGGGACTGACGATCGCGGCGGTGCCCCGGCGTGCCGACGCCCGCGACGTCCTGTGCGCCCGCGGCGGGCTGCGGCTCGCCGAGCTGCCCGCCGGCTCGGCCGTCGGCACCGGTTCGCCCCGGCGGGTGTCGCAGCTGCGGGCGCTGCGGCCCGACCTGCGCTACGTCGACGTGCGCGGCAACGTGGGGACCCGTCTCGCGCGGGTCGCCGACGGGGACCTCGACGCCGTGGTGCTGGCCGCGGCCGGGCTGGCCCGGCTCGGGCTCGAGGACCACATCACCGACCACCTGCCGATCCTGCCCGCACCCGGACAGGGCGCGCTGGCCCTGGAGTGCCGGGTCGACGACGAACCGGTGCTCGGAGCGCTGACGGCGCTCGACGACCCCGCCACGCGGTCCGCCGTCGACGCGGAGCGCGCGGTGCTGGCAGGCCTCGGCGGTGGCTGTGCCGCACCGATCGCCGCGTGGGGGGCCGACGGCCGGCTGCGGGCCGGGGTCTTCGCGCCGGACGGATCGCGCGCCGCGCGCACCACCGTCGACCTCGACGCCCGGGCGGGGGAGGCCGCGGTGGCCGAGCTCCTGGCGTCCGGAGCGGCCGGTGTAGCGGACCTGGGCGCCGCGCGGGAGTCGCGGCTGGCGGACCTGCACGACGAGACGTCGCTGTGGCGGGGCGACACACCCCTGGCCGGCGTGAGGCTTCTGCTTCCCCGAGCCGACGGGGAGCTCGCGGACGGTCTCCGCGCGGCCGGGGCCGAGGTCGTCGCCGTACCGGTGCAGCGCCGCCGCCCGGTGGGGCCCGTCGAGCTGCCGGACCGGGCCCGGTGGGTGGCGTTCACGTCCCCCGCCGCCGTTGAGACCTGGCAGGAATTGGGACTGGGCCTACCCGTCGGCGCCCGCGTCGCCGCCGTGGGCGGCGCGACCGCCGCGGCGGTCCTGCGCGCCGGCATGACCCCCGACCTCGTCCCCGAGGGCGAGTCCAGCGCCCGCGCGCTGGCGGCCGCCTTCCCGGCGGGGGAGGGGCTCGTGCTGCTCCCGGGGTCGGCGCTGTCGTCACCGGTGCTCGCCGAGGGGCTGCGCGCCAAGGGATATGCGGTCCTGCAGGTGGCCACCTACACGATGGAACCGGTGGACGCCCTGCCGGAGCCCGTCGTGGCGGACTGGCGTGGGGGTCATTTCGACGTGGTCGTGGTGACGGCGGGGTCCGTCGCCCGGGCCGTCGACCAGGTGTTGGGCTGGCGCGAGGGAGTCGCGGTCGTGGCCTTCGGCCCGCCGTCGGCGGCCGAACTCGCCGCCATGGGAGTCGAGGTGGCGGCCGTGGCCGCGACCCAGGATGCGGAGGGACTGGTCCACGCGATCGCGTCCCTCGGGAAGGGACAGTCATGATGCCGATGCGCCCGAGGAGGCTGCGCACCACCCCCGCGATGCGGCGGCTGGTCCGCGAAGTGGAGCCGCGTGCGTCGCAGCTCGTCCTGCCGGTGTTCGTCGCCGAACGGGAGGGCGCCATCTCGTCCATGCCCGGTGTCGAACGCCACACGCCCGGCACGGTCGGCCGGGTGGCGGAGCTGGCGGCGGCCGCGGGACTCGGCGGCATCATGCTGTTCGGCGTTCCCGACGACGCCGACAAGGACGAGCGCGGCTCGGCCGGCTGGGCTGACACCGGAATCCTCCAGCGGGGCCTGCGTGCGGTCCGCGCCGAGGTGGGCGACGACATCGTCGTCATGGCCGACACCTGCCTCGACGAGTTCACCAGCCACGGCCACTGCGGCTTCCTCACCGACGACGGGCGCGTCGACAACGACGAGACCCTGGCCGCCTACGTGACGATGGCCCTGGCGCAGGTGGCGGCCGGCGCGCACGTCGTGTCCCCGTCGGGGATGATGGACGGTCAGGTCGAGGCCATCCGCGCCGGGCTGGAGGGCGCGGGGCACACCGACACGGCGATCCTGGCCTACGCGGCGAAGTACGCCTCCTCGTTCTACGGCCCGTTCCGGGAGGCGGTCACGTCGACCCTGGCGGGGGACCGCAAGACCTACCAGCAGGACCCGGCCAACCGCCGCGAGGGCCTGCGCGAGGCGGAGCTCGACCTGGCCGAGGGCGCGGACATGGTGATGGTCAAGCCGGCCGGCTACTACCTCGACGTGGTGGCCGATGTCGCGGCGATCTCCGACGTGCCGGTGGCCGCCTACCAGGTGTCGGGGGAGTACGCCATGATCGAAGCGGCGGCCGAGCGCGGCTGGCTGGACCGCCGCGGCGCGGTGACCGAGTCGGTCACCGCGATCGTGCGGGCGGGTGCCGACATCGTGCTGACCTATTGGGCGCTGGAACTCGCGGGGTGGATGAAGTGACCGACATGACCGATCTGTTCACGCGAGCCCGCGGCGTCATCCCGGGAGGTGTCTCCTCCCCGGTACGGGCCTTCGGCTCCGTCGGCGGAACCCCGGTGTTCGTGGCGGAGGCGCGCGGTGCCCACGTCGTCGACGTGGAGGGCCGCGACTACGTGGACCTCGTCGCGTCGTGGGGCCCCGCGCTGCTCGGTCACGCGCACCCGGAGGTGGTGGCCGCGGTCCAGGAGGCCGCGGCGCGCGGACTCTCGTTCGGCGCGCCCACCGCGGCCGAGGTGGAGCTCGCCGAGACCATCCGCACCCGGGTGCCGCTGGCGGAGCAGGTGCGCTTCGTCTCCACGGGCACGGAGGCGACGATGACGGCCGTCCGGCTGGCCCGGGGAGCGACCAGCCGCGACGTCATCGTGAAGTTCGCCGGCTGCTACCACGGTCACTCCGACGCGCTGCTGGCCGCAGCGGGCTCCGGCGTCGCCACGCAGGGGCTCCCGGGGTCCGCCGGCGTGACGAGGGCGGCGACCGCGGACACCGTCGTCGTGGAGTACAACGACGTCGCGGCGCTGGAGCGCGTGTTCGCGGAGTCCGGTGACAGGATCGCCGCCGTCATCACCGAGGGCGCGCCCGCCAACATGGGCGTCGTGCCACCCGCCGCAGGCTTCAACGCGGCCATCCGCGACCTGACCGCCCGGCACGGGGCCCTGATGATCCTCGACGAGGTCCTGACGGGCTTCCGCGTCTCGCCCTCCGGCTGGCTAGGGCTGGAGCCCGGGCTCGTCCCGGATCTGGTGACCTTCGGCAAGGTGGTCGGCGGAGGCATGCCGCTGGCGGCGATCGCCGGGCGTGCCGATCTCATGCAACTGCTGGCCCCCGTGGGCCCCGTCTACCAGGCCGGAACCCTGTCGGGCAATCCCCTCGCCACCGCCGCGGGCCTCGCGACGCTCCGGCTCGCCGACGCCGCTGTCTATCGGACGGTGGACACCCGGTCCGCAGAGCTGCAGTCGGCCGTGGCCGACGCGCTCAGCCGCGCCTCGGTGCCGCACGTGGTGCAGCGGGCGGGGAGCCTGTTCTCGGTGTTCTTCCGCGACGCGCCGGTGGCGAACTACGAGGACGCCAAGGCGCAGGACACGGCCGCCTTCGGCCGCTTCTTCCACAAGATGCTGGACCACGGCGTGGCCCTCCCTCCGTCGGCGTTCGAGGCCTGGTTCCTCACCGCGGCGCACGACGACGCGGCGATGAACCGCATCGCGGACGCGCTGCCGGCCGCCGCGCGCTCGGCCGCCGGCGCATGAGAAGCTTGGGATCTCGGACCATGGAGAGGAATCGACGGTGAAGCTTCGCTTAGGCACACGGGGATCGGCATTGGCGCTGGCCCGCTCGGAGACGGTCGCGCGCCTGCTGCGGGACGCCGGGCACGAGGTGGAGACCGTCACCATCACCACGACGGCGGGCGACACGGTGCACATGCCCGAGGGCTACTCCGTCGGGGTGTTCGCCAAGGAACTGCGCGAGGCGCTGCGGGAACGGACCGTCGACGTCGTCGTGCACTCCGTCAAGGACATCCCGCTGTCCGACAAGCCGGACTACCTGACGATCCCCGCCGTGCTGCCGCGGGGTGACCACCGCGACGTCCTGTGCACCCGCAACGGCCGCACCCTGGCCGCCCTGCCCCGGCATTCCCGGGTCGGGGTGACGTCACTGCGGCGGATCGCGCAGCTGCGGGCCCTGCGCCCCGACCTGACGTTCGTCGACGTCGGCGGGACGTTGGAGGACCGCCTGCGCCACCTCGAGCCCGGCGACCTCGACGCCGTCGTGCTGTCGGCCGCGGGCGTGGACGCGCTCGGCCTCCACGACCGGGTCGCGGAGTACCTCCCGATCCTCCCGGCTCCCGGCCAGGGCGCACTGGCGCTCGAATGCCGCAGCGACGACCGCGACATCGCCCTGGCGCTCAAGGCCTTCGACGACATCGAGACGCGGATCGCCGTCGACGCCGAGCGAGCGGTCCTCGTCGGGCTGGAGACCACCTACCTCGCTCCGGTGGGCGCGCTGGCCGAGCGGCGCGGCATCCTCTCCCTCAAGGCCGGCGTGTTCGCCATCGACGGCACCAAGCGCACGGTGCTGGAGGTCGGGATGCCGACCTCCGAGTTCCACGCGGTCCGCACCGGGCACAACGTCGCGGCGGCCCTGAAGACCAGGCGTGCGGAACGGTTCTTCTCGCCCGAGGCACTGGCGTCGGTGACCCTGTCGGTCGAGCACGACGACGAGTCGCCATTCATCGAGGTGCCCGGCGATGACCGCATCCGGGTCCTCCTGCCGAGGCAGGAGGGCCGGTTGGCGCAGTCGCTGCGCAAGAACGGGCTCAGGGTGGACTGCATCTCGCTGCAGGAGGCCAAGCTGCTGCCCGCGGACAACATCATCGGCTGGGCCGACTGGGTCGTCCTGCCGTCGGCGCAGACCGTGTGGGCGCTGCGCGAACGCGGCTGGGAGATTCCCGAGGGCAAGTCGGTGGCCGCGATGGGGTCCACGACGCGTCACGCGGTCGAGGAGGGCGGTCGCGCCGTCGACCTCTCCCCGGAGGGCACCGCCAGCTCCCAGAGCCTGGTCGAGATGTTCCCGCGCGCCGCGGGTGAGCAGCGGGTCGTCATTCCGTGCGCCGACCAGCTCTCGACGAAGCTCGAGGACGGACTGCGCGCCAAGGGCTACACCGTCGAGAGGCTCGAGGTCTACACGATGGTCGACGTCGAGGCGCTGGATCCCCGCGCCAAGCAGATGTGGGACGACGGCGCCTGGCAGGCGATCCTGTTGAGCCAGCCGTCTCTCGCGTCGGCGTACGTCAACCTCCTGGGGCACCGTGATGACGTGCACGTCCTGGCGTGGGATGAGCCCACTGCCGAGGCGCTCGCCTCCTTCGGCGTCCCGGTCCTCGCGGTCGCCAAGTCCAAGGACGAGTTCGGTGTGGCGGCGCTGGCTCGAGAGCTTGCCAAGCAGCGTTGACACCGGGAACCGCCGATTTTTCAACTGCGGGGAGATGCGCTAATGTTCTCTGAGTCGCCGGACGGCGACACCGGGGCTATGGCGCAGTTGGTAGCGCGCTTCCATGGCATGGAAGAGGCCAGGGGTTCGAATCCCCTTAGCTCCACCCCATGCACAAGGCTCGAACCCTGGCCATCGTCGATGGTTTCGGTTCGGGCCTTGTTGCTGTCTTGGGCCCAGGTGAGGGCGTTGGCGTTGATCTGGGGGTCGAGGAGCATTTCGAAGGGTCGGTTTTTCGACGCGGAGTTGGTCGTCTTCGTTGATGTAGATCTTGGTGAAGAAGGCTTGGTTGCAGAGGCGTCGGTTGGGACTGCCAGCTCGTGAAGGAGATGGCCGCGGTCGGTGCCCGGGTGAGGGTGCCGGTGGCGGTCGCGTGCCGAATACTGGGATTCTCCAAACAGGGCTACTTCAAGTGGCTCAAGCAACCGGTGTCAGCCCGTGAGGCCGAGGAGCAAGAGCTCATCTCGGTGCTGCATCAGCTTCACAACGACGAGAGGGTCCCAATTCCGGTCGCGCCGCTTCCGCAAGGCGCTGAAGCGTGACAGGCTACGTGGCTCGATGGGCAGGGTCGGGGCATGTGGCGATAACGCCGCGATGGAGTCGTTCTTCGCGCTACTGCAGAAGAACCTGGGCCACACGAGAGGAACTGCGCCTGGCCATCGTGTCCTGGATCGAGGGCAAGTACCACCGCAAACGCCGACAACGCCGACTCGGGAAACTCACCCCCATCGAGTTCGAACTCATCATGAACCCAGCCGCTACACTGCCGGCATAAACCCGGAGGTCAACCAAACCTTCAGCGGACCCCATGGAGTAGCGGCTGTGGTGCGCTGTGCCAGCCAGGCTGATTAGCGCTGCAGGCGCCGACACCCCGTCATCGTCTGACGTCCGGGCCATGCCCTGCCATCGCTGCCCGTGGCGAACACTCGCCCACTGGGGGTGGGTACGGTCCGCTCCAAGATCTCCCACAGCTCGGTCACCATCTGATCCAAGCGTTGGCGGGTCTGCTCGATCTGGTCTTGCAAGGCGAAGAGCTGTCGGACTTCGTCGAGGTCCATCCCGGCGCGCTGAACCAGGTTCCGCGCTTGGCGCAGCCGCGCAAGGTCGTGCTGGTCGTAGCTCGCTTGGCCGGCGGCGCTGCGGCGTGGGCTCACGATGCCGGCGCGCTCGAAGGCTTCGAGCGTGCGGGGGTGCAGACCGGTCAGGAACACAACCTGGCTGGTGGTGAACACCACACCGTCATGAACGCTGTTGTCGGTGGTGGTCATCTCAGTTCCTCCCAAGGATCGAAGCGCGGGGGTTGGTCTGGCCCATGGCGTGGGCGAAGTCGCGCATTGCCTGCCTGGCCTGGTCGTTGAGCGACGTCGGTATGACGACCTCGACGGTGACTAGCAGGTCGCCGGTTCCCGTCTTGGTGGTGACGCCCTTGCCCCGCACACGCAGGGTGCGCCCGTTCGGGGTGCATTCGGGAATACGCACCTTCACACGTCCGCCTTCGAGGGTGGGCACCTCGATATCGGCGCCCAGGATGAGTTCGTCGACGGTGACCGGCACGGACAAGGTAAGATCTCGCCCCTTGCGGCCGAAGAGTGGGTGCGGGGTGACATGAACGCGGACCAGCAGGTCGCCCGCCGGGCCGCCGTTTAGGCCGGCCGAGCCCTTGCCCTTGATTCGGATGGTCTGGCCGTCGTCGACGCCTGCCGGGATGCGCACCTTCATGGTCTTGGCTTGGCGTACCCGTGCGGTGCCGTGGCAGGAGCCGCATACCTGTGGCGGGTTTCCCGAGGTGATGCCAGCGCCGCCGCAAGCCCTGCACGCCACCTCAGAGACCAGCTGCATCGAAACGGTGGTGCCCTTGACAGCTTCGAGGAAGCCGATGGTCACCTCCCCCTCGATGTCAGCGCCCTTCCGAGGGCCGCTGGGCCGCCGAGCACCGCTGAAGCCAGCGCCGCCTTGGCCGAACAAGCCGCCCAGGATGTCCTCATAACCCGCACCTTGGCCAAAGAGGTCCTCAGCAGACCCACCAGTCGAATAGCTGTAGGTGTAGGGGCCACCGGCGGGGTTTCCATAGGCGTACTGGCCACCGGCGCCCGGAAATCCTGCGCCGGGGCCGTAGCGGAAGCCGCCATTGGCGACCATCTCGCGAATCTCGTCGTACTCTCGTCGCGAGTCGGGGTTGGACAGGACAGAGTTTGCCTCCGAGATTTCCTTGAACCGGGCCTCAGCAGCAGCGTCGCCGGGGTGCTGGTCGGGATGGTTCTGACGAGCGAGCTTACGGAAGGCCTTCTTGATGTCCTTGTCGGTAGCGTCCTTCGACACGCCCAGGACATTGTAAAAGTCCTTGTCAACCCAATCCTGTGCGCTCATCGCTCCTCATCTCCGTGCGTACTGGACTCGGTGGCGGCTTGTTGTGTGTCCGGCTCGCTGACTGCGACGCGGGCAGGGCGGAGGACCTTGTCGTGAATGCGGTGACCTGGCTGCATCACTTGCGAGATACAAGTCTTGGTGGCGCCAGACATCGGCAGCTGCATCAATGCCTCATGCAGGGTGGGGTCGAATTGGTCTCCGACCTGGCCGAAACTGCTCAGGCCGTGCCGAGCAGCCACTGCGGAGATCTGGTCGGCAAGCATCTTGAAGGGACCATCCAGCTCGCCGTGCTGGTCGGCCAGCTGGATCGCATCCAAGGCGGGCAGAAGGTCCGTGAGAATCTGTTCCTTTCCCGCGCGGCGCGCCAGGTCCCGGTCACGGTCGACTCGTCGCTTGTAATTGATGTACTCGGCTTGCAGCCGCTGCAGGTCCTCAGTACGTTCCGCCAAGCGGCTCTCCAGCTGCCCGACCTGATCACGCAGCGCTTCGAGCTGCGCGTCAGGAGCGAGCACCTCGTCGGCCGTTGGCTGCGGAGTGGGCGTAGTGGTCACGTCGTCTCTGCTCATTCTTCCTCCTGTGGGTGATTGTCGTGGCAGCACCTGACAGGCAGCCCCCACCGTGGATGGGCTCAGGACCACGCGATGGGCTCGCAACGCGGGCCGCTACGGGCCGATCGCGTGGTGATCGCCGGAATGGGTGGGGTCGCAAGGCGACCCCACCGGGCGCATCACTTGTCGTCGACGATCTCCGCGTCGACCACGTCATCGTCGGAGGATGTCTCCTGCTCACTCGGCGATGCCGGTCCCTGAGCCTGTGCCTGGCTTGCTGCATAGACTGCCTGCCCCATCACTGAGGTCTTTTCGTTCAGCTCCTCCATCAGAGCCTTCACCTGGTCATCGTTGCCGGTGCCCTTCAGTGCCTCGTTCAACTTGTCCAGGGCCTCCACGACGGGTGCCTTGACGTCGTCGCCGATGGTCGCGGCGTTGTCGGCGAGTAGTTGCTCAGTGCGGAACGCCAGGGCATCGGCCTGATTTCGCATCTCGACGGCCTCACGACGCTTCTTGTCCTCCTCGGCGTGCGCCTCGGCGTCCTTCACCATCCGGTCGATGTCGTCCTTGTCAAGCGCCGAGCCGCCGGTGACGGTCATCGACTGCTCCTTGCCAGTGGCCTTGTCCTTGGCGGACACGTGCACGATGCCGTTGGCGTCGATGTCGAACGTGACCTCGACCTGCGGAACCCCGCGCGGGGCGGGCATCAGACCGGTCAGCTCGAAGTTGCCCAGCGGCTTGTTGTCGCGGGCGAACTCACGTTCACCCTGGTAGACCTGCACCATCACCGACGGCTGATTGTCCTCGGCCGTCGTGAAGATCTCGGACCGCTTGGTCGGAATCGTCGTGTTGCGCTCGATGATCTTCGTCATCACGCCGCCCTTGGTTTCGATGCCGAGGGACAGCGGGGTGACGTCGAGCAGCAGGACGTCCTTGACCTCACCCTTGAGGACACCAGCCTGAAGCGCAGCACCCAGAGCGACCACCTCGTCGGGGTTGACACCCTTGTGCGGTTCCTTGCCCGACAACTCCTTGACCAACTCGACAACAGCCGGCATACGGGTGGAACCGCCCACCAGAATGACTTCGTCGATCTTATCCACCGAGGTGTGGGCGTCCTTGATGACGGCCTGGAAGGGAGCCTTGCAGCGGTCCAGCAGATCCTTCGTCATGCGCTGGAACTCGGCGCGCGTCAGCTTGGCCTCCAAGTGCAGCGGACCCGCCGCGCCGGCCGTGATGTACGGCAAGTTGATCTGGGTCTCCGGCGCCGAGCTCAACTCGATCTTGGCGCGCTCGGCGGCCTCCTGCAGACGTTGCATGGCCATCTTGTCCGCGCTCAGGTCGATACCGTGGGCGTTCTTGAACTGCGTCACCAACCAATCGACAATCCGCTGATCCCAGTCGTCGCCGCCCAGACGGTTGTCGCCATTGGTGGCCTTGACTTCGAAGACGCCGTCGGAGATGTCCAACAGCGAAACGTCGAACGTGCCACCGCCGAGGTCGAAGACGAGGACGCTCTGCTCCTTGTCGCCCTTGTCGAGGCCGTACGCCAACGCCGCCGCGGTGGGCTCGTTGACGATGCGGTCGACGGTCAGACCCGCAATTTCACCGGCCTCCTTGGTGGCTTGACGCTGAGCATCGTTGAAGTACGCCGGCACAGTGATGACCGCGTTCGTGACGGGCTCACCCAGGTAAGCTTCGGCGTCCCGCTTCAGCTTCTGCAGGACGCGGGCGCTGATTTCCTGCGGCGTGTACCTCTTGCCGTCGATGCTGACTGACCAATCGGTGCCCATATGGCGCTTGACCGAGCGGATGGTGCGATCGACATTCGTGACGGCCTGGCGCTTGGCGACTTCGCCGACGAGCACCTCTCCACCCTTGGCGAACGCGACCACCGACGGCGTCGTGCGGGAGCCTTCGGCGTTGGAGATGACGGTGGGCTCGCCGCCTTCGAGGACGGCGATGCAAGAGTTGGTGGTGCCCAGATCGATACCGACTGAACGTGCCATGGTTGTTCTCCTCCTTTGTTGCGAACTATGAAAGATCATCGAGAAGCGCTGACGTGGCCGGTGCGCACCCACGTCATCTACTGTTCCCGACTTCGGGGTTCTAGTCGATGGGTGGCGACACCCAAAGTGGCCGAGACGATCCCCACTGCCTCACTGCGCCCCCCCCGGGGCGAGGGGGCGATCATGAAGACATTACGAACAGCGAAGCTGCTCAGCACGGGCAAGGACCGCGTCCGGAGGCGGAAGACTGCGGTTGGGCTGAAAGACGAGTTCGCCATCGCCGGCCTTGGATGGCTGGGCATCAACGACCTCCGGGTCGTGATCGCGCACCAGGAGTGGGAGACCCCGTGCCCGACGCGTGGGGTCGGAACCTCGCGGAGTCAGTCGCTGGCAAGCGTCGCGGACACCGTAAGCTCCCTGCCGTTGCGCACCACCAGCAGGTTCACCGACTTCCCGACGGGAAGTCCCCTCACATGCCCTACCAAGGACAATGCCGAGGTGGTTGGAACACCGTCGATGCTGATGATGTGGTCTCCGACCTGTAGGCCCGCCTTGTGAGCCGGGCTGCCGACAACCACCGAGGCGACCGTGGCACTTCGGATCTGCTGCGTCCCCCGTGCTGCGAGGCCGTCTGTCACGGAGACCCCCAGCTGGGCGTGACGGACTCTGCCGTCGCGGATGAGCTGCTGGGCCACCATGGACACCTGGTTGGACGGAATCGCGAACCCGATGCCGATACTGCCGCTGCCAGGCCCCAATGTTGCGATGGATGAGTTGATGCCGATCAGTTCGCCACAGCCATTGACGAGAGCACCACCCGAGTTGCCCGGGTTGATCGGTGCTGAGGTCTGGATCGCGTTGGTCACTGTCGCGACGCTGGGCCCTGTACCCTGCTCGGAGGCAGCCACTGGACGGTTGAGGGCGCTGACGATGCCGGTGGTCACAGTCCCTGACAGTCCCAGCGGATTGCCCACGGCCATCACCGGCTGCCCGGTGCGCACTTGGGCCGAATTGGCAATCGGGATCGGGGTGAGCTTCGTGTCCTGCACCGTGAGCACGGCCAGATCAGTGATCGGATCACGACCGGCGATGGTGACCGGCTGGACGCTGTTGTCGGACAGGGTGACCGACACGTCGCTATCAGTGGCATCACCCACCACATGGGCATTCGTGACGATGTGGTGCTCGTCAACTGCCACCCCCGAGCCCTCGCCCACCGGGTGGCCGCCGCTGGAGACATCCACGGACACCACGGACGGGCTCACCGTCTCAGCAAGTGTCGTCCAGGACGGATCGTCGATGCTGCACGAGGTAACAGAGCTGTTCCCCGAGGTCGGACTTGTGAGGGGGCTGTTGGACGCCACTGGTGCTGGCGTCTTCGGCGCAATGGCACTACAGGAAGTGAGCGGAATCAGTGCGGTCATCGCAATGGCTGCTGCCACAGTCCGCGCGGGAAGGCTGTTTCTCATCATGGCGAGACTCCTAGAAGAGACCGAGTTGTGGTTGGAAGGGTCGTAGGCGTTTGCTTGGTCGGTCAGCTGTTCTTGGCCGCACGCCACACGGCGATGGCCGCTGCAACTTGGGACATGCCGAGAACCAGCAGCGACATGCCGGCCCAGAGCCCGATGGTGATGATCGCAGCGGCGTGGTTGAAGATGAACCAGATGCCCGCCAAGACCAGCAGCACGCCAGCCAGGACGTACAGCCAGCGACGCCGAGCAGTTTTCTCGGTCATCAGGCCCAAGCCACACATGATGGTCCATAGGCCAACGGCGGCAGCGATGAACGACAAGGTGAGATCAGGCAGGAGGACGATGAGTAGGGCTAGTGCAACGCCCAGGGCCCCCACTCCGCCTCGCAGCCAACGCAGGACGCCGTGACAGCGCCATGCGCCGATCATCGCCGAAATTGACTCGACGAGCAGAAAGGCGCCGCAGAACATCACCAGGGATTGCAGGGTTAGCCCTGGCCACCAGATGAGCATGAAACCGAGCAGGATCAGCAGTGCTGCACCAAACAGCTCGATTAGGGCCAGTGTGCGAAAAGTCTTGGACATGGAAAACCTCCGAGTTCACTCAGGACAGGAAAGAACCCATTAGGTGGTGGGCTTTCGGCTGTTCTGGTTGCCTACCTGTCGCCGTCGATGCGAATGGGTTTAGTGTTGTCGGGTTTGTAGAGTTTGTCCATGAAACTCTCCGAGAGGTAGCGTTTCTCGTCGACTTGCCACTCGTCATGGGTGTCGGCCAGGACGGCTCTGATGAGGCGGATGATGGTTTTGTCGTCACAACGGACTGACCACACATGCACAAGCTGGGGATAGCTGCCGTGCCGCTGTGTCCGGTTCAGGGCTCGATGAGTCCGACGCGGATGGCGTAGCGGGTCAGTTCGAGACGATCCTTCATCCCGAGCTTCTCCAGCAAGTTGGCGCGGTGCCGTTCGACGGTCTTGGGGCTGATGAACAGCATCTCGGCGATTTCTTTGCCGGAGTGGCCCTCGGCAATGAGCTTGAGGATCTCCTCTTCGCGGGGGGTCAGGAGCCGGTCGCCTTCGTTGGCTTGGCCGCGCTGGACGTACTCGCGGATGATGGTGGACATGGCACCTGGGTAGAGGAAAGGCTCGCCTCGCACGGCTGCGCGGCACGCGTTGAGCAGGTCCCGGTCTGCCATGGACTTATGCACATAGCCGGCTGCACCGGCCTTGAGGGCCTCGAACAGGTACTGCTCGTTGTCATGCATACTCAGGATCAGCCTTTGGGTAGGCAGCTTGCGCTGGAACACTGCGCGAGCAACCTGCAGCCCGGTCATGCGGGGCATGGTGATGTCGAGAATAGCGAGGTCGATGTCGCCGTGGTTGATGCGATCCAGTGCTTGGGCTCCATCGGCCGCTTCGGCTACGACGGTGAAGTCGGGTTGGGGGTCGAGCATCATTTTCACGCCTTGGCGCAGCAGAGCGTGGTCATCGGCCAACAGCACGCGAGAGATTCGGGTTGTCGGCGTGTGCATGGTCATTCCTTTGGGAGAGTGTCGAGGTTGATGCGCAGTTCGATGCGTGTGCCACCGTCGGGATTGTCGGCGACGTTCAAGTTTGCGTTGATGGATCGCGCGCGATCTCGCATGCCCGCCATGCCGGTGCCGGGTATAGCCTCACCAAAGCCCTTGCCGTTGTCTGTTACGACCAGTTGGACGAGGTTCTCCCGGTGGGTGAGAGACAGGGTCACCACACTGGCACCGGAGTGTTTCGCACAGTTGGTCAGAGCTTCCTGAGCAACCCGGTAAACCACCAGCTGCCCAGCCCAGCCCAGGTCGGGGACGGGGTTGATCTCGCGGCGCACGGCCATACCGGTGGCCTCGGCGTGAGCTGTGGCCAAAGACGTGAGCGCACTGACCAGGCCGAGGTCGGCCAACACGCTGGGGCGCAGGTCGGCGGCCAGTTTCCTGACGGTTTGCAGGCTGGTCCGAACGGCATCCTGCGCCATAGTCATCTTCTGCTGGCTATGCGGGTCATCTTGAGCGGACTGCAACAAGAGCAGTGCGTAAGTGAGGGTCTGTCCGACGTCATCATGGAGCTCACGGGATAAGCGAGCACGCTCCAACTCCTGACCCTCGATCAGAGCCGAAACCGTCGCACGACCTTGCGCGCGCGGGCGTTCGACGAGGGCGTTGTGGGCCAGCACGATACCGTCCAGCTCGGGCAGACCGGGCGCCGTCTCGATGGGGAGCGCCGCATCGAGGCTTGTCGTGGCCTCAATGTCTTGTGCGACGCGGATGAGTGGGGATAGCCCATGCTTGATGATGCGCCAGCTGATGAGGGACAAGACAATCACTCCACTGATGACCCAGGCGATCTGCCCGGGAGTGGGTGGATAACTTATCGTGATCGGGGTAGCGATCAGGATAGTGGTCATCACTACGATGGCACCCACGACCATGGCCCAGATACGTCTTTGTAAACTCACCGAATGCCCCTCTCTAGGGGTGAGCCGCTTCCCGAGGCATCGCCACCTGCTCTGGGGACCTTGCCAAGCGCTGTATCGGGAGTCTGTTCGGTCAGTCTATCGGGTAGCGGATCCGTCAGCCTGATCTACTTCGACGGTGTTGGCCACCACCGCAAACGGCGAGGTGGACAACCGGAGCAACAGCCGGCTCTCAGAGCGCTCTCGTTCGACAGAGCGTCTGGCGTCTTGGCTGCCCACGACAGTCAGGCTCGCTTCCGATGCCTTCGCGAGCAACGCGTCAGTCAGCTCGTGGGCTGAGACCTCCACATCAAAGGTCTCGGGGAGGTCGCTACCTAGGACCCGGGTGAGGACCTGCACGGTCTGGAGACGCGCCCGGTCGGGGCCTTGCCCCTTGTCGTCGACAATGACCTTCAGCCGGGCCCCGGTGCGCCCCGCGACGGATACGGCGAAACGAATGCTGGCAGGGCTTGGGCGCTCGGCGTCGAGGCCTAACACAAGAGGTCGCTCCAAGGTGTTCCAGGTGGTGGAGGGGAGCACCACCACCGGACCGGCAGCCTCCTGGAGCACGGCTTCGGCCGCGGCGTCCACAATCGGGAGGACGGTCGAGCCCTGACCACGGGACGCGATGACGACCATGGCCGCGGTGCGACTCGCCTGAACCAATGCTGGGGCCAGCATTGATTCGACACACATCAATGTGCCGCCTTCGCCCAACATTTCCCGCACATCGGGCGCCAGCCCTTGGGTGTGAACAATGCCCAAGGGCCAGTGTCCGGCGCGAGCGATGTCCCGGGCCCACACGGCGGCAGCGATCGAGGTCGACGAACCGTCGACGCCGACCACGACATGGTCTGTGAAGTCCATGGTGATTTTCTCCTGCGATTCCTCGTGCGATGCGAACGGATGGACGAGGTGAGGGTCAGCCTCTGTTCCTTCCTGGCCTACAGTCCTTCCTGTCCCATGCAGCAAGGATCGCCGACGAGGACGGCCCAAATCCAAAGATCTGGTCGCACATGGGCGTCGTCCCCCACTGCAGTGAGGGCCAACCCCCAAATGCTGCCGAAGCGCTTGACCCGGAGCCGCACCGATGCCCACCATCGAAGTGCGTCAGGTTTTTCTGCTGGGTCTGCCGGCACAGCCGCTGACGGCCCGCCGAGAGCCCTGGTGCCACAGCTTCGCAGCGGCCCGCCTCGCGCGGGCGCATACCAGTCCCGATCCGAAGGAGAAGCACATGGACACCGAGAAGCTCACCACGATGAGCCGGGACGCGGTCTCGGCCGCTGTCCGCAACGCATTGGCGGCCGGCAATCCCTCGGTTGAGCCCGCTCACCTACTGCATGCCTTGCTGATGGTCCCCGAGAACTCAGTGGGGCCACTGCTGGAATCTGTCGGTGTCGACCCGGCCCAGATTGACCAGCGCGCCCAGGCTGCCATCAGCAAGCTGCCCTCCAGCCAAGGCAGCTCGGTAGCCCAACCGCAACTGTCCGGTTCCTTCGCGCGGGTACTCGCCGACGCGGAAATTCGCGCCGACAAGCTGGGCGACTCCTACGTCTCCACCGAGCACCTGCTCATTGCGCTGACGTCCATCCCGTCTGAGGCACAGACGATCCTGGTCGGTGCAGGGGCGACCACAGAGAAACTGGAAGAAGCCTTCGCAGGCGCACGGGGCGATCGCCGTGTCACCAGCCCCGAGGCCGAAGGCGGCGAGTCCGCCCTCAGCAAATACTCCGTCGACCTCACCGAGCGCGCCCGCGAGGGCAAGCTGGATCCGGTGATCGGCCGCGACCAGGAGATCCGCCGCGTTATTCAGGTCCTCGCCCGGCGCACCAAGAACAACCCAGTCCTCATTGGCGAGCCCGGCGTCGGCAAGACAGCCGTAGTCGAGGGCCTCGCGCAGCGCGTGATCGCCGGTGACGTGCCCGACTCGCTGAGGGGTCGTCGCGTCGTCAGCCTCGACCTCAGTTCCATGGTGGCCGGGGCCAAGTACCGCGGCGAATTCGAGGAACGACTCAAGGCCGTGCTGAAGGAGATCAAGGAGGCCGAAGGCCAGATCATCACCTTCATCGACGAGCTGCACACGGTCGTCGGCGCCGGCGCCAGTGGCGAAGGTGCCATGGATGCGGGCAACATGCTCAAGCCCATGCTGGCCCGCGGCGAGTTGCGCATGATTGGCGCCACGACGCTGGATGAGTACCGCGAGCGCATCGAGAAGGACCCGGCGCTGGAGCGTCGCTTCCAGCAGGTGTATGTGGGCGAGCCATCGGTGGAGGACACCATCGCCATCCTGCGCGGTTTGCGCGAGCGCTATGAGGCGCATCACAAGGTGCGCATTACCGATGGCGCCCTCGTTGCTGCCGCGTCGCTGAGCCATCGCTACATCACCAACCGACGGCTGCCCGACAAGGCCATCGACTTGATCGATGAGGCTGCCAGCCGACTCCGCATGGAGATCGACTCCAGTCCTGAAGAGATCGATGCGCTGCGGCGACAAGTGGACCGGCTGAAGATGGAGCAGTTCGCCATCAAGAAGGAGACCGACGCTGCCAGCAAGGCGCGCCTGGCACGGCTGGAACAAGAACTGGCGGATTCTGAGGAGAAGCTGCGGCTCCTGGAGAGCCGCTGGGCTCAGGAGAAAGCCGGACTCAACCGAATCGGAGAGCTGAAGACCCAGATCGATCAGCTCCGGATCGAGGCAGAAAAGGCCCAGCGTGTCGGCGACCTGGCTGCAGCAGCCGAGATTGCCTACGGGCGGATTCCGGCGCTGGAACGCGAATTGGAGCAGGCCAAGCAGGAAGAGAACGAAGAGAAGGCCAGTCGCATGGTCGCCGACGAAGTGACCACAGAGGACATTGCTGAGGTGGTCAGCGCCTGGACCGGGATCCCTGTCGGCAAGATGCTCCAAGGCGAATCCGACAAGCTCCTCCACATGGAGGAACACATCGGCAAGCGCCTCATCGGGCAGAAGCGAGCAGTCAAAGCCGTTGCCGATGCTGTCCGGCGCAGCCGCGCTGGCATCAGCGATCCGAACCGGCCCACCGGCAGCTTCCTTTTCCTCGGTCCCACCGGCGTCGGCAAGACCGAACTGGCCAAGAGCTTGGCCGACTTCCTGTTCGACGACGAGACCGCGATGATCCGCATCGACATGTCGGAGTACTCCGAGAAGCACTCGGTCAGCCGCCTCGTCGGTGCCCCCCCGGGCTACGTCGGCTACGAAGAGGGAGGCCAGCTCACCGAAGCCGTACGGCGCCGCCCGTACAGCGTGGTGCTGCTCGACGAGGTAGAGAAGGCACACCCAGACCTGTTCAACATCCTGTTGCAGGTGCTCGACGACGGCCGCCTGACCGACGGCCAGGGGCGCACCGTCGACTTCCGCAACACGATCTTGATCATGACCTCGAACCTGGGCAGCCAGTTCCTCGCCGACACGAGTCTGGACACCAAGGCCAAGCATGAGGCCGTGATGGGCGTGGTACGGAGCGCCTTCCGCCCAGAATTCCTGAACCGGCTGGACGAAATCGTGATGTTCGACCCGCTGACCTTGGAGGACCTGACCCACATCGTCGACACCCACCTCCGCAAGATCAACGCCCGCCTCGCGGAGCGCCGAATCGTGATCGACGTCACTGACCGGGGCAATGAATGGCTCGCCCGCAACGGCTTCGACCCCGTCTATGGCGCTCGACCGCTGCGCCGGCTGGTGCAGTCCACCATCGAGGACCAGCTCGCCATAAAGCTCCTCGCCGGCGAGATCATCGATGGTGCTGTGGTCACGTTCGACGTCGATCCCGACACCGATCAGCTGCGCATCGGCTGAGCCCAAAAGCGAGGCCGGGGTCTCCTCACTTGGGACCCCGGCCTCGCGCTGTCCTGCTGCGTTGAGCCTCAGCCACCGGTGCTGTCCGCTGCGACCGCCCTCAGTGCCCGCCGCAGCTGATCGACGCTGATCACCCGCTCGCTAACAAACAGTTCCCGGTCATCAGCCACCCGGCGGACGGTGACCTCCGTGCGCTGAATCTCCAAGATATGGGTGACTCCACGAGCCGCCAACTCCAAGTGTGAATACTCGAACTCGCCAAGATCCACCGCTATCACTTGGTCTCGATGGGTCAGCACCAGACCCTGAATCGCACGCACCGCGCCCAATCGCGAGCCGCCGTCCAAGCTTCCATGGCCAGTCTTCGACAAGCTGAACCCCTCAAGACTCGCCGCCTCCTCCAGATAGGCCCGAGCCCGATCCCGGAAGTCCAGGGCATCACTGGCCAGCTCACGCATCTCATCTGATCCGTCGCAGGCAATCTCCTCCAGCTGCTGCGCGGACATCTCATCCAACACCGCCTGAACCTCCAAGCGCTGCTCCGTGGTGAACTTTGCGCTATGCCCCGCAACATTGAACTCGTCTGGCATCCGCCCATACATCGCCAACAGGTACCCGATCGCGCTCAGCGCTACAAAGGAAACAATCCCGATGCCGTCGCTGCCCTTGAACCACTCAAGAGCCGACGCGAAGGCCAGAGGCACGCTCGACACGCCCACAAGTAACAACCGTCTAGGCAAGGACCAACTCGCGTGGGACCGCTCGGGCGTCGCGGTGGTCTTGGAATGTGGTCGACTCGCCATGGTAGAAGCCTATCGGCCCCACTGTGTTGTCGGCTCCACTGTCTGAGCGCCCGATACTTATCCCGCCCATTGCGGAAGAGATCAGAGGACTTGACCTCACGGATCACGCCAGGTATTGCTCAATCCAGCGCTGCAAAGCCCCCAACGGCATGGCACCGGCCTGCTGCGCCACGACCTGCCCGTCCCGCAGCAGGACCAACGTCGGGATAGATTGAACACCAAACGCAGCCTGGGTGGCAGGCGACTGGTCCACGTTGACCTTCACGAGCTTCAGCCGCCCCGCATACTGCACCGCCAACTTCTCCAAGATCGGCGACAACTGCTTACACGGGCCGCACCACGGCGCCCACAGATCCACCAACACTGGCAGCCTCGACGAATCGCTGATACGGCCGAAATCCGTGTCATCAGCCTCAACGATCCACGGCAACGATGCCCGACACTTGGCGCATCGCGGCAGACCGGCCGCCACCGCAGGGACCCGATTACGCGCTCCACAACCCGGGCAAGCGCTGATGCGAGAGCTCATACTTTCCTCCTCGGCTCACGTTCGGGGCCGGCCATGCACAGGCCGACTCCCACTTCAAGGATGCCCGCCCGCATCTCGTAAGACCATGGACCTCAACACCGGTGCAGGGATACCCCACCACAGTTGGGGGTCAACACCCAGCTGGGCATTTCCCTGAGCAACAGCCCTTTCCCGGACATGGTGGGGCATGATGGTGAGCGTGACTACATTGCGGGGCTCCCAGCCGACGCTGGCCGGGAAGACAGTCCTGCACCGCCCTTGGGGGATCCAGCGGACGCGGACGCCGGGTCTGTCATGAACGTCGTGGCCCAGTACACCTAGGATCGTCGCATCGCACGACGAGGAGAGCCATGACCATCGCCATCATCGGAGCCACCGGGCAGCTGGGCGGCTTGACCGTCGCGGCTCTCCTGGACCGCGGGACCCCCGCCGAGGAGATCCTCGCCCTGGGGCGCAACGCCGTACGGCTCAGTGACCTCTCGCGGCGGGGGGTCCGCACCGCTCCGCTCGACCTCGAGGACATCGACGCCACCGCCGCGGCCCTGCATGGGGCGCAGGAACTGCTGCTCATCTCGCTGAGCGACCCGGGTCACCGGCTCCCGCTGCATGCCAACGCCGTCGAGGCGGCACGCCGGGCCGGGGTCGGACACGTGGCCTACACGTCAGTGCTCATGGCGCCGACCACCATCCTGGGACTCGCCGTCGACCACCGGGCCACCGAGGAACTCATCCGCGAGTCCGGCATCCCCGCCACCCTGCTGCGCAACGGGTGGTACACAGAGAACCACTACCAGGATTTCGTCGCCGCCCGGGACGGCGGGGTGGTGGCCAACAGCGCGGGTGACGGGCGGCTCGCGACGGCCCCGCGCCGGGACTACGCCGAGGCCGCCGCCGTGGTGGTGTCCACACCGGGCCACGAGGGCTGTGTCTACGAGCTCTCGGGCGATACCGCGTGGAGCTACGAGGAGTTCGCCGGCACCGCCCAGCTCGTGCTCGGCACCCCGGTGCGCTACGAGCCCCTGAGCTCCGACGACGAGCGCCATCTCTTGCTCGGCGCCGGGCTGGACGAGGCGACGGCGCAGTTCATCGTCGAGATGAACGGCAGCATCCGCGAGGGCGCACTGGATGCGACGACGGGCGACCTCGCCCGGTTGCTGGGCCGGCCCACGGAGCCGCTCGAGGCGACCATGCGGTCGTGGACTCAGATGTCCTCGGCGGTGTAGCCGGGGAAGAAGTCCTCCTTGAGCTGCGGGTCCGGCAGCCCCGCCTCGCGGAGCGCCTCGCCCAGCTCCTCGACCATCGGCTCCGGACCCGACACATAGACCAGGCAGTCCGTCAGCGCGGGCACCAGGCGGGTGAGCACGTCGACGGTGAGGGGCTCACCCACGACCCGATGCACGGTCAGTGAGGGGTCGGACTCCTCCCACTCGGCCAGTTCGTCGCCGAACGCCACGTCGTCCGAGCCGCTGCCGTAGATCAACGTGACGGCGAGGGGCTCGCCGTCATGGAACCGCTGCTTGAGGATGCTGTGGAACGGCGTCACACCGATTCCGCCTGCGACGAAGACGATGGGGACGTCGGTCTCCTCCCAGGTGAAGTCCCCGTCGGGGGCCTCCTTCAGCTCGATTCGTCACTGCGGAAGCGGAACGTCCAGATGTTTGCCGCCTCGTGGAGCTTCTCGACAAGAGTCAGGGACATGGGCGGGGGCCTCCTTCGCCGTCGCGGTGCCGTCGCTCCCGACGCTACCCCGCGGCCGCGCCCCCTGCACGGGTTTGGGCGTCACGACGAGGGGCGGGCCCTCACGGACCCGCCCCTCGTCGTGTGGTGCGATCAGCCCTCGAGGAGAGCCAGGCGATCGGGATCGTTGGCGAACACCTCGGCGGCGTTGTCCTTGGTCACCACGACCGGATCCAGCTGGTAGATGTTGACGTCCACCTTGCCGTTGTTGGCCGTGTCCTCGGTCTCCGGCAGCCCCTCACCGGACTGCAGCACCTGGATCAGCTCGACGGTCTTGGCGACGAGCGCATCGGTGGGCTTGGCGATCGTGGAGTACTGCTCGCCGGCGGCGATCGAGATGATCGACTCGTTCTCCGCGTCGAGGCCCGTGACGACGGGCAGCTCCATGCCGGCCTGCTTGACCGACGTCAGGATGGCGCGGGCGATGCCGTCGTTGGGCGAGAGCACGCCGTGGATCTTCTTGTCGGAGTAGTTGCCCGACAGGAGCGAGTCCATGCGCGCCTGGGCCTTCGCGTTGTCCCAGTCAGGGGTGGCAACCTGGGTGAACTCGGTCTGGCCGGACACCACGACGAGGGTGCCGTCGTCGATCTTCGGCTGCAGCACGCTCATGGCGCCGGTGAAGAAGTTCGGGGCGTTGGGGTCGGCCGGACCGCCGCCGAAGAGCTCGATGTTGTAGGGGCCGGGGCCGGTGGCCTCGAGGCCCTCGAGCAGCGACTGTCCCTGGAGCTCGCCGGTGCGGATCGAGCCGAACTGGACGACGCCGTCGATGGCGGTGGTGTTCTCGATGAGCCGGTCGTAGCCCAGCACCTCGATGCCCGCGTCGTGGGCCTTCTCCAGCACGGAGCCGAGCTGAGTGCCGTCGACGGGGCCGACGACGATGACCTCGGCGCCCTGCTCGATCATGGCCTCGATCTGCTGCTGCTGCTGGGGCACCTTGTTGTCGGCGGCCTGGATGAGGGGGGTGAACCCGGCGGCCTCGAGCTGCTCGGCGAACATGACCTCGGCCTCCTTCCAGTTCTGCGTGCCCAGCCACGGCAGTGCGACGCCGATGGTGGCGTCCTCCGCGAAACCGCCCGCGGCGGCCGAGGCGGACGTGTCGCCCGAGGTGGTGGGTTCGGTGGTGCCCTCGCGGCCGCCGCCGCAGGCGGTGAGCGCCAGCGAGGAGACGAGGAGTCCGGTGAGGAGGCCAGCTGCCTTCATTTTCATGGGTGTTCCTTTCGGAAGATCCCGACCGGCCGATCCGGTTCGGGGGTGGGCATCGGTGCCCGTGGAGTGCGCACGAGGGCGCACTGGGGGAGGGGTGGCGCCCACAGGACGCCGCCCGATGGTGTGGAGGGACTACTTGGACTGTGTGACGGGGAGGGTGTCGGCGGCGTCGACCACGGGCCCTCCATCCACGGCCGCAGGCTCCGGGGTGGTCCCGGTGACCGGCGCGACGGCGGTGGGTTCGCTGCGGAACTGGCGCATCAGGGTGCCGATCAGGGAGGGGCGGCCCTGCTGCTTGTTGTAGACGTCGAAGGCCACGGCCGCCAGGAGGACCAGGCCCTTGATGACCTGGGTCTGGTCGGCGCCGACGCCCATGAGCATCAGGCCGCTGTTGAGGACGGCCATCACCAGACCGCCGATCATGGATCCGATCACGGTGCCGATGCCGCCGGAGACCGCGGCGCCGCCGATGAAGACCGCCGCGATGGCGTCCAGCTCCCACATCGTGCCGTCCGAGGGGCCGGCAGCGGTGGCACGGCCCACGAACAGGATGCCGGCGATGGCCGCGAGGAAGCTCATGTTGAGCATGACCAGGAAGTAGGTCCTGGCGGTGTTGACGCCCGACAGCGCGGCCGCGGCCTTGTTACCACCCACGGCGTAGATGTGGCGACCGAACCGGGTCCGCTGGGTGAGGACGTGGTAGATGATGACGAGGACGACCAGGATGACGCCCGGGATCGGGAACGAGGTACCGGGGCGGCCGCTGCCGAACAGCCAGGTGACGTAGCCGATGACCGCGACGATCAGCGCGATGCGGACGATCGTGGCCCACATCGGAGCCTCGGCCCCGCGCTCCAGGGCATGGGCGCGCCGCTTGAGCTCGCTCCAGATGAACCAGGCCGCGGCGAGGATGCCGAGCAGCAGAGTCGAGTTGTTCAGGCCCGTGAAGGAGGGGCCCCACTCAGGCAGGTAGCCGGCGCCGAAGAACTTGTATTCCGACGGGACGGGCACGGAGATCGACTGCGACATCCAGATGACGAGCCCGCGGAAGATCATCATGCCAGCCAGGGTGGTGATGAAGCCCGGGATGCCGACCTTCGCCAGCCAGAAGCCGTGCCAGGCTCCGATGACCACTCCGGCCAGGAGGCCCGCCAGGATGCCGGCCCACCAGGGGAAGCCGTACGTGGCGGTCGTGATGGCCGTGGTCATGCCGACGAAGCCCGCGACCGAGCCGACCGAGAGGTCGATCTGCCCGATGACGATCACCATCACCATGCCGATCGCCAGGATGAGCACGTAGGCGTTGCCGGAGATCAGGTTCTGGAAGTTGGATGACGTGAGCATCCGCCCCCCGGACACCACGTCGAAGACGACGGCGAGGAGCACCAGCGCCAGGGCCATCGTGTACTGCTGGAGGTTTCCCCCGAGAACTTGCTTCAAAGCCTTCATTGTCTAGTCCGTTTCAGGTCAGGCCGACAGCGCTGCGGCTGAGGTGGTGCTGGTGGTGGTCATTCGTCGCATGAGGGTCTCCTGGTCGGCGTCTGCTGCCGCCAGCTCGCCGGTGATCCGGCCCTCGCAGATGGTGTAGATCCGGTCGCAGATGCCGAGCAGCTCGGGCAGTTCGGAGGAGATCACCACGACCCCCTTGCCCGAGTCGGCGAGCGCGTGGATGAGCTTGTAGATCTCGTACTTGGCGCCGACGTCGATCCCTCGTGTCGGCTCGTCCAGGATGAGCAGCTGCGGTTCGGGATACATCCACTTGGCGAGCACCACCTTCTGCTGGTTCCCGCCGGAGAGGGTGGAGACGCCGACGTCCACGCTCGGCGCCTTGATCCGGAGCTCCTTGCGGTACTTCTCCGCGACGGCGGACTCCTTGCGCGGGCTGAGCAGGAACCGCGACACGATGTCCTTGAGGTTGGCGGACACGATGGTGCTCTTGATGTCGTCGATCAGGTTGAGGCCCAGCATCTTGCGGTCCTCGGTGACGTAGGCGATGCCCTGGTCGATGGCCTGCGCGACGGTGTGGGTCTCGATCCGGCGCCCGTCGAGGTGCATCTCGCCCGACAGCCACCGCCCGTAGGAGCGGCCGAAGATCGAGCGGGCCAGCTCGGTGCGGCCGGCGCCCATGAGGCCGGCGAAGCCGACCACCTCGCCCGAGCGCACCGTGAAGGCGGCCTCCTTGACGATGAGGCGTCCGGGGATGGACGGGTGTTCCACGTTCCAGCCGTTGACCTCGAACAGGACATCGCCGATGTGGGGCGTGCGGGTGGGGTAGCGGTTCTCGATGGAGCGACCGACCATGGCCCGGATGATGCGGTCCTCGTCGACGTGGCCGGCCACGACGTCGTAGGTCTCGACCGTGCGCCCGTCCCGGATGACGGTGACGGCGTCGGACACGGCGGCGATCTCGTTGAGCTTGTGGGAGATCATGATCTGGGTGATGCCCTTGGCCTTCAGGCCGCGCATGAGGTCGAGCAGGTTGCGCGAGTCGTCCTCGTTCAGCGCCGACGTGGGCTCGTCCAGGATCAGCAGCTTCACGTTCTTGGCCAGCGCCTTGGCGATCTCGATGAGTTGCTGCTGCCCGACGCCGAGGGTCTTGATCGGCGCATCGGGGTCGATGTCGAGGCCGACGCGGGCCAGCAGGTCGAGCGCCCGGAGCCTAGCGGCCTGCCAGTCGATGAGCAGCCCGGAGGTGACCTCGGAGCCGAGGAACAGATTCTCCGTGACCGACAGCTCAGGGATCAGCGCCAACTCCTGGTGGATGATGACGATGCCCTGCTCCTCGGAGGCCTTGATGCCACCGAAGTGCATCTCCTTGCCCTCGAAGAGGATCTGCCCGTCGTATGTCCCGTGCGGGTATACCCCCGACAGCACCTTCATCAGCGTCGACTTGCCGGCGCCGTTCTCGCCGCAGATGGCGTGGATGTCACCCCGGCGCACGTTCATCGTGACGCCGTCGAGAGCGCGCACGCCCGGGAACTCCTTGGTGATGTTCAGCATCCCCAGCAACACGTGACTGTGAATCGGCCTGGGTTTCGTTCCGTTCTTGAAGCAAGGATGGAACACGATGAACCAGAAGTACTCTCCCGAGATGCGCGAGCGCGCGCTGCGGATGCTCGATGAGGCCAAGGCCTCCGGTGAGCACTCGAATCTGATGTCCGCCGTGCGGCATGTTGCGGGGCTCCTCGGCATGAGCGCGGAGACGCTGCGGGTGTGGCATCGCCGCCGCGAGGTCGACGCCGGCGCGAAGCCCGGTGTCC
>NZ_CAXWGV010000044.1:0-329 GCF_964266725.1 Tessaracoccus sp. O5.2 | reverse complement strand
GGGAACCGGTGGGTGGGCATCCTCCACGGCTGCCTCAAAACCGGCCAGCTCTACGACGAAAACAAGGCCTGGAGCCACCAATCCAGCGCTGCCGCTTGACAAAACAAAACCTGGGATGTCTGCCGCTCCTGGGACGGTCGAATCCGGTGTGGCAGGTGTATGGCCAGACCGAATCGCATCGGTGCCCCTGCCGCGTGACCTTGACTCTTCCGTCCATACTTGCAGGAACGTACGTCATAACGTACGCTGCTTGGTGGAGGTGGTACCCATGACTGCTGTAAGCGCAACGTCTGCCCGCGCGAACCTGTACCGGTTGATCGACCAGGTCA
>NZ_CAXWGV010000043.1:0-338 GCF_964266725.1 Tessaracoccus sp. O5.2 | reverse complement strand
AGCGGTGCTGGTGATGCCAGGCGGCCTCAACCAGGAGTCGGCGCGCGTGACTGTTGCCGGTCTTGGTGATCGGCCCGAGCGAGCGGGACTGGCCGGACGAGTTCTCCGAGGGGATCAGGCCGACGAACGAGCCGATCGAGTTGCCGGTGAACCGGGTCCAGTCGCCGATCTCGACCGCCAACCCGAACCCAGTCAGGGTGGAGATCCCGCGCAAACAGCCGAGCCGACGGACGGTGTCGCTCCACGGACTGTCGGCAGCCATCGCGGCGATGCGTTCATCGAGACGATCACGGCGGGCCGTGATCGTGATCACACTGTCGTAGGCTTCGTCGAACGCG
>NZ_CAXWGV010000042.1:0-348 GCF_964266725.1 Tessaracoccus sp. O5.2 | reverse complement strand
TGCGCCACGGGATCGTCTACTCGGGCGGGCAGGCCTGGGTCGGCGCCCACGACGCCTGGCTCAAGCGGCAGCGCTTCGACTCGCCCCTGGTTCAGGCCGCGTTCGACGAAGCCTACGACAGTGTGATCACGATCACGGCCCGCCGTGATCGTCTCGATGAACGCATCGCCGCGATGGCTGCCGACAGTCCGTGGAGCGACACCGTCCGTCGGCTCGGCTGTTTGAATCGGCCTGGGTTTCGTTCCTATCGGTTTCCCTGTCCGGCGGTCGCCGGGAGGCCTGATTCGAGGTCAGCGTAGTACGCGTCCTCGATCTCGATCGGGGTGCGCATGCCGAGTTCGCCGTGCA
>NZ_CAXWGV010000041.1:0-381 GCF_964266725.1 Tessaracoccus sp. O5.2 | reverse complement strand
ACTCTGCGCGAGTGACCTCGATAGTGACGGTCGTCGACGTAGCGGTCACGCGCTCGGAGTCGGCGAGAGTCCAGGTCGCGGCTGCGCCCACCTGGGGCGGGATCGTGGCGGTGACATCGGGGATCGCCGGGTTCGAATCTGGCAGGGCGGTCCGGGTCGCCTCGTCAAGCAGCGGGCGGACGGCGTCGTACACCCGGTTG
Organism: Tessaracoccus sp. O5.2; assembly: GCF_964266725.1. Taxonomy (NCBI): domain Bacteria; kingdom Bacillati; phylum Actinomycetota; class Actinomycetes; order Propionibacteriales; family Propionibacteriaceae; genus Tessaracoccus; species Tessaracoccus sp. O5.2. Next base: position 181 of record NZ_CAXWGV010000041.1, on the reverse strand, counting down.
TAGAAGCCGCTGCCGGGGTCGTTGACGCGCCCGGGGGTGCCCGACTCGTCCAGGTAGACGGCCGTCGGCAGGATCCGCAGCACCGGGAGGTTCGCGTCGGCGGGGGTGACGACGAAGCCGCGGAAGCCGAGCCCGGGATCCGGCGGGTCGGCAGGGATCACCTCCCCGGCAGCCGCACTAT
>NZ_CAXWGV010000040.1:0-531 GCF_964266725.1 Tessaracoccus sp. O5.2 | reverse complement strand
ATCCAGGAGACGCTGTTCCTTGAGTCGGTACCGGGGTTGGCCGATTCCATCCGGCGCGCCCGCGCGGAGGGCGTCGACGCGGGCTCGACCGAGCTTGACTGGTGAGTCCCTGGACTCTGGTGTACTCACGCCAAGCCCAGAAGGACGCCAAGAAGCTGGCCTCCTCAGGGCTGAAGACGAAGGCGCAGCACCTGCTTCAGGTTCTGGCCCAGGACCCGTTCACCACGCCACCCAAGTGCGAGAAGTTGGTCGGCGACCTCGCTGGCTGCTACTCACGGCGCATCAACATCCAGCACCGACTTGTCTATGAGGTGCTCCCTGATCGCCACGTCGTCCACATCCTGAGGATGTGGACCCACTACGAGTAGCCACTCACCGAACGTCCGATCATGCCGCCGACCGAGCGTACGTTTCTCGCGTTTGCATGTCCAGCTGCGCTCCGCCTTGAGAAGTCTGATTCGGTCGGGTTCGCGCGATCGTGATCCTGGGCTTGAGTCGGCGGGTCTTCGACGTCGAACTCGTGGGCCTGCG
>NZ_CAXWGV010000039.1:0-1054 GCF_964266725.1 Tessaracoccus sp. O5.2 | reverse complement strand
AGTGTTCAGTGCGCGCTGTATAGTTCAGTCCATGCTGACTATTGCTTCGCGTCTCGACGTGATGAACCGCCTGGGTCGTGCACTGGCCGACCCCACTCGATCCCGGATCATCTTGACCCTGCTCGACCATCCCGCTTACCCGGCGGAACTGGCCCGAGATCTGGACCTGACACGCCCGAACGTGTCCAACCACCTGGCATGCCTGCGCGATTGCGGGATCGTCGTCTCCGAGCCCGAGGGTCGTCGGACACGATATGAGATCGCCGATTCGCACCTGGCGCAGGCGCTGACGGCACTGGTCGATGCCACCCTGGCAGTGGACGAAGACGCCCCGTGCATCGATCCCGCCTGCTCGCTTCCCGGATGCGACGCAGCTGGGGAGGGCGCATGATCCTCACCTCGGTCTTGCAGGCGATGGGCCTGTTCGCAGCGACCAACATCGACGACATCATCGTGCTCTCCCTCTTCTTCGCGCGAGGGGCAGGCCAGCGCGGCACTACCGCCCGCATTCTGGCCGGCCAGTACCTCGGATTCGCCGGCATCCTCGGTGCCGCGGTCCTGGTGACCATCGGTGCCGGAGCATTCCTGCCCTCGGCAGCCATCCCGTACTTCGGTCTCATCCCTCTGGGCCTCGGCCTCTGGGCCGCATGGCAGGCCTGGCGCGGAGACGATGACGACGATGACGACGAGGCCAAGGTTGCCGGCAAGAAGGTCGGCGTGTGGACAGTCGCAGGCGTCACCCTTGCCAACGGCGGCGACAACATCGGCGTCTACACCCCTGTCTTCCTCAGCGTGGAACCTCTCGCAGTAGTCGCCTACTGCATCGTCTTCCTCGCGCTCGTCGCGGTCCTGGTGGCCCTGGCAAAGTTCGTCGCCACCCGCCCCCCGATCGCCGAAGTGCTCGAACGCTGGGAGCACATCCTCTTCCCCATCGTTCTCATCGGCCTCGGCATCGTGATCCTCGTCAGCGGCGGAGCCTTCGGACTCTGACGTAGCGGCAGCGATCCAAACGGCCCCGACCGGGCGCACCCCTCTCGGTTCAGACCGCGACACC
>NZ_CAXWGV010000038.1:0-1358 GCF_964266725.1 Tessaracoccus sp. O5.2 | reverse complement strand
ATCCGGAAGGACTCTTCGACGTGCCACAGGTCCCGGTAGGCGGCCACCACTGCTGCGCCGTCCATGACGTCGGTGCTGATGTTGGTGACGTAGCCCTTGAACCCGGCGCAGAACCTGGCCCGTTCGATGACGTCCCAGTTGACTTGGGCCTTCTTCCCGTCGGCGTCGGTGGTGACCGTCACGAACCGGTCCCGGGCGACGGGTCGGAGCCCGTCGGCGACCTTCTCGGCCTTGACGACCTGGGCGTTGATGGTCTTGTCGTCTCGCTTGTGCCGCTTGAAGGAGTAGTGATACACCACCCGGCGGGTGCGGCGCTGCCGGCCGGTGCCCATGTCGCGGGTGGTTTCGATCGTTGAGTCGTCGGGGGTGTAGTTGCCGTGGCGTTCGAAGTGGTCGCCCAGGTCGTAGGGCACGTGCGACTGGCGGGAGGCGACGATGAAGCGGCATCCGGCGTCCTCGAGGCCGTTGAGGTTGTCGGCTGACAGCATGCCGGCGTCGGCGACCACGACCAGTTCCTTGATGCCGTGGCGGGTCTTGAACTGTTCGATCACCGGGATCAGGGTCTTGGTCTCTGCCTTGTTGCCCTCGAAAAGGGCGACCTCCAGTGGGAACCCGGCGGCGGTGACCAGCAACCCGACAGTGACCTGGGGGTCGACGCGGCGTTCCTTGCTCATCCCGACCTTCCGGAGCCGGTCCTCGTTGGTCACCTCGAAATGCAGGGTGGTCAGGTCGTACATCACCAACGCCACCGGCCCCCGGGCGGTCGCATGCGCCCAACAGGCGGTAGAGACCTGGCTGCGGTAGTCACGCTCCACGCACCGCCGCAGACAGTTGTAGAGGGTGTTCACATGCGGCACCGGCAGACCCAGCTCGCCCAGCACCCGCAGCGTGTCTTGCTTCGAGGTGGGCTCGATGATCCGCGCCGCCACCAGTGAGGCGAACACCTCGTCATCGATCTGGTCGAACCCGAGCCGCGCATACGCGTCGGTCAGCACCCGCCACAGCAGCTCGCTGGAGGTGTGTTCCACCACGGGCCCGGCAGGTTCCCGCCCGGGCTGCTCGAACTGCAGCATGTCCTGCTGGACTCCATGGACACGCTGCTGGGCGGCGCTGAGTAGCACCGCGAGCTCGGCCTCGTCATGAGCCGAACCGACATGCTCCAAGATCCGGCGGCGGCCGTTGCGTTTCTCGACGATCTGGACCGCCGTCGCCCCCGAGGCGGTCTTGACCCTCCGCACGAACGGACTCACCCCAGCACTCTACCCAGCACCCCCGATTAGTGCCCCAAAACGGACCCCCAAACCCACCCTGACAAGCAACTCAATCCCGGCGATCGGGAGCGGTTGTGGAACTCAGGT
>NZ_CAXWGV010000037.1:0-1400 GCF_964266725.1 Tessaracoccus sp. O5.2 | reverse complement strand
CGTGATGCCTCATGTCAATACCTCCGGGTGAACTGATCGTTGCCTCAGCAGTGAACCTCCGGTTCGCCAGGTCGTTGCCTCACCTGTTTCCTCCGGTTAGCCGGTCGCGGTCCGGCGTTGCCGGGCGGTGCGGCCCTTGGCCTGGGCGAGGGCTTCGAGGCGGCCGGTGTGGTGGAGGATCTCGCGTTGCAGGGCACCGAGGCGAAGCTTCTTGAACCGGGCGTTCATCGTGATGACCGGCCGTTTCCGGGTCGCGGGGTGCGCGAGGGCACGCTGGTGTGGGGTGGCGGCCTGGTGGTACCTCTTGACGACCTTGGCGCCGTCGCGGTGCTTGGACGCCAGCTTCAGGCTGGGCAGGAAGTAGTTCGCGAACGCGTCGTCCAAGGCCCAGATCTGGTTGAGGAGGTCGAGCTCGGCCTCGGTGTCGTAACGGTAGTAGCCGACCAACTCCCGCACGCGGGCCCAGTTCTTCTGCTCCACATAGCAGCCGTCGTTCTTCTTCCCCGCCCGCCCGCGGGTGAACGTGATCTTGCGGGTCTCGCAGTAGTGCAGGAAGTGGTGGTTGATGAACTCCGATCCGTTGTCGGAGTCGATCCCCACGATCGGGAACGGGAACATCCCGGCGGCGTGGTCGATGGCCTCGATCACCCACCGGCGGGCCCGGTTCGGCACCGACCGGTTCACCGTCCACCCCGTCGCCACATCGGTCATCGTCAACGTGTAGCAGTACTCGCCCGAGGCGACCCCACCGTCGTGGGCGACCAGGTCGATCTCGACGAACCCCGGCGTCGCGTCGTCCCAGTCAGCGAACGTGCGGATCGGGATCTGGTGTTTCAACAACGACCCGGGCTTGGTACGCGTCCGACCCCGCAGCGTCATCCGTTGGCGTTCGCCGGCGAGCATCCGGTCGATGGTGGCCGCCGAGATCCCCGCCAGCAACCCCGCCTGCGCGTCGTCGATATCGATCTCGTCCTCGGCGCGCAACAGGGGCACCAGGACCGGCATGAACGGCGCCAGGATCTTCCCCGCCGGCGCCCGCAACAGCGTCCAGCACCGCACCAGGGCGGGCAGCAGGTCATCGCCGTATACCCGCGCCCGCGGCTTACGCGGCATCACCGCCTTGAGGACCAGCGCATCCCGTAACGCCGCGCGGGCGTAGTCGCGGTGCCACCCGGTCAGATCGACCAGCTCGTCCAAGATCCGGGTCTTGCCCGCCCGGTCGGCGCCCCGGTAGGCCAGGGCCTTCATCTTCGTGACGGCCTTGCGTTGGCCCATCGTCAGCTCCATCCGTGATGGTGCTCACGCGGAGGTCCTCACCCGAGGCAACGACACACCTAACCGGAGGTTTCTACCCGAGGCAACGACCCCGCACAAGCGGAGGTTTCTGATGAGTCAACTCG
>NZ_CAXWGV010000036.1:0-1509 GCF_964266725.1 Tessaracoccus sp. O5.2 | reverse complement strand
GCGGCAGACATCCCAGGTTTTGTTTTGTCAAGCGGCAGCGCTGGATTGGTGGCTCCAGGCCTTGTTTTCGTCGTAGAGCTGGCCGGTTTTGAGGCAGCCGTGGAGGATGCCCACCCACCGGTTCCCGAGCTGGCGGAGGGCGGCCTGGTGGCCGATCTTGCGGTCCTTGAGAGCCTTGTAGTAGGCCTTCGCACCGGGTGAGCCGCGCATCGATCCGAACGCCCATTGCTGGAGCGCGTCGGCGAGGCGGTCGTTGCGCGCGTAGCGGGCCAGCACGACCTTCTTCTTGCCAGAGGCCCTGGTGATGGGCGCGGTGCCGCCGTAGGCCTTGCGGGCCTTCGCGTCGGCGTACCGGGTGGGGTCGTCGCCGAACTCGCCCAGGACCCGGGCGCCGAGGACCACTCCCAACCCAGGGAGGCTGGTGTAGATCTCAGCGTCCCGGTGACGGCCAAAATGGTCGCCCACCACCACACTCAACTGGTCGATCTGCTGGTTCAACACGCCGAGGACCGCGACCAGGCTCACGATCCCGGCGGCGTAGGCCTGCTGCACTACCGGCGGCAGGCGGAGTTCGGGGGCCCGGAGGACCTCCATCATCACGGTCGCCCGCTCGTCGACGTTGCGGCGGTGCGCCCGCTTCAACGCCGCCACGATGCGCGTCTTGGTGAGCTTCGCCGCCGCATCAGGATCCGGCGCAACAGCCAACAGCTCAAGGCTGTCGGGGGCCGCGAGCTCGTCGAAGGCCCTGATCGCAGCGGGGAAGTACTCCCGCAACGCCGAACGCAGCCTGAGCAGGTGCCGGGTGCGGTCCCAGATCAAGGTCTGGTGCATCCGGGCGACTACCTTGACCGCCTGCGCGTCCGGGCTGTCCCCGGCGACAGGCCGGTGATGAGCGCGGTCGACTCGGACGATCTCGGCGAGCAGGTGCGCATCGGTGGTGTCGGCCTTGGCGCCCGACATCGAGTGCCGCTGCCGATACCGGGCCGCCGAGGTCGGGTTGATCGCGTACACCCGGTAGCCGGCCGCTACCAGGGCGGCGACCCACGGCCCGCGATCGGTCTCGATCCCGACCACCACCTTCCCGGCCGCCTCAGCCGGGTCCAGGTCCGCCCAGCCGGCCGGCACATGCCGGCCGAGCAGCTCGTGAAGCGCGACCATCCCCGCCAGGCCCTCGGGCAGCCGCTTCTTGGCGAGCACCTTCCCCGTCTCGTCCTGGACCTCGATGTCGTGATGCTCCTCGGCCCAGTCATCACCCACGAACAACACCAGAAACCCTCCTTCGAATGACTCCCGTTCCGCAGCGTGGAGGAGGACTCCCAGCGATCTAATGGAGCGAGTGCTCACCCGGACAGCACGACTCGGGGGCACGACATCCCAGCAGCGATCTGCCTCCCCACGACCAGCGGGCGCACGGTCTGCCGCAAGACCTCAAACAGCGATCAGAAGAGGAGAGTGCTGACCCGCCAGCCGCTACAGGACCGAGCCTGCCAGAAGCTCGGCTGGAACCCA
>NZ_CAXWGV010000035.1:0-1745 GCF_964266725.1 Tessaracoccus sp. O5.2 | reverse complement strand
CGTGTTGGTGGTCGCGATCATCGCGCTCGGAATCGCGACACTTATCGCCACGGCGTAGACGCAGCATCAATCGCAGGCCCACGAGTTCGACGTCGAAGACCCGCCGACTCAAGCCCAGGATCACGATCGCGCGAACCCGACCGAATCAGACTTCTCAAGGCGGAGCGCAGCTGGACATGCAAACGCGAGAAACGTACGTGTGACTTCGTCTGCTGAATGGCGGGGTTCTTCGGTCGCTTCGTGGCGGGGTCAGGTGACACCGATGACCAGGGTGCTCTGTGCGGCTTCGATGACGTCGTTGGTGATGGTGTCGAGTTCGTTGATCTTCAGGACCCGCTGGATCTGGGGGAAGAGGCGTTCGAGGAGCCGGAAGTTGCCGCGGGTGATCCGTGCGATGGCTGCGATGGCTTGGGCGTCGGTGAAGTCGTCGGGGTCGAGGGGCTTGCCGAGGGATCGCCAGTGTCGCTCGAGGACGAACAGCAGTTCGTCTTGTCCCAGGGGCCGGTAGGGTGACCATGCCGGGATCCAGGGTCCGCACGATGTCCCACACCACCGAGTAGGAGGGGACCGGCCACTTCCGGGCGGCGCAGATGCCGGTGACTTTGCGGTGGCGACAGCGATGGCCGGCCGCGGCTTGCTCAGTGCCAGGCCCTCGATCAGGTGGACGAGGTCGGGCGGAAGGCGGCGGGAGCCGGTGTCCGCTCGCGAGGCTGTCTCCAGTCCGGCGTAGCCGTCGGCGCGGTAGCGGGCGTGCCAGCGCTCCAGGGTCCGCAGCCCTACATCGGTCTCGCGAGCTAAGCGCGCGAGGGGCACCTGGTCCTCGACGTGGAGCCTGAGGATTCGCCACCGCGCTCGAGCGTCCACGACGCACCTACTGCAAGGCGTTCTCGCGCCCGCGCTCGGCGCGCTGAAGGGCGCGGTAGACCGTGGAGCGGCCCACGCTGAACAGCTCGGCCAGCTCGCCCACGGTGTGCTCGTCGGCGGCATGTAGCTGGACGAGGTGAGCTTCTTGCCGGGGGGTGAGTTTCGGTGACTTCCCGCGCAGCCGGCCCTTGGCCTTGGCGACCTTCATCCCCTCGCGGGTGCGGGCACGGATGAGGTCGGCTTCGAATTCGGCGACCATCGCCAGCACGTTGAACAACAGTTTCCCCATCGGGTCGGTCGGGTCGTACACCGATCCGGCGATGCTCAGCTTCACTTCCCGCGCCGCGAGGTCGTCGGCGATCTGGTGGGCATCACGGACTGAACGCGCCAGCCGATCGAGCTTGGTGACCACGAACGTATCGCCGTCCCGACAGGCAGCCAGCGCCTGCCGCAGGCCCTCACGGTCGGCGTTGCGGCCCGTGAGCCCGTGGTCGACGTAGATGCGCTTGGGATCGACGCCGAACGCCGCGAGTCCGTCACGCTGCGCGGTCAGGTCCTGCTCGTCGGTGGAGACTCGGGCATAGCCGACCTTCAAGGGGGACATGCTCCCCAGTGTGTCCTATAGCCTCCCTTCACCGGACGGGTCTTACGGGACAGCCCGCCAGGCGTGCCGTCGTTCCTCTCGATAAGTAGCGGCGGTGTCCGGTGAGGGTTCCCCTTACGGGCATGCGATCTGGGCTGACGCCTGTGACCAAGTGTTCAGTGCGCGCTGTATAGTTCAGTCCATGCTGACTATTGCTTCGCGTCTCGACGTGATGAACCGCCTGGGTCGTGCACTGGCCGACCCCACTCGATCCCGGATCATCTTGACCCTGCTCGAC
>NZ_CAXWGV010000034.1:0-179320 GCF_964266725.1 Tessaracoccus sp. O5.2 | reverse complement strand
GCCAGGGGCCGAAGGACGCGGGGAGGTCCCGCCAGGCGATCCCGGTCCGCAGACGGTAGATGATCCCTTCGATCACCTCGCGGTGGTCACGGAAGGGCCGCCCCCGGCGGCCGTCCGAGGACGGCATTAACGGCTCGATCCGGGCCCACGAAGCGTCATCGAGCACAGCAAAACGAGACATGAGTCAACAATCCCGCCCATCGACCCAGATCTTTGGGAGACACGCCCTAGCCAGCCGCCCTCAGCTACAGCCCCGCAGCCGCTGGGGCCCCGCCTGTCCCTGGTCCCCCCCCACCACCTCCCGGAAGCAAAGAGCGCATGACCCACGAACCCGCCGCCATCCCCGCGACCCTCTACGCCGCCACCTGCCCGTCCTGGTGCGATGGGGGACACCCGGCGTTCCTGACCCCGGACGCCTGCGCGGACCCGGCATTCAGCGACTACGTCCTACACCGCCGCGCCCTGGCCGTGGGGGAGCGGTTCGTGGTCTCCTACGGCATCGCCGAGACCATCGACCCGGAGGACCCCGAGGGGCCCTGCTTCGTCAGCGTCATCGAACCGGGGGCCACCCATCCCGGCGCGCTATTGCACGGCACCCCCGACCAACTGCGCCAGTGGGCAGGCACCCTCCTGGCCGCGGCCGACCTGGCCGACCAGATCACCGCCCAAGGCGACGGCGACCAGACCCGGACGGGGGCCCGGCCGTGAGAGACTCCCGCGCCCTGTGGGCCGACGCCCTAGAACAACTCGCCGCCTACATGACGCGCCGCGACTACTCCCCGGCCACCATCGAGCGCGTTGCCAAGCACCTGCGCCGCTTCGCCGGATCGGTGGACCTCGCCCCCTGGGACGTGGGCCCCCACCACATCACCGCCTGGCTGGAGTCGCAGCATGTCACCCCGGCTGGGCTCTACGCCTACCGCACCAGCCTGCGCACGTTCTACCGCTGGGCCGTGGCAACCGGCCGGGTCCTGGCCGATCCCACCGAGGGCCCCCGACCACACGACCACCTGCGCAGACTGGCACCGCCCGCGTGGGAGCACGCCCTCACCGGATGGGTGCGCTACTTGCGCGCCTCAGGCAAACCCCGAACCACCATCACCACCCGACTCCAGCAACTGCGCCGCCTGGGCCGCGAGATCGGGGCCGGCCCCTGGGAGGTCACCCCCGATGACCTGGTGGACTGGCTCGCCGGTCACCGCTGGAGCCCCGCAACCTCACGGTCCGTCCGCTCTGCCGTGCGCAGCTTCTACACCTGGGCCGTGGACCTGGGCCACACCACCGCAAACCCGGCTCTAGCGCTGCCCGTCGTGCGGGTCAGCCCGCCAGTGCCCCGGCCCGCGGGGGAAGATGCCTACACCGCCGCACTGCACGGCGCCGACCCGCGTCAGCGGCTGATGCTGCGCCTCTCCGCAGAGTTGGGCCTCCGGCGCGCCGAGGTCGCCGCCGTCCATACCTCAGACCTGCACACCGATGAACTGGGGCCGTGGCTGTGGGTGCGGGGCAAGGGCAGCAAGCTGCGTCGCGTGCCCGTCCCCGCCGACCTCGCCCGCGAACTCCGCGGCCGCCCGCCGGGCTACCTGTTCCCGAGCCAGCGCGCCGACCACCTGCGCCCCCGATGGGTCGGTCACCTCGTCAGCCAGCTACTGCCCCCCGGGGTCACCATGCACCAGCTGCGCCACCGGTTCGCCACCAACGCCTACGGCCGCACCCGCGACGTGTTCGCCCTGCAACAGGTCCTGGGCCACGCCAGCCCCACCACCACCCGCCAGTACGTCCGCAGCAACGACGCCGCCCTACGCGCCCTCGTGGACGACGCCCCCGAGATGAGAGCAGCATCATGACCACCAGCACAGCACTGCACCTGACCTGCCCCGCCGGGCATCGCGTGGGGACCCTCGCCCTGGTTGGATCGGCACTCACCCTGGAGCCCGTCACCCACCGCGGGCACATCTGGAAGAGCACCCGGCGCGCCGAAGCGGAGACCCTCGCGGACCTCGCCGAAGCTCCCGACTACATCGACCCCGACGAGGTCGACCATCTCCGCAGCGAGATGCACGAGCACACCGCACTGGACTCCCTCACCCTCACCCCGGACCGCGGGGCCCTGACGTGGGCCTGCCTCGACTGTTTCCGCGCCGGGATATCCGGGGCCACCCACCGACGCCGCTCCACGTACCACCACGGACGCGCCAAGCTCCGCCCATTCCTGGCGCTACTGGCTGCCCTGGACGAGACCGCCACCGTGACCGCCATGGAGTCCCGAGCCAAGCGCCTACTAGCCACGCTGGAACAGCCTGACCCCCGAGACGTCGAGCACCTCGCAGCCCTCGCCGGGGGTCTTCCTGCGCCAGCAACTGCCCGGGAGTACGACGATTGGGAACAGTTGGTCTACGTCATCCCCTCCAGCCGCGCCGCTGCGGCACGCTGGAGACAGCGCCGCCACAGCACCTGATCCGCCTGTGGACTGTAAGCCCCCGTGAAAATGACACACCGCCCGGTAACGTAGGCAACGCCCGCATACAGCCACACGCTGAGCGGGAGTAGCCGAGCCCCCACCGGGGGCCGTGCAACCCGGGTAGTCCGACCCTCGCCAGACGAGGGAAGGCACGCGGGTTATTCGCCGCACTCGAAAGCGAGTAACCCGCAATGTCCCTACGCCCCATCCCCGAACTGCTCACCGTGGCCGACGCCGCAGCAGAGACCGGCCTCAAAGAGCGCACCATCCGCCACCTGTTCGACACCCGAGCCGTGCCCCTGGTCAAGATCGGTACGCGCCTCTACGTCCGCCGCGCCGACCTCGTCGCCTACCTCGACTCCGCCACCGTCCCAGCGGCCGGACCGGAGCGCCGCCGATGAGCACCCTCACTGTCCGCAACGCACCGCCCTGGCCTGGCCCCGCCATCACCGCGGCAGCCTCTGAGGTCCTGACCGCCTACGCCCTCTACGCACTCGCCGCACCCCACGGGCAGCCCCTGGCATTCCCCAGCAGCCGCCACCTGCGCCGCGCCTACGTACCCACGCTCAGCCGCCGAGAATGGGGCAGAGCCCTGCGCGAACTCATCGACCTGGGACTAGTGGACCCCACACCCCAACGCGTGACCGTCACCCTCCCGACGAACCTGGTCCACAGCCCGGAGCGCGCATCATGACCGCGACACCATCCCCCGCGCTCTGCGTAGCGCAAATCCGACTCACCCGCGACGAGGTCGACGACACCGGCCGCCCCATCCCCGAGGCCTGCCGCAAACTGTTCGATGCCACGTTCACCGGCGTACCCGACAACGCGCCCGTCAGAGTTGAACTGCTCCTGGGCCCGGTGACCGTGCTGCCCTTCCGAGACCCTCCGGCGAACCTCGTCTGTCCCGTCCGACCCATCCTGCTCGACCTGTGGAAGAGCGTCAGGCCGCGTCCTGTGCAACTCCACGTCAAGGGCCCTCGCCACCTCGTGGCCGAGAGCTGGGCACAGCTCTGGAACGGGGGCCCCGGCGCATGACGTCGAACGAATGGGACTACTGGACCCCTGAGCCGCCCGAGGAACCCGCGAACGAGGAACCCGAGCACACCGCCCCACCGTCGAGCTGGGCCCCCGTCGACCTGGAGCCCGTGCTCAGTGGCACCTACGTTCCACCCACACCCACGCTATGGCCCCGGGCCGATGGGCTCTGCCTGCTCTACCCCGGCCTGACCCACTCCGTCCACGGAGAGTCTGAATCCGGGAAGTCACTCATCATCCAAGCCGAGACCGCACGACTCCTGAGCGCTGGGCATGACGTGCTCTATCTCGACTTTGAGTCTGACCCCGGGAGCGTCATCGACCGACTGAGGATGTTCGGGGCCGAGCCCGACGCCATCCGCAGCCACCTGCACTACGTCCACCCAGAGACGAACCTCCAGCGCTCCGACGCCCTCCGAGACTGGGACCAACTGCTAGCCCACCCCTACGCCCTGGCAGTCATCGACGGAGTGACAGAAGCGCTGACCATGTTCGGATGGGCCACCAAAGAGAACGACGACATCACCACCTGGCATAGAGTCATGCCCCGCCGCATCGCAGACAGCACGGGGGCCGCAGTCGTCCTGATCGACCACGTAACCAAGGACTCCCAGACCCGCGGCCGGTTCGCCATAGGTGGGCAGGCCAAGCTCGCAGCGCTCAGCGGTCCCGCCTACAGCGTGGAAGTCACCCAACCGCTGGGCCGTGGCCTACGCGGTGTGCTGTCGCTGAGGATCGGCAAGGATCGGCCGGGCTACCTGCGCCAGCGGTGCGGGCCCTTCCGGCACAACGACCGCACCCAGCAAGCCGCGGTAATCACCCTGGATGCCACGGTGGACCCACCGCGCTACGAGGTCGAGCCACCACGTGAGGGGCCCGACGAGGAAGCACACGAGTTCCGCCCAACCGCTCTGATGCAGAAAGTATCCAAGGAACTGGAAGACGCCCCGACGCCTCTCAGCCTCACCCAGATCGAGAAGCGCGTGTTTGGGAATACCGCACACATCCGGACCGCGGCAGCTTGCCTGGTCTCCGAGGGATTCGCCGCGATAGAGGACGGACCCCGCAACTCCAAGCTTCACCGCATGGTCAAGCCCTACCGAGAGCGAGAGGACCCCAAGAGCGACAACTACCGCCCCGAACCTCCAGCCCTGCCCGAACCATGATCACCGCCCGCCGCTCTCACTCGCTCAGCAGCGCTGGAACGTGGTCGGGAACGGCACTCGAAAGAGCGGACGGGGTCAACCCTCAACAACACCCCTGAGTGACTCCGACCCCGTCCACGTCCTTATAGACGTGGACGTGGTCGGGGTCACTCTCACCACGTCTACGGACGGAGTCGGACGCGGTCCCGGACGTGGTCGGGGTCGCGATCTCCGAGGATGTACCCAGACCGCACCAGCCCCGGGAAACCGCCCCCGTTTTTTCTGAGCCGGTCCCCAGACAACCCCGCGCCAGTCGCCATTTTCACACGCGGTCTCTAGAAAAACGGCAGTCACTGTGGACCCCTCACCGCGGGCAGCCCTGGTGCTCTCCGGTCCGCCGGCTCACCCTCGTCCGCCGGCCGGGACTCTCGTGGTCGCCCTCGCGGGGCCACGGCTCTCGTGGTCCGCCCGGCTCACCCTCGTCCGCCGGCTGGCTGCCCTGGTGCTCTCGTCCGCCGGCCGGGACTCTCGTGGTCGCCCTCGCGGGGCCCGGCTCTCGTGGTCGCCCGCCGAGGTGGTCGGGATCCCGACCACGTCCGACGCGAGCGCCCCGGCCGCGCTCTCGTCCGCCGGCTGGCTGCCCTGGTGCTCTCGTCCGCCGGCCGGGACTCTCGTGGTCGCCCTCGCGGGGCCACGGCTCTCGTGGTCCGCCGGCTCACCCGCCGGCCGGGACTCTCGTGGTCGCCCTCGCGGGGCCCGGCTCTCGTGGTCGCCCGCCGAGGTGGTGCGATCCCGACCACGTCCGACGCGAGCGCCCCGGCCGCGCTCTCGTCCGCCGGCTGGCTGCCCTGGTGCTCTCGTCCGCCGGCTCACCCTCGTCCGCCGGCCGGGACTCTCGTGGTCGCCCTCGCGGGGCCCGGCTCTCGTGGTCGCCCGCCGAGGTGGTCGGGATCCCCACCACGTCCGACGCGAGCGCCCCGGCCGCGCTCTCGTCCGCCCCTGGTGCTCTCGTTCGCCGGCCGGGACTCTCGTGGTCGCCCTCGAGGGGCCACGGCTCTCGTGGTCCGCCGGAGCAACCGAGGCGACTCTGCCTGACTCCGGGGGCATCGGAAACGTGGGCTTTCGTGGGCTTTCGTGGGCTATCTCGCTGTATTTCCGTGTATCATGACGTTACGCAAGAGCCCCCGAAATGGCCTCTGGTTAGGCGAAATGCCTAGTTGGTGGCAGGGGTCCTGGCCCGTTCCCAAGCTTGATACGCGGGTTCGATTCCCGTCGCCCGCTCCACGCGCGCCCCGGCCACACCGGCCGGGGTTCGTTCATTCCCGCCTCTCAGCGTCGCCTTCGGCGCCGTCGTCAGAGGGGGGTGTTCGCGGACTCCTCGATCTCGTGGCGCTTGTCGCTCACGTTGTCCTCCACCTTGCTGAACAGGTAGGAGGCGATCGCGCCCACCACCAGCATCGCGACGGCGAACAGCACCGCGACCGGCAGCGTCAGCCCGCTGGCGGTCAGGCCGGCGTCGGTGAAGGCCGGGAACACGACGGTGGGGAAGATCGCCAGCGACGACCCGACGACCATGCCGAGGATCAGGTGGTACATGGCGGCGTAGTAGCGGTCGAACAGCCATGCCGCGCCTCTGGCGAGCAGCAGGACGCACACCACGACGCCCACGGCGAGCGGGATGATGACCCCGAGGTCGCCGTCCTTGATGCCGCCGGCCATCTTGTCGTAGAGGCCGAAGTAGATGAGGAAGTTCGACGGCGACATGCCCGGCACGATGACGCCGAGGCCGATGAGGGCGCCGGACCCGAACCAGACCGGGATGCTCGGTGTCACCTGCACCAGCATCTGCCCTCCGGCGAGCATGAGGAGGAAGATGGCCGCCGCGGCCACGCCGAGGATGACGAGGTGCCGCGAGGTGCGCCCATGACGGCCCGCCTGACGGTAGAGCGAGGGGAACGTGCCGATGACGAAGCCGATGAACAGGCACGTGAACTGGGCCGCGTAGGAGTCGAACGCCGCCTTGACCAGGACGGAGAACGCGAAGATGCCGATCGCCATGCCGAGCGCGATGGGGATGAAGAAGGCGACGTTGCGCCAGAACCGCTTCCGCATGTCGGCAAGGAACCGGATCATCGGGTCGTACAGGCCGAAGATGACCGCCAGGACACCGCCGGAGAGCCCGGGCAGGATCGCCCCGACCCCCACCGCGACGCCCTTCAACAGCCGCCCGATCCACGAGCGGAGGCTCTCGGGGCGGTCGATGACCGAATCATGCAGGGCGGGTGCGGCCATGGGCTCTCATTTCTCGAAGGCGTCAGCCCCTCCACACTACGCCACCGCACCGGCCGGGCCGATATGCCGCGGGCCCGGGACTGTCCGCCTGGCACCGGCGCCCGTTAGGCTCGCCCGGTGCTCACCATCACGCCCCTGAGCCCGCCGGACTCGCCCGAGGAGCCGCGCTGGCTCGAGTTCTGCGGCCTCGTCAACGCCAACGAACACGAGCTGATCGGCGGACCGCACTGGGACGTCGACCCGGTCGAGCTGTTCACCACCCAGCGGGCCGACGCCGACACCCGCCGGCTGCGCTACGTCGCCCACGTCGACGACGTCCCAGCCGGCTACCTGGTAGCCGAGACCGACCTCGTCGACGCCCCCGACAGCGCCACCGTGGCCGTGTTCGTGCACCCCGGGTTCCGCGGGCGAGGTGTCGCCGAGGCGTTGGTGGCGCGACTCCGCGCGGAGCTCCCCGAGGATGTCCGCCGGGTCCGGGCCTGGGTGGAGACCCCCGTGACCGACGGCGCGGCCCTGCGCCCGCCGTCGGGCCACGGCGCCATCGATGAGCGGCACCCAGGAGTCCGGCTCGCGCTGCGGCACGGGCTCTCGCTCGGCATGGTGGAGCGCGTCAGCCGCTACGACTTCGCCGCCCCCGGCATCGACCCCGACACCGCGTTGGCCGAGGCCGGCGCCGTCGCCGGCGAGGACTACGAGGTGCGGGAACGCGAACGCGTCCTGCTGCTCGGCAACCGCCTGTTCCACGCCGTGGTGCTGCATCGGCCGACGGGGGAGGTCGTTGCGCTCAGCGATCTGGCGCTGTCGCGGGCGAACCCCGCCGCGTTCGTCGACCAGATGGACACCATCGTGCTGCCCGGCCACCGCGGGCGCCGGCTCGGGATGCTCGTCAAGGCGGCCAACCTGATCCAAGTCCGCCGCCTCGCTCCGTCGGCCGCGGGCATCGTGACGTGGAATGCGGCCGAGAACCGCTACATGCTCGCGGTCAACGAGGCGCTGGGCTTCGTCCCGATGCTCACCAGCGGCGGCTTCGAGGCGACTCGGGGCTAGTCCCGGCCGCCCCCGGCCGGCCCGACCCGGTCGCCGCGCCGCAGCTTACGGCGCCCCCGCACGTGGGCTCCCATGCCCACCAGCACGAGACCCTCGGTCGACACCTCTCCTGCCAGGTCCTCACCGACTCCTGCCAGGTCCTCACCGACCTCAGCGCCCTTGCCGACGACGGCGCCCTCGTCGACGACGGCGAAGCGGACCTGGGCCTCCTCCCGGATCTCGACGTCGGCCAGGACGACGGCGTGCTCCACGACCGCGCCCGCGGCGACGGTGACGCCTGGACCCAGCACCGAGTCGCGGACGGTGCCGTCGATGACGCAGCCGGGGGACACCAGCGAGTTCTCGATGACCGCGCCGCGGCGCACGCGCGCCGGGAGGCGCTGGTGGTCCCGAAATCGGTCACCCGGCCGTCGTCATCGACGACGACCCCGTGGTGCGGGGCCTGGCCGATGGGGACCCGGGTGGAGACGATCGTGAGGTCGGCCTCGCGGTCCAGGTGCGCGGCCACCACCTCGGAGAAGTCGAGCCGGTACACGTGGTCGGCGCTGAGGACGAGCACGACGTCGGGGTCGAGCTCGCGGATGTGATCGCGGGTCGGGAGGTCGATCAGCCGGTAGACGCCCGCGAACGGCAGGGCGGGCTTGGCCCGCCGGTCGGTGAGGACCTCCATGCGGCCGCCCTCGCCGCCCGCCATGACGAGCGCGAGCACCCTTGGCCGCGACATCTCAGGCCTCCTGCTTCTCGACCCGGTAGACGAGCCGGGCGAACTGGCCGACGGCGGCGGCCGACACCAGGCGCAGCCGGTCCGACTCCACCCGCCGCGGAAGCAGCGGCGCGCCCCCCGTGAGCGCCACCGGCGCCACGGACAGCGCTATCTCGTCGAGCGCCCCCGCGTCGAGGAACTGCCCGGCCAGGTCACCGCCGCCGACGACCCAGATGTCGCCGTCGCCGGCCGCCTCCCGGATGGCCGGCAGCGCGTCGACCACGGGCCCGGAGACGAATCGGACGTCCGCGCCGGCGGGGACGGGGAGGTCGCGGCTCGTGAAGACGAAGGTGGGGCGGTCGCCGTGGAACTCGCTCCACTTCTCGGGGTGGGCCAGGATGTCTGACTCGGCCAGCACCCACTCGTACGTGGTGGACCCCTCTACCATGACGGTGATCCCGGAGGGGAACAGGCCCTCGTCCGGGTGCTCGCCCCCGTCGACGGCGAAGAGCCAGGCGAGGGAGTTGTGCTCGTCGGCGATGTAGCCGTTCAGGCTGGTGGCGGTGTCGAAGACGATGCGTCCCATACCCGCCGAGACTACCCGCGGACCAGGCCCACCACGTCGGACGCGTGGCCGACGACGACCTCGGCCCCCGCCTCCCGCAGCTCCTCCTCGGTCGCCGCGCCCGTGGTGATGCCCAGGGCCCGCATGCCCGCGGCCAGGGCCATGGCGACGTCCGAGACGGCATCGCCGACGTACCAGGTGTCGCCGGCGGTCGCACCGAGCCGGTCCAGCCCCAGGAGGGCCGACTCCGGATCGGGCTTGCCGCGGGTCACGTCGTCGGTGGTGATGAGGACGTCGATGAACTCGCGCAGCTCCGTGATGGTCAGCAGGTGCTCGGCCTGCGGGCCACCCTTGGCCGTCACCACTCCGATGGCGAAGCCGGCGTCGCGGAGGTCGCGGAGCATCGCCCGCACCCCGGGCAGGACGAGGTCCGGACCCGCGGCGTTCACCGCCTCATGCAGCGCCGCGCGGTACTCCGCGATGATCGCCCGCATCCGGGACTGGCCGTCGCCGGAGAACTCGTGCAACTCGTGCATCGCGTCCTCGATGGGGCGGCCGATCAGCGGGTACACGTCCCTCGGCTCGCAGGCGATGCCGTGGGCGACCAGCGTGTCGCTGATGTGCTGCGCGATGAGCGGCACGGTGTCGGCCAAGGTGCCGTCGAGGTCGAACAGGACTGCGCGGGGGGTGCTCACGCGCCCAGCCTACGGCGTCAGCACACGAGGGCGGTGGGTCGCTGGGGCGTCTGGACGCCCTGGTTGCGGCACACCCCGATGCCGCGTTCGGCCAGGCCGGCCGTGGCCGCCCTGTCCCGGCGGCGGGAATGCCCCGGGGCACGACAAGGGGCCGCCGCGGTTGCCCGCGACGGCCCTCGTCAGCGACGGATCAGGCGTTGCCCGGGATCACGTCACCCGACGGCCAGGTCTCGGCGATGAAGTCGGCGACCTCCTGCGAGTGCAGGAGTTCCTCGAGCTTCTGGATGCCCGGGTTGTCGTCACCGGTGCGCCACACGAGCATGTTGGCGTAGGGGTTGCCCTCGACCTCCTCGGACGCGATGGCCTCGCTCGGGTCGAGCCCGGCGGTGAGGATGAAGTTGGCGTTGATGACGGCCGCGTCGACGGCGGGGTCGGACAGCTGCTGCACGACCACCTCTGGCTGCGTCTCCTCGAACTTGAGACCCTTCGGGTTCTCGGCGTCCGTGAGCGTCAAAACGGTCGCGCCGTCCGGCACGTCGGTCAGGAGGCCGGCCTTCTCCAGCAGCTTGAGGCCGCGGTACTGGTTCGACACGTCGTTGGTGATGACGATGGTCGCGCCGTCGGGAATGGCGTCGATCGAGTCGTGCTTGTCCGAGAACACCTTGAGCGGCTCGATGTGCACGCCCTCGCCGGCGGTGAACTCGTAGCCCTTCTCCTCGATCTGGCTCTCGAGGTAGGGCTGGTGCTGGAAGTAGTTCGCGTCGAGCTCCTCTGAGGCGAGGGCCTCGTTGGGCAGCACGTAGTCGTCGAACTCGCGGATCTCGATCTCGAGCCCGGCCTCCTCGGCCAGGTTGTCGCGGACGAACTCCAGGATCTTGGCGTGGGGGACCGGGCTGGCGCCGACGACGAGGCTGGTGACCTCGCCCGCGGAGGCGGAACCGGCGGGTGCGCTGCTGTCGGCAGGCTCTGCGGAGCCGCACGCGGAGAGAGCGAGGGTGGCTGCCAACGAGGCAGCGACGGCGGTGAGAACTCGCATCAGGAGGATTCCTTACTGCTCGGGGCCAACAACAAGTTGGCCGATTTCTGCTGTGCCCGCTGACGCGGGCGACCCACGAGACGTGGGGGGACTATCGGTGGTCGACGCGCCGGGAGACGGTGTCGCCGAGCCATTGGACGCCCTGCACCATGATGACGATGAGGATCACCGTGATGACCATGACGTCAGGCTGGTAGCGCTGGAAGCCGTAGTTGTACGCGAGCCGGCCGAGACCGCCGCCGCCGACGAGGCCGGCCATCGCCGAGTAGCCGATGATCGTGACCACGGTCGTCGTGACGCCGGCCACGAGCCCCGGCATGGCCTCAGGGATCAGGACCTTGGTGATGGACTGCATCTTCGTCGACCCCATGGCGTGGGCGGCGTCCAGCTTGCCCGGATGGACCTCGCGCAGCGCGGTCTCCACGAGCCGGGCGAAGAAGGGGATGGCGGCGATGGCCAGCGACACCGACGCGGCGATGGGGCCCAGAGCCGTGCCGACGATCCAGCGGGTGACGGGGATGAGCGCCAGCATGAGGATGGCGTAGGGGATGGAGCGGGTGATGTTGACCACGATGCTCGACAGGAGGACGTTCAGCCAGCGGTTCTCGCCCAGCGCGCCCTTCTGCGTGACGTAGAGCACCACGCCGAGTGGCAGCCCGATGGCGACGGTCGCGAGGCTGGAGATGCCGACCATGAGCAGCGTCTCCCAGATGGCGGGGAGGACGGCCTTCTGCAGTGCCGGGTTGTTGAACCAGGTGTCGAGGAGGATCACGGGACCAGCCCTTCGACGGCGGCGGGGGTGACGGTGGTGAGCTTCGCGTCGGCGCCCTGGCTGCGCAGCACGTCGATGACGCGCTGGGGGTCGGTGCCCGGCGGGACCGAGATCCGCAGGTGGGAGAACGTGGTGCCGGCGAGATGCTCGACGCTGCCCGCCACGATGTTGAGTTCGGCGCCCACCTCGTGCGAGGTGTGGGCGACCACCGGCATGGCAGCCCGCTCGCCCGAGGACAGGACGTCGATGAGCGTACCGCCCACCGCATCCAGCGGGGCGTGCGGCGGTATGCCGAGCAGCGCCTCGGCGAGGCGGCTGTCGAGGCTGTTGACGACCTCGACCAGAGGGCCGGACTCGACGATGCGGCCACCGTCGAGGAGGGAGACCGAGTCGCAGATCTTCTTCACGACGTGCATCTCGTGCGTGATGACCAGCACCGCCAGGCCGTCGCGGCCCTTGAGGCTGAGGATGAGGTTCAGAATCTCGTCGGTGGTCTTCGGGTCGAGTGCCGACGTGGGCTCGTCGAACAGCAGCACGTCGGGCTCGGTGGCGAGCGCCCGGGCGATCCCCACCCGCTGCCGCATGCCACCCGACAGCTGCGCCGGGTAGGCGGGACCGGAGTCCGGCAGACCGACGACCCGCAGCAGCTCGGCGACCTTCGCGTCGCGCTCGGCCTTCTTCATGCCGACGAGCTCCAGGGGGTAGCCGACGTTGTCCGCGATGGTGCGGGAGTCGAACAGGTTCGCCTGCTGGAAGACCAGGCCGATCCGGCGGCGCGCGGTGCGCAGTGCGTCGGCACGGGCGGCGGTGAGGTCCACGCCGTTGATCTCGACCCTGCCCGACGTCGGGTGGTCCAGGAGGGTGAGGCACCGCACGAGCGTTGACTTGCCCGCGCCGGAGTGGCCGATGATGCCGTGGATGGATCCCGCGGGAACGGTGAGCGTCACGCCGTCCAGGGCGCGCACCTCGCGCCTGCCCTGTCGGTAGACCTTCGTGAGGTCGGTGACGGTGATCATGGGGCCCTCTCGTTCCTGCTGGTGCACTATTCAATCAGGGGAGGGCCCCGCGCCCCGAATCGGGTGGGGCGCTGTTCACCGCCGGCGAAACGCCGGCAGGCATGCTCAGTAGTGGCGGCGGACCTCGCGCGCGACGGCGTCGAACGTCTCGCGGTCCAGTACCGCGCCGACGCGGCGCACCGCGTCCGGGTCGATGCGCACGATGCGGTTGACTCGCACCTCGCTGGCGCGGCCGCGGTGGTCCCAGCCTCCGGTGCCGATGTCTATCCAGTAGCGGCCTGCCGCCGCCTCCTGGGCCTCGTCGACGTCGTGGTCCTGCGACGTCACCTGCAGGCCGAGCAGCCACGGCCCGTCGCGCCCGATGAGGAGCACCGGCCGGTCCTTGCCCTGCGCGGGATCGTCCTCGTAGGGCACCCACGTCCAGACGACCTCGCCGGGGTCCGGCCGCCCGTCCGCGAGGGGATGGTAGGTGATCGCCGGTGAGCCGCGGAAGTCGCCCGGGTAGTCGGCCGGCGTGGCTGAAGTGGGCCGCGGGGCCGGTCGCGGCGTGGTCCGGCGGCGCTTCGTCGGGGACGTCGGCCGGCTGGCGCGGTCCAGGGCACGCAGCGCGACCTCGCGCACGACTCTGAGGGCGCCGTCGAACAGGGGATTGCGAGCCATGTCGGCGAGCCTACGCGAGTCAGCGGAACCGGGGCAGCCGTCCGTACACGATGTGGTCGGGCCGCCGGTAAGGGGTGGGGGAGACGCCGCGCACCTGCTCCCAGCGCCGGACGTAGACGCCGACCGGCCGCAGCAGGAGCAGTGCGCCGCCCGCGAGGCTCAGCCCCGCGCCGATGAAGGCCCAGTCCGTCAGCACGACGGCGAAAGCGCCGGCCAGGACGACCGCGACGCCCCCGCCCCAGCGTGTCCACCGCCAGCCGTTCCAGGCGTGGAACCCGACCACCCCGCACGCCCCCGCGGCCAGTACGAGTGCGGCGGCGAGTGCCCCCTCGGCCGTGAGCGACTGCCAGGTGCCCGGTTTCGGCGACACCCACTCGACGAGGCGCGCCGACGTCGGGTACGTGTCAGGGTGCGCGGCCGCCCACCAGTGCAGCCCATACGCCACGGCCAACGCCGCCGCGGCCAGGTACTGCAGCAGCGTCGAGGCGACCACCGCCGCCGGGCGGCGCGGCTCCCCGGTCCTGGGGCTCAGGGGCACGTCGTCGCGCAGCTCCTCGATCGGGGGGAGCGTCGCGATCTCTGGCTGCTCGGACATCGCCCCCAGCGTAGCCCGCTCCCAGACTGTTGCCCGGTCCAGCGGCCGGGCGGGATACTGAGCCATGACGCGCGAGCACGACTGGGACAAGGTCTACCGCGACGCCGACCGCCTCTGGAGCGGGGAACCCAACCAGGCGCTGGTGGCCGAGGCGACGAGACTGCGACGCGGCCGAGCGCTCGACGTCGGCTGCGGCGAGGGCGCCGATGCGCTGTGGCTGGCGTCCCACGGCTGGGAGGTCACGGCGCTCGACCCGTCGCTGGTGGCGCTGGAACGCGGTCAGCGCGCCGCCGAGGGCACCGGCCTCATCGTCGAGTGGGTGGCCGGCGAGATCGGGGCGCGGCCGCTGCCGCACGACGACTACCAGCTGGTGTCGGCGTTCTACGTGCCCCTGCTGAAGGACTCACCGGCCGTCGACGCGATGCTCGCGCTGGTCGCCGACGGCGGCCGGCTGCTGCTGGTCCACCACGCTGACTTCGAGCCGAAGCACGGCAACGTGAACCCGGCCACGCTGCTCATGCCGGACGACCTGGCGGCTCGCCTGGGGGAGGGGTGGACGATCGAGGTGCACGAGCGACGGCCACGCTCGGTCGCCGTCGGCGCCGGTGCCCACCACCTCGACGACCTCGTGCTGCTCGCCCGCCGCGACGCCGGGTGACCGGTCAGGGAGCCGTCGGCAGCAGGGCCGCCGCGGCCGCGTCGACCGGCGACACATCCGGCCGCAGCGCCCGCAGCACCGGCTGCCGCAGCGCCCCGTCGGGTGTGACCTCCAGGTAGCGCACCTGCACGCACAGCATGGGCTCCACCCACCGCGCCCGGCGCGCCATCGGGTCCGTGGGCGCGGGATCGAACGGGGGCGTCGGCCGCTCCGTGTCGCGCAGGACGGCCAGGAGCGTGTCCCGCTCGCCCCTGCCCAGGCCGGAACCGACCCGCCCCATCGGGTAGAGCACCGGCCGCGAGTCGAACGTCGCCTCGTCGGCCGGCTGGCCCACCCACAGCGCGCCGAGCGCGTGCAGGTTCCCCGACTCGGGCAGCCAGCCGCCGATGACGGCGACCAGCTCCGAGCGGTGGGGGGTCTTCACCCAGGCCTCGCTGCGGTGGCCGGGCAGGTAGGGCGAGTCACGCCGCTTGCTCATCACGCCCTCCAGGCCGGCTTCGCGGGTGAAGCGGGCGAGGGCGTCGCCGTCGTCGAAGGTCTCGGAGCGGCGCCACGCCGGCCGGTCGAGGTCGAGCCGCTCCAACAGCGCCCGGCGTTCGGTCCACGGCCGGGCGGTCACGTCCTGCCCGCCGACGCGCAGCACGTCGAACACGACGAACGTGACGGGACGCTCGGCGGCCCAGCGGGCGGCCCGCGCCGCGTCGCGCACGTGCATGCGCGGCATGATCGCGTGGAACGACGGCGTGCCGTCGGGTCCCAGGGCCACCACCTCACCGTCCACCACGAGCCCGTCGGGCAGCCCCGCCGCCCCGGCGGCGACCTCCGGGTAGGCCACCGTGATGTCGCCCTCGGTCCGGTTGAGGAGCCGGATGCCGTCGGCCCGGGTCTCGGCGAGGGCGCGAATGCCGTCCCACTTGACCTCGTGCACCCAGCCGGGCCCCGACGGCGGGACCCCCGGGGTCCGCGACGGCGTGGCGAGCATGGGGCGCATGGCGTCCATCATGCCCGCGCGGCCGGGGTCAGGCGCCGATCTTGCGCAGCGTCAGCTCGGTGAACAGCCGGGCGCCGTCGGCCAGCACGCCGTCGTCGAAGCGGGCGTAGGCCGAATGGTTGAACGGGGCGGTCGCCGGATCGAGCTCCGGAGGACACGCCGACAGTCCGATGAAGCAGCCCGGCGCCTCCAGCAGCAGCCGCGAGAAGTCCTCCGCGCCCGCCAGTGGCTTCTCCCAGCGCAGGTGCCGGTCGGCGCCGAAGAGGTCGGTCACCGCCGCCGCGACCGCGTCCGCCTCCGCCGGGTTGTTGACCGTGACGGGATACTGCTCGACGATCTCGGTCTCGCCGGTGACGCCGTGTGCGGCGGCGATGCCTGAGACCACCTCCGGGATGGTCGCGAGCAGCTTGGCGCGGACGTCGGTGTCGAAGGTGCGCAGCGTCGCCTCGAGCCGGCCGTCTTCGGGGATGACGTTGGCGATGGTGCCCGCCTGCAGCAGCCCGACGGTGACGACGACGGGGTTCTGGACGTCGAACCGCCGGGTCACCATGGTGTTGAGGGCGGTGGTGATCTCGGCCAGCGCCGGGACGGGGTCGGCGGCGGCGTGGGGCGTGGAGCCGTGCCCGCCGCGGCCGACGACGCGGACCTTGGCGACGTCGGAGCTGGCCATGACCGTGCCGGGCTTGGTGGAGAACGTGCCGTGGGGGTCCAGGGCCGCCCACACATGGATGGCGTAGACCCAGTCGGGGCGGGACCCGGCGACGTCGAGGAGGCCCTCCTCGAGCATGTACCGCGCGCCGTCGACCCCCTCCTCGCCGGGCTGGAACATGAAGACGACGTCGCCGGCCAGCCGGTCGCGCCGGGCGCAGAGCTCGTGTGCGGCCCCGACCAGCATCGCCATGTGCAGGTCGTGTCCGCAGGCGTGCATCGTGCCGGTGTCGGCGGCGTACTCGAGGCCGGTGCGCTCCTCGACGGGGAGCGCGTCCATGTCCGCGCGCAGCAGCACGACCGGCCGCTTGCCCTGCGTCGCGACCTCGCCGCGCAGCACCGCGACCACGCTCGTGACCGTCTCGCCGAGGGTGATCTCCAGCGGCAGGCCGTCCAGAGCCTCGAGGATCATGGCCTGGGTCTTCGGAAGCTGGAGCCCCACCTCCGGGATCCGGTGGAGGGCGTGGCGCAGAGCGATGAGGTCCGGGGTCATGCACCCATTCATATCAGGCGAGGAAGAAGGCCTTCGCGCCCTCGAACGTCATCTGCACGGCCATGATCACCAGGATCATGCCCATCAGGCGTTCGACGGCGACGAGCGCGCGGGTGCCGACGACCCGCTGCAGGAAGCCGGAGAAGTACAGCGTGATCGCGGTGAGGGCCCACGCCGCGACCAGGCCGCCGAGGAACCAGGGCCAGTCCCCGGGATCCTGGCTGACGAGGACGACGATGACTGCGAGCAGCGACGGGCCGGCGATGTAGGGCACCGCCAACGGGACGATGAACGGCTCGTCATGCGTCTGGGGCTCCGACAGGTTCCGCTCGGGGGTGGGGAACACCATGCGGATGGCGATGAGCAGCAGGATGACGCCGCCGGCCGCCTGCAGGGCGGCCCCGTCGATGTGGAGCAGGGTCAGCAGGCCCTGTCCGAGGAACAGGAACGTCACCATCACCGCCAGCGCGATCAGGCACTCCCGCAGAATCACCCACTGGCGTCGTTCCGGCTTGGTGTTGCGCAGCGAGGTGAGGAACAGGGGCACGTTGCCGAGCGGGTCCATGACGAGGAGGAACGTGACGAACGACGACACGAGCAGCGTCATGGCAGGGGGACTCCTTGTCCGGGGGCAGAGGCGGGGCGGTCCCATCCTGCCGCATGGCACGGGGCTCCGCCGCCGAAGCGACGGGGCCCCGTGGCGTGGGTGGGTCAGAGCGCCATGGTGCCGGTCTCGAGGAACCGGACGTGCCAGCCGAGCGCGGTGGCGAGGTCGTGCGGGGTGTGATGCCCGTTGGCCTTCTTCTCGGCGAGCTTGACGTACTCGAGCAGCGGCTCACGGTAGTCCGGGTGCGCGCAGTTCTCGATCACCTTGATGGCGCGCTGGCGAGGCGCCAGCCCGCGCAGGTCCGCGAGGCCCTGCTCGGTGATGAGGACCTGCACGTCGTGCTCGGTGTGGTCGACGTGATTGACCATCGGGACGATGCAGGAGATGGCCCCGCCCTTCGCCGTCGACGGGGTCACGAAGCACGACACCCACCCGTTGCGGGTGAAGTCGCCCGAGCCGCCGATGCCGTTCTGCATGCGCGAACCCATGACGTGGGTCGAGTTCACGTTGCCGTAGATGTCGGCCTCGATCATCCCGTTACAGGCGATGACACCCATGCGGCGGATGGCCTCGGGGTGGTTCGACACGTCCTGGGGACGCAGCACGATCTTGTTACGGTAGTCCGCGGCGTTGTCGTTCATCTTCTCGGCCGCCGTCGGGCTCAGCGAGAACGCGGTCGCCGACGCCACCGTCAGCTTGCCGGAGTCCAGGAGGTCGACCATGCCGTCCTGGATCACCTCGGTGTAGGAGGTGAGATTCTCGAACGGGCCCTCCAACAGGCCGGCGAGCACCGCGTTGGCGATGTTGCCGACGCCCGACTGCAGCGGCAGCAGGTTCTCCGGCAGGCGGCCGGCCTTGACCTCGTTGCCGAGGAAGTCGAGGAAGTAACCGGCGATGGCGCGCGAATCGTCGTCGAGGGCCTTGAACGGCGTGTTGCGGTCCGCCGAGTTGGTCTCGATGACCGCGACGACCTTGTCGGCGTCGACCTTCAGCACCTTGCCGCCGATGCGGTCGCCCGCGTTCTGGATGGGCAGGGGCACGCGGTTCGGGGGCAGCGCGCCGATGGGGTAGTAGATGTCGTGCATGCCGAAGAGGTCTTCGGACTGCCACGAGTTCACCTCGATGATGATCTTGTCCGCGTGGTCCAGGTAGGTGCGGTTCATGCCCACCGAGGAGGACGGGACGATGTCGCCGTCCTCGGTGATCGCGGTGGCCTCGACGACGGCCAGGTTGAGGTGGCCCAGGAAGCCCTGCGAGACCTGCGGCCCCATGTGGGACAGGTGGATGTCCTGGTAGTACGAGACGCCGGTGTTGATGGCGCTGCGCATCTCGGGGTCCGACTGGTAGGGCGCGCGGTAGGAGATGCCGCCGGTGCGGGCCAGGGCGCCGTCGAGCTCGGGGGCGGTCGACGCTCCGGTCCACACGCCGATCCGGAACTCCTCACCCTTGGCGTGGTGGGCGTCGATGATGGCGGCGAGTGCCTCCGGGAACACCTTCGGGTAGCCGGACCCGGTGAAGCCCGAGAATCCGACATTCCATCCGTTTTCGACGAGGGCGGCGGCGTCGTGGGCCGACATCACCTTCTGCTTGAACGCCTCGTTGCGGATGCGACCTGACATCTGTCCTCCTTGAGAGATTGCGGTGCGGTCCCACCCTAGCGGGAGGGGCGCACCGATTCCGCCGCCCGTTTGGCTCTCGGACGGCGGGACGGCAACACACGGACCAGCGGCGCTCAGGGGCCGCCGGGCCCCGTCGGCTGCTACGGGATCATCCTTGCATCCCTGTGGGGCACCGACAGCGCCGGGGTGGTCGGACCACAGCCGGTTCGGCGTGCTAGGAGTGTCGGCTGACGCGTGTGCCTAGGCTGGGGAGGCAACGGGAGGAGGCCGCTGTGGCCGAGGATGATCGAACCCAACTCTGGCTGGTGCGCCACGGAGCGACGGAGTGGTCGCGGGACGGGCGCCACACGTCCACGACCGACCTGGACCTGCTGCCACAGGGACGCGAGGACGCCGAGGTCATCGCACGCAGGCTGGAGGGCGAGCACTTCGACCTGGTCCTGAGCAGCCCCCGGCTGCGGGCGCGGGAGACGGCGCGGCTGGCGGGCTTCACCGCGCCTGAGATCGACCCGGACCTGGTCGAGTGGGACTACGGCCCGGGCGAGGGCCTGACCAGTGTCCAGATCGGCGAACTCGTCCCAGGGTGGCGCATCTGGACCCACGGGGCTCCGGACTTGGACCGCGACGGCATGGCCCCCGGCGAGTCCCGGCAGCAGGTCGAGGAACGACTGGGCCGCGTGGTGGCGCGGGCCAAGGCGTCCGGTCTGCCGCGGATCCTCGTGTTCGGCCACGGTCACGCGCTGCGGGCCCTCGCCATGCTGTGGATCGAGCAGCCGGTTCCGTTGGCGGCCAGTTTCCCGTTCGTCACGGGCGCCCTGGGGATCCTGGGCTGGGAGAAGGACTCGCCCGCGCTGGTCCGCTGGAACAGCTGATCAGGCCTCGAGGGGAGCCCGGACCGTGTTGAACGCGAACGCGGCGACGGCGTCGAGGCGGGGGAACCCGATCGCGACGTCCGCGGCCGCTGCCGTGACCGGCTTGGCGCAGTAGGCCACCGACAGGCCGGCCGCGGCGAACATGCCGAGGTCGTTGGCGCCGTCGCCGACCGCGACGGTGAGCGCGGGATCGATGCCCTCGGCGTGGGCGAAGCGCAGCAGGTCCCGGGCCTTTTGGTCCCGGTCGACGATGGGACCGCTCACGCGGCCGGTGAGGCGTTCCTCGCCGTCGACGTGGTGCGTCTCGAGTTGGTTGGCGTTGAAGAAGTCGAGGCCGAGCCGCTCCGCCAGGGGCGCCACCAGCTGCGTGAACCCGCCCGACGTCACGCCCACCTTCGCGCCGCTGGCGTGTGCGGCGGCGATGAGCTCCGCCGCGCCGTTGGACAGCGTCATGGCCTGCCCCACCTCCGTGAAGATGGCCGTGGGCAGCCCCTCCAGCGTGGCGACCCGCTCCGTCAGCGATTGCGCGAAGTCCAGCTCGCCGCGCATGGCGCGCTCGGTGATCTCCGCGACCCTCGGCCCGACCCCCGCGTGGTGCGCCAGCAGATCGATGGCCTCGGTGGTGGTGAGGGTGGAGTCGACGTCCATGAGGAGCAGCCGGGCCGGCACTTTCGCCAAGGGCCCGGTCACGACCCCCACCGCGACATCGCCCGCCACCGCCCGCAGCGCGGCGCGCAGCGCCCGCGGGTCGTCGTGCTCCGTGAACATGCTGATCCGCTGCCCGTAGAGGGTCTCGTCGCTGATGACATGGCCCGTGCTGGGGATGAGGGCGACGAGGGACTCGGGAATGGGGCCCTGGGCGGCGAGCGTGACGCGGATCTCCATGAGGGACAGGCTAACCGGCAGCGGCGGGCGCAAGCCGTGGCTGCGCCCGCCGTGGACCGTCAGCGGGCGGCCGCGACCGGGGTGACGGTGATCTCGATCTCCTCGTCGTCGCGCACGACGCTCAGCGTCATCTCGCGCCCGACCCGTCCGTTGCGCACCAGAGCCACCAGCGACTCGGTGGACGAGACGGGGGCGCCGTCGACCTCGGTGATGAGGTCACCGGCCCGCAGTCCTCCCGCCTCGGCCGGCGAGCCGGCAACCACCTCAGCCACGACGGCGCCGAGCGGGCCGGTGCCGCTGACGTCGGAGGCGCTGATTCCGATCTGCGGGTGCTCGGCGACGCCCTTCTCGATCAGCTGCTCCGTGACGTACTGCACCTGCCCGGCGCCGATCGCGAAGCCGAGCCCGATGTTGCCGGCCTGGCTGGACGACGACGAGGCGAGCGACGCGATCGACGACGTGACCCCCACGAGCTGCCCCTCGCCGTTGACGAGGGCCCCGCCGGAGTTGCCGGGGTTGATCGCGGCGTTGGTCTGGATGGCGGCGGTCACGACCAGGTCGTCGCGGCCCTGCGCGATGGTGGTGTTGCTCACCGCCCGCGTGGTGACGGGGCGGTTGAGGGCGGAGACGATGCCGGTGGTGACCGTGTCGGCCAGTCCGAGCGGGTTGCCGATCGCCATCACCGGGTCCCCGACCTGGAGCTCCGACTCGTCCGCGATGGACATCACGGTGAGCTTCGACGGCGGGTCGACGAGCTTGATGACGGCGAGGTCCGTCGACGGGTCGGTCCCGACGACCTCGGCCGCGTACGACGTGTCGTCGAGCAGCACGACGATCTGGGCGTTCGAGCCGCTGCCCGACACGACGTGGTTGTTGGTGACGATGTGTCCTTCGGCGTCGATGATGACGCCCGAGCCCTGCCCGGCGGACCCGTCCTGGCCCTGGACCTGGATCGCGACGACCGCCCGGACGGCTGATTGCGCCACCTCGGTCCAGTTGGGGTTGTTGGGATCCGCCTGGACGATCTGCGTCTCGGTCGCCCCGGTGCTGGCCGAGGCCGAAGCCGATGCGGCCGAGTCAGCCACGCCGCCCGTCCACTGGGACGCGGCGAACCCGGCACCTCCGCCGACACCCGCGGCCAGGACCGCCACGGCGAGCAGGCCGGCGAGCCCCGAGCGGCGGTGGGTCGCCGAGGCCGTGGACGTGGGGGTCCCGAACGGGCTCGGCGGGCCGTACGACGCCGAGGCGTGCGACGCGGGCTGGGGGGTCGGCTGCGGATACGGCGTGCGCTGATCCTGCGTCGGGTGGGTCTGCGGGCCCGGCTGAGCCGGGGCATTCGGGTGCGCCGGGGGCTGCCACGTGTCGGGCGCCCGCCAGCCGTCACGGCTCCAGGGGTTCGGGTGCTGCTCGTTGGTCATTCAGGCCTCCTGATCGGTACCACCCCAGTTAACCCATCGAGTCTATGAGCTTCCTGTGAAACCCCTGAGCTGACTCTGATAGCGCTCAGCGCGCGGTCGTCACCGTCACCGTGTACTGAGGGTCCTGCGCGGCCACCCGGGTGGGCCCGACGCGGTCGTTCAACTCGCGCCGCCACGGCAGATGCGAGTTGAACACGCACCACAGCTGGCCGCCCGGCCGCAGCACGCGCCGGGCGTCGTCGAACATGGCCAGCGTGTCCTCGGAGTCCTTGGCCATCCCGCGGTGGAACGGGGGGTTGGTGACGATGGCATCGACGCTG
Source organism: Tessaracoccus sp. O5.2 (assembly GCF_964266725.1). Lineage (NCBI taxonomy): Bacteria > Bacillati > Actinomycetota > Actinomycetes > Propionibacteriales > Propionibacteriaceae > Tessaracoccus > Tessaracoccus sp. O5.2. Next base: position 156,727 of record NZ_CAXWGV010000034.1, on the reverse strand, counting down.
GCGTCGGCCTGCGCCGCCAGGCCGGGGCCCCAGGCCACGTCGACGTCCACCCGGTTGACTTCGGCCGCGACGGCGGTGGCCGCCACGGCCGCCCAGCTGACGTCCGTCGCCGAGACGCGGCGGCCCTCGCGGGCCAGCCACATCGTCAGCGTGCCGTTGCCGCACCCGAAGTCGAGGACGTCGTCGCCCTCGAGGCCGGGGGTGCGGCCGGCGCCGGCCAGCGCCGAGATGAGCAGCCGGGAGCCCGGGTCGATCTTGGTGCCGCCGAACGTGGCGCCGTGGGCCGCGACAGCGAAGCCGAGGTCGGGGTGCTCGCGGACCTTCGGCCATTCGTTGGGCAGCCCGTTGGGCCCCCATGCGCGCAGCACCCGGCTCTTCGCGCGGCCGAGGCTCGCCGAGACCGCCGTGAAGTGGCGGCCCAGGACCTCGTTCATCGAGCGGTTGAGGTGCTTGATCCGAGCCCCGCCGATGAACGTGACGTCCGTGGCCCCCTGAACCACGGCGCACATCTCGTCGAGGGCGCCGAGGGACTTCGGCAGCCGCGCCAGGGCGAGGTCGACGCCCGCGAGGTCGGTCGGGTGCTCGACCAGATACTCAGCCGGCACCAGCTCTGCGTCGCGCCAGTCGTCGCACCAGACCCGGACATCGTCGGTGAGGGTGCGGGCGTCGTCGAGCAGGGCGGGGGCGTCGAGCAGCGCCACGGCGCCCGCCTGCCGCGGGGCCTCGTCCCAGATCAGGTCATCCACGGCATCACGCATGGGGGGGAGTCTACGGGGCCGGCAGCCCCGTCGCCGCCCCATCGGGCGGCCCCACGGCGCACACGCTGGGCACCTTCGGCCGAGAGCCGCGCCGTCGATAGGGTTGCCCCGAACCTAGCGAGGAGAGAGTCCATGGAGCAGGAGTTCGCGCCCGGCACCGTCGTGCTGGTCGGGGGAGGCCCCGGAGACCCGGGCCTCATGACGGTCGCCGGCCTGGACGCGATCCGGGCGGCCGACGTCATCGTCCACGACCGGCTCGGGGCGCTGCGGTGTCTCGACGAGGCGCGCGCGGACGCGGAGATCATCAACGTCGGCAAGATTCCCCGCGGCGAGTTCACGCCCCAGGAGGAGATCAACGCCATCCTCGTCGACCGCGCCCGCCAGGGGCGGCGCGTGGTACGCCTCAAGGGCGGGGACAACTACGTCTTCGGCCGCGGCGGCGAGGAGTGGCTGGCCTGCCACGCCGCTGGCATCCCGGTCCGGGTCGTTCCGGGCGTCACGTCGGCGGTGAGCGTCCCGGCGTTGGCGGGGATCCCCGTCACGCACCGGGGGCTCACCCAGGGCTTCGTCGTCGTCTCCGGGCATGTTCCGCCGTCGGATCCGCGCAGCGAGGTCAACTGGGCGGCGCTGGCCGGAGCCAACCTCACCCTCGTCGTGCTGATGGGCGTCCAGAACCTGCCGGAGATCTCCGCCGAGCTGCAGCGGCACGGGCTGCCGCCGGACACGCCCGCGGCCGTGATCGCCGACGGCACCACACCCGGGCAGCTCACGATCCGGGCAACCCTGGCGAGCATCGCCGGCGAGGCGGCGCGGGCGGACATCCGGCCGCCGGCGATCGTGGTGATCGGGGCCGTCGCCGCGCTCGAGCTCGAGGCCTGAAGTGGAGTTCTCCGTCCGCATCGACCCCGCCGACGCCGCCGCCGTCGAGCTGCTGGAGCGGCTCGCCGAGCGCGCCGACGTGGCTCCCATGGCCCACGCGCCGGTTCCGACCCTGGTCCTGGGCGGGGCCCGGTCGGGCAAGTCCTCGTGGGCGGAGGCGCAGTTGGCGGCGGCCCGTGACGTCGACTACGTCGCCACCTCAGAGGTGCGCGACGACGACCCCGAGTGGGCGCACCGCGTCGCCCTGCACCGCGACCGTCGCCCCGGCTCGTGGCGGACCGTGGAGACGATCGACCTGGCCTCCGTCCTGGACCGCGACGACGCCGCCCCGGTACTCATCGATTGTGCGGCCGTCTGGTTGGACCGCGTCCTCATGGCCGCGGGCGCATGGGACGACTCGCCCGGCTGGCGCGAGCGGGTCGAGCGGGAGGTGTCGCGGGTGGCCGACGCGCTGCGCCGGACGACGCGCGAGGTCATCATCGTGAGCAACGAGGTGGGATCGGGCGTGGTGCCGGCCACGCCGTCGGGCCGCCTGTACCGCGACGAGCTCGGCCGGCTGAACGCGCGCCTCGCGGAGGCGTCACGGGAGGTCTGGCTGTGCACGGCCGGGATCGCGAGGCGGATCAAGTGACGGGCTTCGTCGCGGCGCTGGGACTGTTCACGGTCATCCCCGTGCCGTCGGTGGCGGAGATCGACCGGCGACTGGCCGCCCGGGCCATGGCGGCCTTCCCCTGGGTGGGGCTGCTCGTCGGTGCCGCCGCCGGCGCCGTCCTCTGGCTGGTGACCGCCTCGGGTGCGGGTGGCCTCCTGGGGTCCGCGCTGGCCCTCGCCGTCGCCGCCGGTCTCACGGGCGCGCTGCACCTGGACGGACTGGCCGACACCGCCGACGGGCTGGGGTCGCGCAAGCCCGCGGAGGCGGCGCTGGCGATCATGCGCAAGTCCGACATCGGACCCATGGGGGTAGCGGCCCTGGCCCTCGGCCTCCTTATCGACGCGGCAGCGCTGACGTCGCTCGCGGAGCGCGGTGGCGCCTTGGCGGCGGCGGCGCTGGCAGTCGCCGCCATGGCGGGCCGGGCCGTGGTGACCGGGGCGACGGTGTCGCGGGACTCGGCCCGTCAGCAGGGGTTCGGCGCCCTGTTCATCGGCGTCACGGGGCCCGTGACCGCGGCCGTGACTGCGGCCGCGGGCTTGGTCGTCGCGGCGGTCGCGGGCTGGTTGGCGGGTGGGGTCCCGGGGGCGGTGGCCCTCGCGGTCGCGGCGACCGCGGCGGGTGCGGTCGGGCTGCTGTGGGCACGACGGCTGGCGCGCCGCCTCGGCGGCATGACCGGCGACGTGTTCGGGTCGGTCATCGAGGTGACGCAGGGGACGTGCCTCGTCGCGTCCGCAGTCCTCGCCGGCGCCCTGGGCGCCTGACGCCTCAGCCTCGCGTAACCGGGATCTTCGCCGCGGGCGCCGCCACCTGGGCGGCCACGGGCACGCGAATCTCCAGGACGCCGTCGCGGTAGGTGGCCGTGACGTCGTCCGTGGTTGCCCCGGAGGGCAGCTTGACGGTCCGGTAGAACGAGCCGTACCGGAACTCCGACCGGTAACCGTCCTTGTCCTTGTGTTCGGACTTGGCCTGCCGCTGCGCGCGGATGGTCAGGTCGCCGTCGTCGATGGCGATCTCGACGTCCTTGTCCGGGTCGATGCCCGGCAACTCGGCGCGGACGACCAAGGTGTCGTCCTCCGTGAACTCTTCGACGCGCAACCAGGACTTGTCCACGTCTCCTTCGAACCACCGCTGCACCAGATCCTGCAGGTCCGGCCAGTCGCGTCGCACCAGTGCCATGGCGAACTCCTCTCCTCCCCGGGACGACGGGGTGTCGCCCCGCTCACCTCCGCGACCATGGCGGAAGTTCTCCTTCGATTCTGCGCCCGTCAGGGGGTGGAGTCAACGGCTGCCGCAGTCACCCGAAGCCGGGCAGCCGGGCCGTCCGCAGCCACGCGCCGTCGGCCAGACGGAGCCGCCCGACGGTGGTGAGCGGACCGGCGATGTCGCGGGTCGCGTAGGCGAGCAGGGAGATCTCCGCGACATCGAGCGGGTCGATCCGCGGCGCCCGCCACCCGGCGGCCCGGGCCCGCAACTCGTCCATCGGCCGCGACACCGCGTAGTGCCCGATCGTCACGTGTGGCACGTAGCCGCCTTCGTGTGGCGATCCCTGCGTGAGCGCGGCGTTGAGGCGCACGAGCTCAGGGGCGGTCGCTGGCAGGTAGGGCACCATCGGGAACGTGTCCCACCCGCTGACCCTGACCGCGAACGGGCCGACGCCGACGGCCCGCAGCCGCTCGAGGTCCGACACCAGTCGGTCCCGGGTGTAGGGGGCGTCGACCGGGTTCGCCCCCGGCGTCGGGACGGGGCCGGCGTAGGCAACCGTGATGTGGGGCTGGCGCTGGTGGCGGGGGAGCAGCACGTCGCCCCACCGCTCCCGCGCCGAGGCCACCGCCGCCCGGACGGGAGCCGCGTCCGCCTCCACCGCCCAGACCAGGGCGTGTTCGCATCCGCCGTGCCATTCGACGAAGTCGCGGTCCTCGCAGGCGATCGTGCGGTCCGGCCCCTCCGTGGTGCCGGGCACGGACCCGCGCGCCGTCACTGCTCCGGCAGCCGCGCGAGGGTGGGGTTGTCCGCCACCCAGATGTCAGACTCCAGTTTCCCGGGCAGGTAGGGGTTGTCCGTGGCCACGAAGGGCGCGCCCTTGCGCTCGGTGAAGTCGCGCAGCGTCCCGAAGGCCCACTTGCCGAGCAGGACGATCGCGACGAGGTTGATCAGGGCCATGACGCCCATGGACACGTCCGCGAGGCTCCACACCACGTCCAGCTTGAGGAAGGCCCCGACGACGACGGAGGCGATGACCACGAGCCGCAGGGCGAGGTCGTGCTCGTGCTTGCGCCCCGTCAGGTAGTCGAGGTTCACCTCGGCGTACGCGTAGTTGCCGATGATCGTCGAGTAGGCGAACGTGAAGATCAGGATGGTCATGGGCAGCGTCATCCACTCCCCGAGATGGTGCGCGACGGCCGACTGCGTCAGCGTCGCGCCCTCGACGTCCATGCCGGGTGCGTACACGCTGGCGTCCGACAGGAGGATCACGAACGCGGTGGCCGAGCAGATGAGCATGGTGTCGACGAAGACGCCCATCGACTGGATGAGGCCCTGGCGGGCGGGGTGGCTCGTGGTCGCGGTCGAGGCGGCGTTGGGTGCGGAACCCATTCCCGCCTCGTTCGAGTAGAGGCCGCGCTTGACGCCGTTGAGGAGCGCCGCGGTCACGCCGCCGGCCGTCCCCGCGAGGGCCTCGTTGAGCCCGAAGGCGGAGGCGATGATCTCGTAGAACACGAAGCCGAGCCGGTCGATGTTGAGCACGAGGATGACCAGTGCGAGGAGGATGTAGAGGCCGGCCATGATCGGCGCGACCCACTCGGCCACGCGGGCGACGGCCTTGATGCCGCCGAGGATGACGGCTCCGGTCAGGATCGCCAGCGCGATCGCCGAGACCCACACCGGAACGCCGTGGGAGGCGTCCAGGGTTTGGGCGATGGTGTTGGCCTGCACCATCTCGAACGCGATACCGAAGGTGAACAGCAGCGCGACGGCGAAGGCTGCACCCCATCGCCACGACTTCAGGCCGCGCCAGATGTAGAACGCGGGACCACCGCGGTAGGTCCCGTCGGGCCAGGACACCTTGAAGACCTGGGCCAATGTCGCCTCCACGAAGGCGGTGGCCATGCCGATGAGGGCGATGACCCACATCCAGAACACGGCCCCCGGGCCGCCGAGCGTGATGGCGATCGCGACCCCCGCGATGTTGCCCGTGCCGACCCGCGAGGCGAGGCCGATCGAGAACGCCTGGAAGGGCGTGATGCCCGTCCCCTCATGGCGCCCGGAGTGGAGGATGGTGCGGATCATCGCGGGGAACATGCGCAGCTGCATGCCCCGGGTCCGGACCGTGAAGTAGATCCCCACCGCCGCGAGGACGTAGATGAGCACCCACGTGTACATGTAGGTGTTGATGGTGTCCAGGAACCCCAGGATCGCGTCCATGGTCTGCTCCGTCCGTGAGGGGCGGTCGATGTCTGGAGACATCATGGCACCGACGACGTGGCCGCGACCGGTAGGGCACGAACCCCTCCGGGGGTGCCACCGGCGCCGCCCCAGGTGGGCGACGGGGTGGCGGTGCTGTCGCGTGATTCCGGGCTACGCCTCGGGGCTCGGGGGCACCCCCGGCAACGAACATCGGGTCCTGTCCCCGAGGGGGCAGGACCCGATGTGGCGGAGGATACGAGATTCGAACTCGTGAGGGCGTGAACCCAACCCGCTTTCCAAGCGAGCGCCATAGGCCTCTAGGCGAATCCTCCAAGGAGGAACCCTACCCGAGGGGCCGACGGCGGCTCAAATCACGTGGATCAGTTGTAGACGATCACCTTGTCTCCGACGCGGGCCAGGTCGAACAGGCGCGCGATCGCGGCCCGGTCGCGGACGTTCACGCAACCGTGAGAGGCCCCGTTGTAGCCGTTGGCGGCGAAGTCGGCGGAGTAGTGGATGGCCTGGCCGCCGCTGAAGAACATCGCATACGGCATGGCCGTGTGGTAGAGGCTCGACACGTGGTCGCGCGACTTCCAGCCGATGGTGAAGGCGCCGTTGCGGGTGGGCGTGAGCTCGGAGCCGAAGCGCACGTCGACCACCACGTCGACCTTCCCGTTGACGACCCAGGCCATCTTGCGCTGATCCTTCGACACGCAGAACCCGCGACCGGTGAGGCACCGCGAGTCGAGCCGGAAGCCCTTCTGCACGAGGGCGTTGTAGACGATGGGCTGGAGCGGGCCGGGCGACGGCACGCCCGAGGGGGTCGGCGCCGTGGCCGGGATCCGGGTCACCGCCGGGCGACCCGCGGTGGCAAAGTTCACGAACCCGTTGAAGCGCCAGGTCCAGACCTGCTTGACGACGCCGTCGCTGAGCGTGGGCGCGGAGGCCCAGATGTAGACGCGGCACGCGCCGTACCCCGTCGCTGCGGTGTTGCACTCGCTCTTCCAGGTGCGCCCGCCGGAGTAGAACACGTCGCCGGAGACCAGGTTGTTGCCCTTCCATGCGGCCTCAGGTGACGGGAGGTAGGTCAGGTTGTTGAACGTCCAGGTGTTCTGCTTGTACCAGACGCCGTTGACGCTCTTGATCACGGTGGCGTAGATGTCGGTGAAGCAGCGCACGGTGGTGGTCGAGTACATCTCGCAGCGCGTCTTCCAGTACCGGCCGTTGACGTAGTGGTAGCCGGGCGTCACGTACAGCTTCTGCGCCGCCGTCAGCGGCACCGCCGAGACGGTCGGCGTGGGGCTGGGCGTCGGGGTCGGCGAGGCCGACTTCGTCGGGCTGGCCGATGCGGTCACGGTGGGCGTCGGGGACGCCGCCGTCGTGGGCGTGGTGCTGGCCGTCGCCGAGGGCGACGGGGAGGCCGACAGGTCGGGCACCGGGCTTGCCGTCTCGGCGTGAGCCAGCGGCGTGATGAGGAGGAGGCCGAGCGCCGCGACGGCGACTCGGAGGACAGGTGTGCGCATATCTCTCAGTTCCCTTGTGATCCGACCACGGCCATGCTAAGCCCGGGCCGGGTCGGGACGAAAACGCCTGACACCCTGTCTACGCCCCCGCGCTCGGCGGGGTTGCATCGAGATCCGATTGTCGCCGCGGGTCAGAGCACCATCGCGGCGAGCCATCCGGCCGCCAGCAGCGGCAGGTTGAAGTGCAGGAAGGTCGGGATCACCGTGTCGCGCATGTGGTCGTGCTGTCCGTCGGCGTTGAGGCCGGCGGTGGGGCCTAGCGTGGAGTCGGACGCGGGGGAGCCGGCGTCGCCCAGCGCGCCGGCCGTGCCGATGATGGAGACCGTGGCCAGGGGCGAGAATCCGAGCGACACGCAGAGGGGGACGTAAATCGCCGCGATGATCGGCAGCGTCGAGAAGGAGCTGCCGATGCCCATGGTCACCAGCAGGCCGACCAGCAGCATCGCGATGGCCGCAACTCCCTTGTTGCCCGCGAACAGGGCCGTCGTGCCCTCGACGAGCGGAGCGATCTGCTCCGTCGCGCGCATCACCGACGCGAAGCCCTGGGCCGCGATCATGATGAGGCCGATGAGCGCCATCATGCGCATGCCGCCGGTGAACACGGCGTCGGCGTCGGTCCACTTGACGGCCCCGGTGATGATGAACAGGCACAGGCCGAGCAGGGCGCCCACGAGGAGGGGGTCGGCGTCGGAGCCGGCCATCGTCAGCCAGGTCTGGACGCCGAACGACGCGACGATCGCCGCGAGCGCGACGGCGATGCGGTAGGGCTTGATCTCGGCGGGCGCGTCATGGTCGACCACGGCGTCGGGGTCGTAGTCGCGGGGGCGCCGGTAGGTCACGAACACCGCGATGAGGAGGCCGGCCACCATGCCCAGGGCGGGGATGCCCATGGCCGTCATCGGGTTGACGTCGCTGACGTCGAGGCCGGAGGAGATGATGTTGCCGTAGAGGATGTCGGTCAAGAAGATCTTGCCGAAGCCGATCGGCAGGAACATGTAGGTGGTCACCAGGCCGAACGTCAGGACGCTCGCGATCGCGCGCCGGTCGAGCCGCAGCCGGTTCATGATGACCAGCAGCGGCGGGATGAGCAGCGGGATGAACGCGATGTGCACCGGGATGATGTTCTGGCTCATGATCGACATCGCGAGGATGCCGGCGATGAGGCCGAAGGTGGTCCAGCGGGTGACCTTGTGCGACGGGGACAGGTCGTCGGCGTCGAGCTTGCGGATCATCCAGTTGGCCAGCAGTTGCGGCAGGCCCGAGTGCGCCACCGCCATGGCGAAGGCGCCGAGCAGGGCGTAGCTGAGCGCGATCTTCGCGCCCCCGGCCAGGCCGTCCTGGAAGGCGACCATCGTGGCCTCGAGGCCCAACCCCGCCAGCAGGCCGCCGGTCAGCGCGCCGAGGAAGAGGGCCAGTACGACGTGCACGCGGAGCACGGACAGCACCAGCATGACGACGACGGAGATGACGACGGCGTTCACAAGGACCCCTGGGGTGGGCGACGGTGGGCGCGCGCAGCTTATCGGACGCGGCCAGTGGCCGGCCGCCCGGGCCGGTTCAGCCGAGGGACGTCGCGATCGCGCCCCGCACGGGCTCGGCGAGCGTGACGGCGCCCACCCTCCGGCCGTGCCCGAGGACGGGCTCCGGATCGAGGGCCGACAGGGCGGCGGTGCCGTGGCCGAGCGCGGTGAGCACGGCGATGAGCACCGGCACCGTGGCGCGGTGGTGACCGTCGCCGACCTTGACGGCGATGCCCGTGCCGTCCGGCAGGCCGACCGCGTAGCAGCCCTCCGCCCCGACCTTGCACATGAGGCCGGGGACCTCGCGGTGAAGCACCACCTCGTCGCGGCGGGTCCCGGAGGCGTACTCCGGGTGGGCGCGGAAGGCGTCGGCGACGTGCCGTTCGGGCCCCTCGGCGGCGGCCGCGAGCCGCCCGAAGGACCGGGCCAGCCCCACCAGGCTGACGGCGAAGGCCGGAGCCCCGCAGCCGTCGACGACCGGGCCGCCCGCGTCCTCGCCCGTCAGATCCGCGATCGCCAGCCCGCAGGCGAGCTGAAGGGGGTGCGCCGGATCGAGGTAGGAGGCGGTGTCCCACCCCGCGCGCACGCAGGTGCGCAGCATCGCGGCGTGTTTGCCCGAGCAGTTGTGGGCCAGCGGCTCGCGGCCTCGGCCGGAGGCCAGCCACGCCGCCTGGGCGTCCTGATCGAGGGGGAGCCCCGGCGTCGTCCGGAGGTCCGAGGGCGTCAGCCCCGCGCCGGAGAGGATCGCGCGGACGCCGTCGAGGTGGAAGGGCTCGCCGGAGTGGGAGGCGCCGGAGAGCGCCAGGAGGGCGCCGTCGAGGTCGAGGCCGTGGCGGAGCATCGCGACGGCCTGCAGGGGCTTGAGCGACGAACGGGGCAGCATGGGCGAGCCGGTGTCGCCCAGCGAGAGCAGGGAGCCGCCGCCAGGCCCGGTCACGGCCAGCGCCCCGTGATGGAGACACTCGAGGTGGTCCCCACGCCACACCTCGGCCAGTACGGGATCCGCTGCATTCACCATGCGGGGGAGCCTAGGGCAGGAGTGGCGGAGGGCGTCTGTCGATGGGGTAGAGTTGGCGAAGGTTCCTCGCGCGGCGGTATCTCGCCCAACCCCCCCAGGGTCGGAAGGCAGCAAGGGTAAGTGAGCTCTGCCGGGTGCGCGAGGGGCCCTTTTCTTTGCCCTGGAATTGTCTGGCCTCTGGAATAGGGTGGGCGCGTGGACGACGAGTACGACGAGGACGAGAATGCCCTCCTCGACGAGGGATACGGCTCAGCGGACCTTCCGGACTTCGAGCCGATGGAGGGCGCCGGGCTGTTCGACGAGCCCGCGGAAGAGATCACGCAGCAGGCACCGACTATGGCCGCCGCGGTCGCCAGGGCGCCCGCCCCGCGCCGTCCCGAGGCCCCGCCGTCGCCGCTGGCGCTCTACCGCCGCTATCGGCCGGACACGTTCGCCGACGTCATCGGGCAGGAGCACGTCACCGTCCCGCTGCAGCGCGCGCTGTCCAGCAACCGGGTCAACCACGCCTATCTGTTCTCCGGGCCCCGCGGCTGCGGCAAGACCACCTCCGCCCGCATCCTGGCGCGCTGCCTGAACTGCGTCGAGGGACCCACGCCCGCCCCGTGCGGCGTGTGCGACTCCTGCCAGGACCTGGCGCGCGGCGGGCCGGGCTCCATCGACGTGATCGAGATCGACGCCGCGTCGCACGGCGGCGTCGACGACGCCCGCGACCTGCGCGAGCGCGCCTACTTCGCGCCCGTCGCGAGCCGCTACAAGATCTACATCATCGACGAGGCGCACATGGTCACGACGCAGGGCTTCAACGCCCTGCTCAAGCTCGTCGAGGAGCCCCCGCCACACACCAAGTTCATCTTCGCGACCACGGAACCGGAGAAGGTCATCGGGACCATCCGGTCGCGTACGCACCACTACCCGTTCCGCCTGGTTCCGCCCCGGCTGCTCACCGATTACCTCGGCGAGATCTGCCGCACCGAGGGAGTGGCGGTGGACCAGGCCGCGCTCCCGCTCGTCGTGCGCGCCGGCGCCGGGTCGGTGCGCGACTCGCTCTCGGTCCTCGACCAGCTCCTCGGCGGCGCCGGGGACGACGGCGTCAGCTATGACCAGGCCGCGGCTCTCCTCGGCTACACGCCCGACGCTCTGCTCGACGAGATCATGGACGCCTTCGCCGCCGGGGACGCCGCCGGGGTGTTCCGCACGGTGGACAAGGTCATCGAGGTCGGCCAGGATCCGCGTCGCTTCGCCGAGGACCTGCTCCGGCGGCTGCGCGACCTCGTCATCCTCGCTGCCGTGCCCGAGGCAGCGACCAACGGGCTGCTCGACGTCGCCGCGGACCAGGCGCAGCGCCTGCAGACGCAGGTGGCCGGCCTCGGCGCCGGGGAGCTGACCCGCGCCGCGGAGGTCATCGCTACCGGCCTGACCGACATGCGAGGCACCACGGCCCCCCGGCTGCACCTCGAGCTCATGTGCGCCCGGGTCCTGCTGCCGGGTGCCGACTCGGACGAGCGTGGCCTGCATGCCCGCATGGACCGCCTCGAACGGCGCGTCGGGATGATGGGCGGCCAGGCGGGGCCGGCCCCCGTCGAGGACTGGGCCGACGCCGGAGAGCCCACGGTGCGGATGCAGCGCCCGGCGGACCAGAGCCGCCGCGCCTCCGGCCAGGCACAGACTGCTCCGGCGGCTCCCGCTCCGGCGCCGGAGCCCGCCCCGGCCCCGGCAGCCGCGGCTCCTGCTCCTCCCGCCCCCGCCGCCGCAGTCCGCGAACCCGTGGCCGAGCGGCGGCCGGCCGCTGAAGCGCCCCGGCGCCGTCCCGCAGGCGCCCCGCCGGGATCCACCGTCGCGCCGCCCCCCGCGGCGCCTGAGCCTCCGGCCCCGGCCGGGCCCCGGCCGGACGGCGGCCCCGGGCAGCTCACCGCGGCGGAGTTGCGTCGCGTGTGGCCCAACGTGCTGGAGGAGGTCAAGCGTCGCCGGCGCTTCACCTTCATGCTGCTCAGCCAGCACGCGCAGGTGCTCGACGTCGCCGACGGCGTGCTCCACCTCGGGTTCGCCCAGACCGGGCCGCGCGACAACTTCGGCAGCGGTGGCAGCCAGGACGTCCTCGCGGACGCCATCATCGAGACCATCGGCGTCGAACTGCGGATCAACGCGGTCCTCGCGTCGGGGGAACAGGCCCAGGAACGCCCCGCCCAGCGGCCGTCCGGCGCCCCCGTCACGCCGCCCCCGCCCCCCGAGCCCGTCCGCGCGCCCGAGCCACCGGAGCCAGACGTCGACATCTCGTCCGACGACGAAGTGCTGGACAGCGCCCACAACGCCGAGGAACTGCTCAGCAGCACCTTCGGGGCCGAGATCATCGCGGTGCGCGACGCCGACGATGCCTGAGGCGCGGGCGCATAAGCTGTCCCCAGACCCATTCCAGGAGTGATGACCATGTTCGGTGACTTCGACATCAACGCCCTCATGCAGCAGGCCCAGCAGCTGCAGGAGGATCTGCAACGCGCTCAGGACCAGCTGGCCGACGCTCGCTTCACCGGCACGGCCGGCGGCGGTGCGGTCACCGTCGTGGTGAGCGGCAAGGGCGACCTCGAGGAGCTCGACATCACTCCCGAGGCGTGGGACCCCGAGGACACCGAGACCCTGTCGGCGCTCGTCATCGCGGCCTTCCGCGCCGCGAAGGCGGAGGCGGACGCCGCGACAGCCGCCGCGATGCCCGACCTCCCCGCCATGCCGGGCATGCCCGGTCTCGGCGGCTGACCCAGCCGTGTACGAAGGGCCCATCCAGGACCTCATCGACGCCCTGAGCCGCCTCCCAGGCATCGGTCCGCGGGGCGCGCAGCGCATCGCGTTCCACCTGCTCGACGCCCCCGAGGAGGACGTCATCGAGCTCGCGGACATGCTGCGGCGCGTCAAGCAGTCCACGCGGTTCTGCGAGGTGTGCTTCAACGTGTCTCAGGAGGAGCGCTGCCGCGTCTGCCGCGACCCGCGTCGGGACCGGTCCCAGCTGTGCGTGGTGGAGGAGTCCAAGGACGTCGTCGCCATCGAGCGCACCAACGAGTTCCGCGGCCTGTACCACGTGCTCGGCGGCTCCATCTCGCCCATCGACGGCCGCGGGCCGGCGGATCTGCACACGCGTGAGCTGTTCCAGCGGCTGGCGGACGGCGAGGTGTCGGAGGTCATCCTCGCCACGGATCCGGACACGCAGGGGGAGGCCACCGCCGCCTATCTCAGCCGGATGCTGCGCGACTTCGGCGTGCGGGTCACCCGGCCCGCGAGCGGACTACCGGTGGGCGGAGACCTGGAGTACGCGGACCAGGTGACGCTCGGCCGGGCTTTCGAGGGGCGGCGAGCCATGTTCGAGCCGGACCCGCGGCCTGCGCAGGCGGGCCTGCCGCACCCGTCCCCGGCGACACCCTGACCGTGCGGGCCTGCCCGGTCATCTGGGCGCGAGCGCGCGCAGGAGCGTCGCGACGGCGGAGGTCGCCTCCTCCGGCGTGCGGCCCCCGTAGTTGAGCAGGACGCCGCTGCGCCCCGGCCCGCCCGCCCAGCCTTCCGCGAGGTCCGCGACCCGGAGCCCCGCGGCCGCGCAGGCCTCGCGGACGCAGGCCGCCTCCGCCGGCCCCATCTCGAGCACCAGCAGGTGCCCGCTGTCGGTGACCGACGTCACCCCGGCCGCGGCCCGCAGCGCGTCGAGATGCCCCGCCACGGCCTCGGCCGCGGCGGACGAGCGACGCCGCGCGCGCCCGAGGCGCCGCTTGAGGCCGCCCGCCTGGAGGTAGCGGGCGAGGGCCCGCTGCAGCAGGGGGGCGACGCCCGCACCGAGGGCCTGCCGCGCCGCCGACAGGTCTTCGGCCCAGGACGGCGGGACCAGCAGGTACCCGGTTCCCACGTCACGGCCGAGGACGGCCGAGAACGTGCCGAGGTGCGCGACCCGGTCCGGCGCCAGGCTCCACAGCGGGGGCAGAGGCGGGCCCAGGTGCCGGTACTCGGAGTCGTAGTCGTCCTCGACCAGCAGCACCCCGCTGCGGGTCGCCCACGCGATGAGCGCCTGCCGGGCGGCGACGGGCATCGAGGTGCCGGATGGGAACTGGTGGTTCGGGGTCACGACGACGAGGTCGAGCGGCAGCGCGGCGTCCAGCGCCGCAGCGTCCATCCCGCCCTCCCGCACCGGGACCGGGATCACGTCGACGGCGAGCGCCTCCAGCACGCGCCGCAGCCCCGGGAACCCGGGGCTCTCCACGGCGACCCGGGGCGTCCGGCCGGACCGGCGTGCCGCCACGCCCAACAGCAGCGCGAGCCCCGCCCTGGCTCCCGCGGTGACGACGACGGTCGCCGCGGGCACCGCCATGGCCCGGACGAGGCGCAGGTGCTGCGCGACGGCGTCCTCGAGCTGCGGACCCCCGGGGGCGACGGCGGCCCGCAGCGCGCTGCGCCACGCCGCGTCGTCGAGGGGCCGCTCCGGCTCGGCCCCGGCCGTGAAGTCGGCGTGCGCGCGGCGCGGTGCTGCGCGCCCCAGGGCACCGAGCTCCGTCCGGGGCGCTGTGGCCACCAGGCGAGGTGCGACGCGGTAACCCGAGCGGTCCCGCGCGACCAGGTAGCCCTCGGCCACGAGCTGGTCGTAGGCGGCGGTGACGGTGCCGCGCGAGACCGACAGCGTGCGGGCTGCCGCGCGGCTCGACGGCACCGCGTCGCCGGAGGCCAGCGCTCCCGTGGCCACGAGCGCCCGCAGCGCCGCAGCGATCTGCGTGGGCAGCGGGGCTGACCCCGTGGCCCGGTCCAGGGTCACCGTGGCGAGCGCGTCGTGCATCACCCCAGAGTACAACTGGACCACTAGAATGCACCTGTATCTGGCTCTTGTCTGGTCCAGTGTGCGGGGCAAGGATCGACTGCATGACTGTAGAACTCGCTGCCGACCGCTCCCTCGTCAACACCGGCCTCGCCGAGATGCTCAAGGGCGGCGTCATCATGGACGTCGTCACCCCCGAGCAGGCCCGCATCGCGGAGGAGGCGGGCGCCGTCGCCGTCATGGCGCTGGAGCGCGTGCCGGCGGACATCCGGGCCCAGGGCGGAGTGGCGCGGATGAGCGACCCCGACCTCATCGACGGCATCATCGACGCCGTGTCGATCCCCGTCATGGCGAAGGCGCGGATCGGCCACTTCGTCGAGGCGCAGGTGCTGGAGGCGCTCGGGGTGGACTACATCGACGAGTCTGAGGTGCTGTCCCCGGCCGACTACGTCAACCACATCGACAAGACCCGGTTCCGCGTGCCGTTCGTGTGCGGGGCCACCAACCTCGGTGAGGCCCTCCGGCGCATCACCGAGGGCGCGTCCATGATCCGCAGCAAGGGCGAGGCGGGCACGGGCGACGTGTCGGAGGCCATGCGGCACCTGCGCACGATCCTGGGCGAGATCCGGGCCCTCGCGTCCCGCACCGACGACGAGCTCTTCGTCGCCGCGAAGGAACTGGCCGCCCCCTACGAACTCGTGCGGCGGGTCGCGCGCGATGGCAAGCTCCCCGTCGTGCTGTTCGTCGCCGGCGGCGTCGCCACGCCCGCGGACGCCGCGATGATGATGCAGCTCGGCGCCGACGGCGTGTTCGTCGGGTCCGGCATCTTCAAGTCCGGCAACCCCGCCAAGCGGGCCAAGGCCATCGTCGAGGCGACCACGCACTTCGACGACGCGGAGGTCATCGCGGCGGTGTCGCGGGGACTGGGCGAGGCGATGGTGGGCATCAACGTCGCCGACGTGCCGGCCCCCCACCGGCTCGCCGAGCGCGGATGGTGACGGTCGGCGTTCTCGCGCTGCAGGGGGCCGTCCGCGAACACGAGGCGGTCCTCGCCGGTCTCGGCTGCCACACGCGGCGCGTCCGGCGGACCGACGACCTCGACGGCCTGGCCGGCCTGGTCATCCCCGGCGGGGAGTCGACGGCGATCGCGCGGCTTGCGCGCGGCAGCGGCCTCCTGGGGGCGGTCCGGGCGCGCATCGACGCGGGGATGCCGGCCCTGGGGACGTGTGCGGGGCTCATCCTGCTCGCCGACGAGGTGGCGGACCCGGCTGCGCTCGCCGGACTGCCCACCGTCGGTGGGCTGGACGTGACCGTGCGCCGCAACGCGTTCGGGGGGCAGCTCGCCTCGGGCGAGTGGGACGTGGACCTGACGGTGTCCGCGACGACCGACGGTCAGCTCGCCTCCGGGACCGGGGCCGACCCGACCGATGGTCGGATGCGGGGCGTGTTCATCCGGGCGCCGCGCATCGAGCGCGTCGGGCCTGGCGTCGAGGTGCTGGCGGTCCGCGACGGCGAACCGGTCGCGGTCCGGCAGGGTCCGGTGGTGGCGTGCACGTTCCACCCCGAGCTGGTCCCCGACGCGACGCTCCATCGCCTCTGGCTCGCCGGCGCTGACCTGCACGACACGCCGTCGAACTCCGCCGTCGAGCCCTCATAGGGCCGCGACACCCGAGTTCGCCTGTCATTCGTGCTGGCCAGGGCGGCCCCCGGCGCCGACCGGCACCCCAGGCGGGTTCGCCAAACGTTCACCCAACAGTCACCCGAAGGTTGGGGACCTCGCCGCCCACGTGGCCTTGGATGGGGGAGTCCACCGACCCCTGAGGAGACTGACAATGAAGCGCCTGCTTCCGATGCTCGGCCACACCCGCGGCAACCGATCCGCCGTCACCTGCGAACTCAAGTGCGGCAGCGCCTGCGCGCACCCCGCCCCCAACACGTCCGGGACCGAGTCGTTCCGCGACATCGTGAGCGGGGTGTTCTCCCGCCGTGCCGCGCTCGGTGCAGGCGCGGGCGTCACCGGCGCGATCGTCGTCGGCTGGGCCGGCCAGCCCGCCGCCGCTGACTACGGCAACCCGCCCCGCGGCGGCGGCAAGCTCCCCTTCACGGCGATCGCGCCCACGGCCCGCACCGTCGACACGGTCACGGTGCCCGAGGGCTACCGCTGGGACCCGATCATCCGGTGGGGCGACCCGCTGTTCGACGACGCGCCCGAGTTCGACATCACCGCCCAGACCGGCGCCACCCAGAGCACGCAGTTCGGCTACAACTGCGACTACCTCAACATCATCTCCGACGGCCGCAACGACCGGTCCGGCTTCCTGGTGACGAGCCACGAGTACACCAACGAGAACATCATGTTCGCCCCGGAATACCGGGCATCGAACGCCAAGGACGTCGTCGACGCCGCCCTCGCCGCGCATGGGCTCTCCATCGTCGACCTCGCCCGCGACAAGGAGGGCGACGTCTGGCGCTACGTGCGCGGCGGCCGTCGCAACCGGCGCATCACCGGCTTCACCGAGTTCACCGTGAGCGGCCCGGCGGCGGGCTCCGATCTGCTCAAGACCGTCGAGGATCCCACCGGCACGCGGGTCCTGGGCACCCTCAACAACTGCGCCGGCGGCACCACCCCCTGGGGGACCGTCCTGTCCGGTGAGGAGAACTTCAACCAGTACTTCCGCGGCACCGGCTCGGCCGAGGAAGGGCGCTACGGGATCGGCGCCCGGGCCACGAGCCGCGGGTGGGAGCTCCACTACGACCGCTTCGACCTCACCAAACCCGGCTACGCGAACGAGGCCAACCGCTTCGGCTGGATCGTCGAGGTGGACCCCGAGGACCCGACGTCGACGCCGGTCAAGCACACCGCGCTGGGCCGCTTCAAGCACGAGGCCGGCGCCGTCGCGCTGTCCCCGTCCGGCCACGCGGTGGTCTACATGGGCGACGACGAACGTCACGACTACGTCTACAAGTTCGTCTCGTCGGGCACGTACCGCGAGGGTGACCGGGCGCACAACATGACGCTGCTGCAGGACGGCACGTTGTACGTCGCGCGCTTCTCCGGCAACTCGCCGCAGGCCGAGATCACCGGCACCGGTGCTCTCCCGGCCGACGGGGCGTTCGACGGCACCGGCGAGTGGATCCCGCTGGTGAGCGGTTCCGACTCCCACGTTCCCGGCATGAGCGCGGAGGAGGTGCTCGTGTTCACGCGCCTCGCGGCGGACAAGGTCGGCGCCACCCCGATGGACCGGCCCGAGGACGTCGAGCCCAACCCGGTCACCGGCAAGGTGTACCTGGCGCTGACGAACAACAGCCGACGCACCGCCGTCGACGAGGCCAACCCCGTCACCGCGAACCGCGACGGTCACGTCATCGAGCTGACGGAGTCCGACGACGACGCCGCCGCCGCGACCTTCACCTGGAGCATCCTGCTGCTGTGCGGCGATCCGGAGTCCTCGGTCTCGGCCTACTTCGCGGGCTTCCCGAAGGACAAGGTGTCGCCGATCAGCTGCCCGGACAACCTGGCGTTTGACTCGGAGGGCACCCTCTGGATCTCGACCGACGGGCAGCCCGGCACCCTCGGCCTCAGCGATGCCCTGCACAAGGTGACGCTCACCGGCCCGGAGCGTGGCCGCGTCCAGCAGTTCCTCGCGGTCCCCGTCGACGCTGAGACCTGTGGCCCGGTCATCCACGACCAGGACCAGTCGGTGTTCGTCGCCGTGCAGCACCCGGGAGAGGACGGCGAATGGGGCGCCCACACGTCGCACTTCCCGGACCAGCTGACCGACGGCCGGGTCCAGGCGGGCGACAAGGTCGCCGCCCCGCGTCCGAGCATCGTCCAGGTGACCCGCACGTCGGGCAACCGCTCGCGGAGGTGACATCCTCCCCTGAGGAGGTCGGCGTCGCGTAGCGACAGTCGGCCGTCTGTCTCCGGTCCCTGAGGAGGTCGGCGTCGCGTAGCGACCGTCGGCCGTCTGTCTCCGGTCCCTGGGGAGGTCGGCGTCGCGTAGCGACCGTCGGCCGTCTGTCTCCGGTCCCTGAGGAGGTCGGCGTCGCGTAGCGACCGTCGGCCGTCTCGAAGGGTTGTGGGTCTGGCTCTGTCTGGCGTGGAGGTTGCGTCACGACCCTTCGAGACAGCCCACGCGCCGTCGGCGGTGGGCTTCCTCAGGGATCGGGGGTGCGCCTGCGGCGGTGGGCTTCCTCAGGGGTCGGGGGGTGCGCCTGCGGCGGTGGGCTTCCTCAGGGATCGGGGGTGCGGCTGCGGCGGTGGGCGTCCTCAGGGATCGGGGGGGCGCGCCGTCGGCGGCGGGCTTCCTCAGGGATCTGGGCGGGTGCCTTCCACTGGCGGCATCTTCGTGCGCGACGATGCCAGGCCGGAGGAATCGGCGGTGGGGTGTCGTAGTGTGGCACGGGTGACGGAGCCAGTGATCACCGCCCGGGCGCTCACGAAGCGCTACGGCACCCTCACCGCGGTGGATGGGATCGATTTCGAGATTGCCCGCGGGGAGTCGTTCGGGTTCCTCGGCCCGAACGGGGCGGGCAAGTCCACGACCATGCGCATGATCGCCGCGACGTCGACCCGCACCGACGGCGAACTGACCGTCCTCGGCCTCGACACCAACCGGCACGGTCCCGAGATCCGCGCGCAGCTCGGCATCGTTCCGCAGGGGGACCTACTCGACGAGGAACTGCGCGTCATCGACAACCTCACCGTGTATGGCCGCTACTTCGGGCTGCCGCGCTCCTACGTCAAGCAGCGCGCCGAAGAGCTCCTCGACTTCGCGCAGCTGAGGGAGAAGCGAACCGCCCGGGTCGACGGCCTGTCCGGTGGCATGAAGCGCCGTCTCACCATCGCCCGCGGACTGATCAACAACCCCCGGATCATGCTCCTCGACGAGCCCACGACCGGCCTCGACCCCCAGGCCCGCCACATCCTCTGGGATCGGCTGTTCCGGCTCAAGGAGGAGGGGGTGACGCTGGTCGTCACCACCCATTTCATGGACGAGGCGGAGCAGTTGTGCGATCGGCTCGTGGTCATCGACAAGGGGCGGATCGTCGCCGAGGGCAGCCCGTCGTCGCTCATCAGGCACTACTCCACCCGCGAAGTGCTCGAGGTGCGGTTCGGCTCCGGCCGCAACGCCGACGCGGCTGCCCAGCTGGCGGGGATCGGGGACCGGCATGAGGTGCTGCCGGACCGGGTCCTGGTGTACGCCGACAACGGTGAGCACGCGCTCCAGGCCGTGCTCGAACGCGGGCTGGACCCGGTCACATCCCTTGTCAGGCGGTCGTCGCTCGAGGACGTCTTCCTCCGCCTCACCGGACGGAGCCTGATCGAGTGAGCGCGCGCCTCACCACTCACGCACCGGTCGTCGACCGCAGCATGGCCGCCGACCATCGCGTCGTCGCGCGATGGGGCTGGTGGGCGGTCGTCGAACACCATCTCCACCGGATGCGCCGCTATCTCGTGACGCTCCTCGTCACCGGCATCGGTTCGCCGGTCGTCTACCTTCTGGGGCTGGGCGCCGGCCTCGGGGTCCTCGTCGACGGCGGCTCCGGCATCGAGGGAGTGCCGTACCTCACGTTCATCGCGCCGGCTCTCGTGATGTCGACGGTGATGCTCACGTCGTCGCAGGAGAACACCTACGGCGTGTTCGGTGGCTTCAAGTGGTTCAACACCTTCACCGCGATGCGTCTGACGCCCATCAGCCCGGCCCAGATGGCGGTCGGGGTGCAGGTGGCGGCGCTGCTGCGCGTGGTGCCGGTCATCGCGTTCTACCTGGCGGCGCTGGTGCTGTTCGGGATCGCGGACCCGCTGCGCGCGCTGGCGCTGCTCCCCGTGGGGCTGCTGTTGTCGGGGGCGTTCGGCTTCGCCGTCATGGCCTGGGTGGCCACCCAGAAGGACGACCGGGGCCAGCTGTCGTTCATCGAGCGGTTCGTCGTCGTGCCGCTGACGCTGTTCTCCGGCACCTACTTCCCCCTCGACACGCTCCCTGGATACCTCCAGCCGATCGGGTGGATCTCCCCGCTGTGGCACGCCGCCGAGCTGGGCCGCTGGGCCATGTACGGGCACGTGCTATCGGCGGCCCGGGTCGCCACGCACGTCGGTGTCCTCCTCCTGGTGGCGGCCGTGGGCGCATGGTCGTCGATCAGGACGTTCCGCCGGAGGCTCGACGAATGAGCGTCGGACTGCGCGCGCGGGCGCCCCGGGTGCCCGCGCCCCTCAGAGGCCTCTACGGCGGCAACACCCGATCCGTCGTGGCCCGCGGCATGCGCGTCATCGCCCGCAACAACTGGCTCATCGTGCTGACGGGTTTCTTCGAGCCCGTGTTCTACCTGCTGTCGATGGGCCTCGGGCTGGGCGCCCTCATCGGCACCGTCGACTTCTACGGCCGCGACGTGCCCTACGCGGCGTACATCGCTCCGGCCCTCATGGCGGTCTCCGCCATGAACGGAGCCCTGTACGACTCGACGATGAACGTCTTCTTCCGCATGCGCTACGGCAAGCTGTACGACCAGATGTTGTCAACGTCGCTCGGGCCGATGGACGTGGCGCTCGGCGAGATCATCATGGCCCTCTTCCGCGGCCTGCTGTACGCCTGCGGTTTCATGGTCGTCACGACGGCGCTGGGCCTGAACCTGGCCTGGACGGCCGTGCTGGCGATCCCGGCGGCGCTGATGGTGGCCTTCGGGTTCGCCGCCGTCGGATTGGCGGCCACCAGCTACATGAAGTCGTTCCAGCACCTCGACATCGTCTACTTCGTCATGCTGCCGATGTTCCTGCTCTCGGCGACCTTCTTCCCGATCTCCGTCTACCCGGAGTCGGTGCAGTGGGCGATCATGGCCATGCCGCTGTGGCACGCCGTCGACATGGTGCGGCAGCTGACGACGGGGCTGATCCAGCCCTCGATCTGGGGTCACCTGGGCTACTTCGCGGTGATGATCGTGATCGGCACCACCGTCGCGACGCTGCGCCTGCGCGCCCTCTTCCTGCGCTGAGGCCCCGCCCCGCGTCCGGAGCCGGGTGCCCACAGGCGTACCCTGTCGGAGGAAGGGGTGCACGTGGGCAACAGGGACTTCAGGATCGAAGCGACGAGGCTCACCCCCCGAGAGGCCGTGGAGCACTACCGCTCCCTCGTCGGCCAGCACCTCATCAGCGTCGCCGGCCTGTGGCCGACGCGGCGCGATTACACGGGGCTGCGCTCCTCCTGGGCCAAGGACCTGCTCGCCGGCGTGACGGTCGGCGTCGTGGCCCTGCCGTTGGCGCTCGGCTTCGGGGTCGCTTCCGGGAGTGGGCGCCGCGGCAGGGCTCGTCACCGCCATCGTGGCCGGCGTCGTCGCGGCGGTGTTCGGCGGCAGCCACCTGCAGGTGTCCGGGCCGACGGGCGCCATGACCGTCGTGCTGCTCCCGGTGACCGCCAAGCACGGCGTCGCCACCGTGCCGCTGCTGGCCATCCTGGCCGGCCTCCTCGTCATCGCCATGGCGCTGACGGCGGTCGGACGGGCCGTCGAATTCATCCCGGTCTCGGTCGTCGAGGGATTCACCATCGGCATCGGCGTCATCATCGGGCTGCAGCAGCTCCCGCTGATCCTCGGCACTGAACGCGGTGAGGCGGAGTCGACGCTGGTGTCGTCGTGGCTGACGCTCGGCGCCACGGACTGGACCCGTGCCTGGCAGCCACTGGTGGTCGCGGCCGGCGTCATCGCGCTGCACCTCGTGGGCCACCGGTTCTTCCGGCACCTCCCGCTGTCGCTGATCGCGATCGTGGTCGCCACCGGCGCCATCGCCCGCACCGCCGTCAACGTGCGGTCGGGGGCCCGCACCCGGCTGGCGTCGGTTTCCCACGCCGTCGTGCTGCTGCTCGTGATGCTGCTGCTCGGGCCCTTGGTGTCGCGGATCCCCATGGCGGCGCTCGGCGGCGTGCTGCTGGTCACGGCTGGGCGCATGATCAACCTCCGGCTCGTGCGGACGCTCACCCACCGCCGTGGACGAGGCGACCCAGGCCGTGATCCTGCGCTGCCACCGCATGCGCATCCTGGACGCGTCCGGGGCAGATGCCATCAAGGCGGTGGCCCGGCAGCTGCGGGCCCGCGACATCGTGTTCGTGGTGCAGGGCATGACCGAGTCGCAGCTACGGACCTGTCGCCTCATGCGGGCCTTCGACGAGGACTGCCACGTGCGGGAACTCTCCGAGGCCGTCACCCGCGTCGAGCGGGACCTGGCGTCGCGGGTCTGATGCCCCGCCGTCGCCGGCCACCGTGGTCGGAGTAGCGTGGCCGCTGTGACCGAACAGCGACGTTACGAGGTCCTTCCCGGCAACCATGGCTCCCGGGTCAAGGTCAATATCCGCGGCGGAGACATCCTGTGGACCCCGCGACTCAACCGTGGCACCGCCTTCACGCACGAGGAGCGTGAACAACTGGGGCTCGTCGGGCTGCTGCCGACGGGCATCACGCCCATCGACGCCCAGCTGCACCGCGCCTACGAGCAGTTCCTCGACGCCCGCACGCCGATGGCCAAGTACCGGCGGCTGACGGCCCTGCGCGACCGCAACACCGTGCTCTTCTACCGGCTGCTCAGCGAGCACCTCGAGGAGATCATGCCGATCGTCTACACCCCGACGATCGGTGACGCCATCGAGCAGTTCAGTCACCAGTTCACCCGCCTGACCGGCGTGTTCCTGTCCATCGACGCCCCCGACACCATCGAGCAGTCGCTCGAGGCCAGCGGGAGGGGCGCGGACGACGTCGACATCATCATCGTCACCGACTCGGAGGGCATCCTCGGCATCGGGGACCAGGGTGTGGGCGGAATCCAGATCTGCCACGGTAAGAAGAGCCTCTACACCGCCGGCGCAGGCGTCGACCCGGACCGCATGCTCGCCGTCGGCCTCGACGTCGGCACCGACAACCTGGGGCTGCTCAACGACGACCTGTACCCGGGGCTGCGGCACGCGCGGGTCCGGGGCCGGCGCTACGACGAGTTCATCGAGGCCTTCGTCGCGGCCGCGCAGCAGCTCTACCCGCACGCCATGATCCACTGGGAGGACTTCGGGGCCGCCAACGCCCACACGATCCTGACCCGGTACCGCGACCGCATCTGCACCTTCAACGACGACGTGCAGGGCACCGCCGCCGTGGTCAGCGCCGCCGCGCTGGCGGCCATCAAGGGTCTGGGGGAGCGGCTGCGCGACCAGCGCATCGTCATCCACGGCGCCGGAACGGCCGGCATCGGCATCGCGGACCTGTGCCGCGACATGATGGTCGAGTCGGGGCTGTCCGAGCAGGAGGCGCACGACAGGTTCTGGTGCCTCAACAGCCGCGGCCTCATCCTGGAGGACTCCGCCGGGGTGCGCGACTTCCAGCGCCCCTACGCGAGGCGCCCCGACGAGGTGGCCGCGTGGGACACCGACGACCGCGGCCGCGTCACGCTGGCCGACGTGGTGCGCAACGTGCATCCGACGATCCTCATCGGCACGTCCGGACAGCCGGGCGCGTTCTCGGAGCCGATCATCCGCGACATGGCGGCCCACGTGTCCCGGCCCATCGTCATGCCGCTGTCGAACCCGACGACGCTGGCCGAGGCCACGCCGTCGGACGTCCTCGACTGGACCGACGGGGCGGCGCTGCTGGCCACCGGCTCGCCGTTCGACCCGGTCGTCCGGGACGAGGCGGTCTATCACGTGGCGCAGGCCAACAACGCGCTGGTGTTCCCCGGGCTGGGACTCGGGGTGGCCGTGTGCCGGGCGAGCCGCGTGACGGACCGGATGATCGCGGCCGCGGCGAGGGCCGTCGCGTCGCTCGTGCATCTGCGCGCGCCGGGCGCCCCGCTGCTGCCCCGGATCGGGGATCTGAGGCGGGTGTCCGCGACCGTCGCGATCGCGGTGGCGAGGGCCGCGGCCGAGGACGGCGTCGCGGGCGTCGAGCTGGAGAACCCGGTCCAGGACGTGTTCGACCGCATGTGGCAGCCGGTCTACCCCGAACTCGTTCTCGGTTAGGTCCGCTGGGGGTGCCGCCCTGCCGTCCCCCACCCTCGCGGTAGGCCATGGGTTTCGACCCTTCGAGACATCCCGCGGTCGCTTCGCGACGCGGGATCCTCAGGGATCGAGGGTGGGTCCCTCCGCCCAAGCGGCGTGATCCCTCCGCTCCCTGAGGAGGACCGTCCGCGAAGCGGCGTGGCCCGTCCCCCTCCGCTCCCTGAGGAGGGCCGTCCGCGAAGCGGCGTGGCCCGTCTCGAAGGGTTGTGACTGCACCGGGCAAGCAATCGCGTTGACTCTGAGGGGTAACGGAGATCTCGGGGGCTGCTCTGAGGGGGTCTCATTCGGCTAGGTCTTCCCGGCCTGACTCGCGGAAGGTCAGGAGGGGAGGAGCTGGTCGATCCGCTCGACGACGTAGGTGGGACGCTGGTCCTCCGGCAGCGCCGCGACGTCGTCGCGCGTCGACTCCCCGGTCAGGACCAGAGCCGACGGCATGCCCGCCGCGACCGCCATCGCGATGTCGGTGTGCAGCCGGTCGCCGACCATCAGACACCGCGACACCTCCAGCCCGAGGCCGCCCAGTGCCGCCTCCAGCATGACGGGGGAGGGCTTGCCCAGGCTGGCGGAGCATGCCACGCCGGTGCAGGCCTCGATGGCAGCCGTGATCGCCGCGCAGTCCGGCTCGCCGCGACCCCCGGGATACGGGCAGAACCGGTCCGGGTTGGTCTGGATGAGGATCGCGCGCTTGTGGAACCACAGCGCATCGAAGGCGATCTGCAGCTTGCGGTAGTCGAAGGTGCGGTCGTAGGACGCCACGACGATGTCGATCTCGGCGGGGTCGTCGGTCAGGCTGAACCCGGCCTCCCGGAGCGCGCGCTTGAGCGGCTCCTCGCCGACGACAAACAGCGCCGCGCCAGGGTGGTGGTCGAGCAGCCAGCGGGTGGTGGTGACGATGGTGTTGGCGATGTCCTCCAGGGCCGTCGGCAGGCCGAGCGACTCGAGGAGCGCCCGGATATCCCTGGGGTCCCGGGTCGCGTTGTTCGACAGGAACCGCACTGACCTCCCGGCCGCGCGGACCTCGCTGATGAGCCGGGCGGCGCCGGGTAGCAGGTCGTCGCCGAGCACGACGGTGCCGTCCAGGTCCAGGACGTAGGCGTCGTACCAACCGCCCGGCCGCGGGGCCATCGCGGTGCTAGAGGGTCTCGCCCGGCAGCGACACGCCCACCTGGCGGCGCAGCTCGTCCATGGTCGCCATGACGGCCAGCGTCTCGTCGAGTGGCAGGATGTCGGACTCGAGCCTGCCTTCGGCAACCAGCGCGGCGAGGTGCGCCGCCTGGTAGCACAGCCCCTCGTGGCCGGGGATGGAGCCCGCCTCGGAGGTGGCGCGCTCCCCGTCGCGGCGGGTCACGGTGACCGGCTGCGGGCCGTAGAAGGGGCCGGGGATGTCGAGGCGCGCCTCGTCGCCAGCGACGAAGGCGAGGGTGGGGGTGAGGGCGGCCAGCGTCGTCGTGACGATGCCGTGAGCCATCGGGTGCCGTTCGAATCCGGTCAGCACGGCCGAGATCTGCCGGTCCACGCCGGTGAACGCCGTCGTCCCTGCCGCCAGCGCGCGGCCGGGGGCGCCGAGGGCGAAGTGGGTGAAGCTCACCGGGTAGACGCCGAGATCCAGCATCGCGCCGCCGGCCTTCGCGGGGTCGAACAGCCGGAAATCCGGGTCCTTCGGGAACCACTGGCCGTGGTCGGCGAACGCGGTCTCGATCTCGCCGAGGGCGCCGTCGGCGAGCACCTGCCGCACCACGTCCATGTGGGGGAGGAAGCGGGTCCACATGGCCTCCATCGCCGCGACCCCGGCCGCGCGGGCGGCGTCGACCACCTCGGTGGCCTCAGCCAGGTTGCGCGTGAACGCCTTCTCCACCAGCACGTGCTTGCCGGCGGCGATGGCCAGGAGGGCGTTGTCGCGGTGTTCGCTGTGCGGGGTCGCGACGTAGACGACGTCCACCTCCGGGTCCGCCGCCACCGCCTCGTAGCCGACGGTGCTCCGCTCGATCCCGTGCCGGGCGGCGAACTCGGCGCCCTTCTCCGCGGTCCGCGACCCCACGACCACCACACGCTGCCGGGTGTGCGCGTGCAGCGCCTCGACGAAGCGTTCGGCGATCCAGCCGGTGCCGAGCATGCCCCACCGCAGCGGGGGAGCGTCCATCGGGTCGGGCGTGCGGGAAACGGGCAGCGTGAACGTCATAGGGCCCAGTCAACCACCTCAGAGGACGGTCGGCCGCGCGTTCCGGGGCGGCGTCAGCGCCGGGGTGAGGGCGAGCGCGACGAGGGCGGTGATCGGCACCACGATGAGCGCCCACCGTAGGCTCACGGTGTCGCCGACGATGCCGATCAGCGGCGGTCCCGCGAAGAAGCCCAGCCGCATGAGCCAGGTCACGAACGTCAGCCCGGAGCCGTGCGCCATGCCGGGCAGTTCGTCGGCCGCGTGCATGGCCGACGGGATGCCGGTCGCGATGCCCCATCCGGCGCAGGCGAAGCCGATGATGGTGGAGGCCGGGTGCGGGAACGCGACGGCCAGGCCCATCCCGAGCGCGGCCACGCTCACGCCCAGCGTGACCGCGGGGCGCGCGCCGATGCGGTTGACGAGGGCGTCGCCGGTGAACCGGCCGATCATCTGGGCACCCTGGAGCGCGACGAAGGCCAGGCCGGCGACGAAGGGCATGACCTCGAACATGCCGTCCATGTAGATCGCGCCCCAGGACGCGGCGCTCTCCTCCACCAGGCCGACGGACGCCCCGAGCAGGCCGAGCGCGATGAGCCGCAGCCAGAGTGAGGCGGGGATGCGGCGCTGCGGGCGGAGTTCGGCCGCGGCCTCGTCGACGGGCGCCTGGTCCTTGCCCGGCAGCAGCAGGGTGCGGGCGAACAGCGCCATGCCGCCGAACACGACGGCGGCCACGACGGCCTGCAACCACAGCGCCATCTCCACCTGCGCGGCTGCTGAACCGAGGATGCCGCCGCACACCGCGCCGATCGACCACCATCCGTGGAAGGAGTTGAGGATCGTGCGGCCGTAGAGTTTCTGGACCCGCAGCCCGTGGGCGTTCATGGAGATGTCGGTGATGGCGTCCATCGCGGCCATCGTCGCGAGCGAGGCGGCGAAGAGCGCCAGCGTCGGCGCGTTGGCGACGGCGTTGAGCATGAGGATGCCGAGCAGCAGGGTCGTTGTCGCCACCGTCGCCGACGAGAACCTCCGCACCAACCGGGCGGTGAACAGCCCCGCGATCAGGCCACCCACCGGACCCAGGCCGACCGCGATGCCGAACGCGGTGTTCGACGCTTCCAGCGCGGCCTTGATCTCCGGATAGCGCGGGAGGAGCGACGACCACGCGACGCCGTTGAGCCAGAACAGCAGGATGACGCCCCAGCGGGCGCGCACGACTTCCTTGGGCATGGGTACTTCCGAGGGGCAGGAGGGCCGTCGCGCTCGGCGCGGCGGGTGGGGTTGGAGCGCTTCGATCCTGCCAGATCGGCCCCGGCAGCACCAATGACCGGCAAACTCGGGGCCCGGCGGCGTGGGGGCGGTCGAGGGGACAGTTCGACGGCGTGTCGTGCCGGTGGGGCGGGGCGTCGGTAGCCTGGGGCGCATGAACTTCGACGTCGTTGACCTCATCCGGACCAAGCGCGACGGGGGCAGGCTCTCCGACGCGGAGATCGACTGGGTGATCGCCGCGTACACCACCGGCGGGGTCGCCGACTACCAGATGTCGGCCCTGGCCATGGCCATCCTCCTGCGCGGCATGGATCGCGCCGAGATCGCCCGGTGGACCGCCGCGATGATCGCCTCGGGCGAGCGGATGGACTTCTCGTCGCTCACCCGCCCGACCGCGGACAAGCACTCGACCGGCGGGGTGGGGGACAAGATCACGCTGCCCCTGGCCCCTCTCGTCGCGGTGTTCGACGTCGCGGTGCCACAGCTGTCCGGCCGGGGACTCGGGCACACGGGTGGCACGCTCGACAAGCTCGAGTCGATCCCGGGCTGGCGCGCGGACCTCAGCAACGACGAGATCCTCCGCCAACTCGACGACGTCGGCGCGGTCATCTGCGCCGCCGGGTCCGGCCTCGCGCCGGCGGACAAGAAGCTCTACGCACTGCGCGACACCACCGGCACCGTCGAGGCCATCCCGCTGATCGCCAGTTCCATCATGAGCAAGAAGATCGCCGAGGGCACCGGTGCCCTGGTGCTGGACGTGAAGGTGGGCTCGGGTGCGTTCATGAAGTCACTGGACCAGGCCACCGAACTGGCCCGCACGATGGTGGACCTCGGCAAGGACGCGGGCGTCACCACCGTCGCCCTGCTCACCGGGATGGACACCCCGCTGGGCCGCACCGCCGGCAACGCGCTGGAGGTGCGGGAGTCCCTCGAGGTCCTCGCGGGCGGCGGCCCGGCGGACGTGGTCGAGCTCACGGTGGCGTTGGCCCGGGAAATGTTGGCGGCCGCCGGCAAGCCGGACGTGGACCCGGCCCCGGCCTTGCGGGACGGTCGCGCCATGGACGTGTGGCGGCGGATGATCGCGGCTCAGGGCGGCGACCCTGACGCGCCGCTGCCGATGGCCGAGCATCGGCACACGGTCGTGGCCGAGCGCGGGGGATTCGTCAGCCGGATGGACGCGTTCGCCGTCGGCGTGGCCGCGTGGCGGCTCGGCGCGGGTCGCGCCCGCAAGGAGGACGATGTGCAGGCGGTCGCCGGCGTTGAGATGCATGCCAAGCCCGGCGACCGGGTCGCCGCGGGTCAGCCGCTGTTCACGCTCCATACCGCGACCCCTGAACGCTTCGATCGGGCGCTGGCGGCGCTCGACGGCGCCGTCGACTACAGCGATGCCGCCGTCGAGGTGCCGGGGCTCATCCTCGGCCGGCTCGACTGACGAACCGCCAGCGGTCACATCCGACTCGGCGCCCTCCCGAAGGCCGTCTCCAGCGCGCGCAGCTCGTCGACCATCTCGCGGGGCAGGCGCCAGCCGAACGTGTCGAACCAGCGGCCGATGCGCGGCACCTCGTCGCGCCACTCGGTCTCCGTGTATCCGACGACCCCGGCGAGGTCCTCGTCGCTGATGTCGAGGCCGTCGACGTCCAAGCCGCCCGGCGCCGGCACATAGCCGATCGGCGTCTCGACCGCGTCGACCTTCACGTCGACCCGCTCCGCGACCCACTTCAGGACGCGCGAATTCTCCCCGAAGCCCGGCCACATGAAGCGGCCGTCGGCGTCGCGGCGGAACCAGTTGACGTAGAAGATCTTCGGCAGCGCCGACGCGTCGGAGCGGCGCCCCATGTTGATCCAGTGCTGGACGTAGTCCGCGACGTGGTAGCCGATGAACGGCAGCATGGCCATCGGGTCCCGGCGCAGCACCCCGACGGCGCCGGAGGCGGCCGCCGTCGTCTCTGACGAGCAGGTGGCGCCCATGAACACGCCGTGCTGCCAGTCCCGGGACTGTGTCACGAGCGGGATGGTGTTCTCGCGGCGCCCGCCGAAGATGATCGCGTCCAGGGGCACGCCCTCGGGGCGGTGGTAGTCGTCGGACAGGATCGGGCACTGCTCGATCGGCGTGCAGAACCGGCTGTTCGGGTGCGCCGCCTTCTCGTCCGGGCGCCCGCCGACCGGCCCGCCGACGCCGCGCCACTGCCTGCCTTTCCAGTCGACGACCTGCTCGGGCTTCTCGGCCGTCATGCCCTCCCACCACACGTCCCCGTCGGGGGTGAGCGCGACGTTGGTGAAGATCGAGTTGCCGCCCTCGATGGTGCGCATGGCGTTCGGATTCGTCGCATAGCTGGTGCCGGGGGCGACGCCGAAGAACCCGGTCTCGGGATTCGTGGCGTACAGCCGGCCGTCCGCGCCGAACCGCAGCCAGGCGATGTCGTCGCCCAGCGTCTCCACCCGCCAGCCGGGGACCGTCGGCTCCAGCATGGCGAGGTTGGTCTTGCCGCAGGCCGACGGGAACGCGGCGGCGATGTGGTACTCGCGGCCCTCGGGCGAGATGAGTTTGAGGATCAGCATGTGCTCGGCCAGCCAGCCCTCGTCGCGGGCCATCACCGACGCGATCCTGAGGGCGTAGCACTTCTTCCCCAGCAGCGAGTTGCCGCCGTACCCGGAGCCGTAAGACCAGATGACCCGGTCGTCGGTGAAGTGGACGATGTACTTGGTCTCGTTGCACGGCCACGGCACGTCGGTCATCGAGCCGGTCAGGGGCATGCCGACGGAGTGGAGGGCCGGCACGAAGTCCGCGTCGCGCTCCTCCATGCGGGCCATCACCTCGGCGCCCATGCGCGTCATGATCTTCATCGACAACGCGACGTAGGCGGAATCGGTCACCTCGACGCCGAACTTCGGGTCCGGCGCGTCCAGGTGGCCCATGCAGAAGGGGATCACGTACATCGTCCGGCCGGCCATGGCGCCGTCGAACAGCGGCGTCATGATCCGCCGCATCTGGTCCGGATCCATCCAGTTGTTGGTGGGGCCGGCGTTGCGCTCGTCCTTGGAGCAGATGAACGTCTGGTCCTCCACGCGCGCCACGTCGTCGGGGTCGGTGCGGGCGAGGATCGAATTCGGCTTGAGGTCCGCGTTGAGCCGGATGATGGTGCCCTTGGCCTCCAACTCGGCCACCAGCGCGGACCACTCGTCCTCGGAGCCGTCGCAGTAGTGAATAGCATCCGGCTGGCAGAGATCCACCACCTCGTCCAACCAGGCCAGGAGGCGGGGGTGCGTGGGCGGCGTGCCCGTGGTCGGAAGGTCGACGCGGGTACGGCGGACATCTATGGCGGTGGACATTTGTCTCCTCGAAGCGACACTGCCTTACTGGACGCGCGTCGTCGTTGAGCGGCGCCCACCCCCACGTTAGCCCTCTTTGCGGCGCGAGAGGCGGCGGCGGCGCCGTTCGGGTCGCTGGTACCGTCGAGGCTGTGCGCGATGTGATGATGGCGGGCGCGGCCCTGGCCGCGGTGGCGCTGCTGGCTGCCTGCGGAGCCGCCGTGGACGACCCCGCTCCTCTTCCGACACCGTCCGGAAGTGCGGCCAGCATCGTGGCGCCGACCTCGCTTCCCCCGCTGGAGACCTCGCCGGCGCCGGAGGAGACGGCCGCAGAGCCGGAGCCCTCCCTGGAGTTGGCGCCCACGGCGACGCTCAGCCCCGTCGCCAAACCCACCCCGCAGGGCGGGCCCTGGACCGCCGTGACGGCCGCGATGTCGACGAAGGCCGACGTCGAGGCGGCGGCCGGCCTACCCGCGTCCTTCCAGGAGTTCCTCGGAGTCCGGATCGGTTACGCCGACGAGACGGGCTGCGTCACCACTCACGTGTCGGTGAGCGCCGTCCACCCGGACGGGTTCGTCGTCGGGGACGAGTCCACCACCTGTGGCGACAGGCGCACCGTGTGGGGCATCACCGAGGGCCGCTGGCACTACATCGTGGCGTTCCAGGACGCGATGCCGTGCCGCGACCTGACCCAGAACGACATCCCGCCGGGCGTGCCCGGCCTGCGCTGCCTCGACGACGTCGGCGCCGCGCGGGACTACTGAGGCCCACTCAGCGCAGTGACACCCCGACGTACTTGATCTCGAGGAACTCCTCGATGCCCTCCGGGCCGCCCTCCCGGCCGAGGCCGGAACTCTTGACGCCGCCGAACGGCGCGGCCGGGTTGGACACCAGTCCGGAGTTGAGCCCGACCATGCCGGACTCCAGCCGCTCGGCCGTCGAGAGCGCCTCGTCGAGGTTCTCGGCGAACACGTAGCTCATCAGCCCGTAGCGGGTGTCGTTGGCCAGCGCCACGGCCTCGTCCACCGAGTCGACGGTGACGATGGGCGCCACCGGCCCGAAGATCTCCTCGCGGATGCAACGCGACGACGGTGGGACGTCGGCCAGGACGGTGGGCCGCATGAAGTGACCCGGCCCGTCGACCCGTGACCCGCCGACGACGACCCGCGCCCCGTCGGCGACCGCCTCCGTCACCATGGCCTCGACGTCGTCCAGCGCCGCCGCCGACACCAGGGGGCCGACGTCGACGCCGTCGGCCATCCCGTCACCGACCGTGAGCGCCCCGACGCGGGCAGCCAGCTTCGCCGTGAACTCCTCCGCGAGGTCACGGTGGACGATGAGCCGGTTCGCGGCCGTGCACGCCTGACCGATGTTGCGCATCTTCGCGACCATCGCGCCCTCGACCGCTCGGTCGACGTCCGCGCTCGGCAGCACCAGGAACGGCGCGTTGCCGCCGAGTTCCATGGAGCACTTCAACACGTTGACGGCGGCCTGTTCGAGCAGCCTGACCCCCACGCTGGTCGATCCGGTGAACGTCAGCTTCCGCAGCCGCGGATCGGCGATCAGCGGAGCGGTGGTGGCGGAGGCCGACGAGGACACGAAGCAGTTCACCACGCCCGCCGGCACACCGACCTCGTCGAACACGTCCATCAGCAACAACGAGGTGAGCGGCGTCAGCTGAGTCGGCTTCAGGACCGCGGTGCAGCCGGCGGCCAGGGCCGGGCCGAGTTTCCGGGTGGCCATCGCCAGCGGGAAGTTCCACGGGGTGATCGCCAGGACCGGACCGATGGGCTGCTTCATCGTGAGCAGCCGCTGGCCCCCGACCGGCGCCACGGTGTAGCGGCCGTGGATGCGGGGAGTCTCCTCGGCGAACCAGCGCAGGAACTCCGCCCCGTATGTCACCTCGCCGCGGGCCTCGGCCAGCGGCTTGCCCATCTCCAGGGTCATGGTCTCGGCGAACTCGTCGGCCCGCTCCATGATGCGGGCCCAGGCCGCACGCAGCAGCTCGCCCCGGAAGCGGGGCTCGGTGGCCGCCCAGTCGGGGGCGGCCTCGACGGCGGCGTCCAGGCAGGCCATGGCGGTGGCGGCGTCCGCGTCGGCGACCCTGGCCAACTCCTCGCCGGTGGCCGGGTTCTCGATGCTGAGGGTGGGCTCGTCGTCGGTGAAACGTCCGCCGATGTAGTGCGTGGTCCGCAGCGCTGTCCAGGTCATCGTCGCTCCCGAGGTCGGTGTCCGACCAGCTTAGGGTGGCGGTCTCGGTCTGCGTCGGGGTGTTCCGGGACTTCGTCCCTCCAACCCCTTCCTCGGCCTCGGACGTGAACAAGCTCCGAGTCCCACTGAAGGCAACGAGTCCGAGGAAGGGAGCTTGCTCACTTCTCTCGGACTTCGTCGGGGTGACAGGATTTGAACCTGCGGCCTCGTCGTCCCGAACGACGCGCGCTACCAAGCTGCGCCACACCCCGATCGGCTCTGAAAGAGCCAACGGAGATACTAGCCCATCGGCGTCGTCAGGGCGAAACCGGGACCAGCGTCAGCAGCGTGACCTCCGGGCGACAAGCGAACCGGTACGGCGCGAAGGGCGACGTCCCGACGCCGGCGGAGACGTGCAGGTGCGCGGTGCGCCCCCCGGCGCGATGCGACGACAGGCCCTTCACGCGACCCGTGTCGAGGTCGCAGTTGGTGATCAGCGCCCCGTACCCGGGCACGCAGACCTGGCCCCCGTGCGTGTGGCCGGCGACGATGAGGTCCATCCCATCGGCGGTCATGGCGTCCAGCAGCCGCAGGTAGGGCGCGTGCGTGACCGCGATGTTGAGGTCCGCGGTCGGATCGGCAGGACCGGCGACGGTGGCGTAGTCGTCGCGCCCGAGGTGCGCGTCGTCGACGCCGCGGAACGCCAGGCGGTAGCCCGCGACCTCCAGCGTCGTCCGACGGTGGGTGAGATCCACCCAGCCGCGCCCGACGAACCGGTCCCTCAGCTGTTCCCACGGCAGCGTCGGGGACTTGGGCGCCCCTGACCCGTGCGACCTGCCCTCGAGCAAGTACCGGACCGGATTGCGGAACTGGGGCCGGAAATAGTCATTGGACCCGAACACGAAGGCCCCGGGCACCGCGAGGAGCCCGTCCCAGGCCGTGACCAGCGGTTCGATGGCCTCCGGCTGCGCGATGTTGTCGCCCGTGTTGAGCACCAGATCGGGCTCAAGCTCCGCGAGCGACCGCAGGAACGCCAGCTTCCGCCGCTGATACGTCATGAGGTGGACGTCCGAGACGTGCAGGATCCTCAGCTCGCGACCCCCGGCCGGCAGCACGGGCAACTCCACCCGCCGCACCGTATAGGCGGTGGCTTCGACCAGCCCCCAGCCGAAGCACGCCCCGCCGACAGCCAGCGTCGCCGCGACGGGGCGGATGGCGTGGTGCATCAGTCGCCGTCTCCGTCCGCCGGCGGCTTGCTCTCCGCAGGCTTGGTGGGCTTGGTCTCCTTGGGCGGCTCGGGCTCCTTGGTCGGCTCCGGTTCCGGCTGGGGCTTGGGCTTGGGCTCGGGCTTGGGGCCGAGGGAGACCTTGAGCCGGATGGTGGAGAACTTCACGGCCGTCTCGCTCGGAGAGATCCCGAGGAACGTGCCCTCACGGCGCGACGAGTAGACACCCTGCCGCTGAGTCTGGAAGCCGGCCGCCTCCAAGGTGCGCTTGGCCTCGTTGTAACCCATGCCCGAGACATCGGGCAGCCGTACCTTGACGCCCTCGAGGATCTCGCTGGTGGGGGCGGTGAAGTCGGTCTTCGGCTTGTCCGCCAGCGCCGACGCCATCGCGGCCTTCCAGATGAGTCCGGCGTCACCGCCGCCGGTGCCGCGCAGATACGTGCCGCTCGGGAGCCGGACGTTCTTCAGCGTCTTCTTCTTCGTCTCGTACCAGGGGTTCGTCTTGTCGATCGCGATCCAGGCGGCGCCGGCCATCTCGGGCGTGTACCCGGCGAACCAGACGGCCTGGTTCTCGTTGATCGTGCCGGTCTTACCCGCCTGCGGGCGGCCGTCGCGCAGGGCCGCAGGGCGGCCCGTGCCGTCGGCGACGACGTTCTGCAGGATGTAGTTGACGCCGTCGGCGACCTCGGGGCGGATGACCTGCTGGCAGTCCGCGGGCGGCACCGCCAGCTCGGCGCCATCCTTGGTGACGACCGACTGCAGGATGATCGGGGTGCAGTGCACGCCGCGGTTGGCGAACGTCGCGTAGGCCTCGGCCATCGACAGCGGCGTGATCTCGGCCGTGCCGAGCACGAACGATGGGGAGTTCTGGTAAATGCGGAGGTCCTGCCCCGTCGACATCTTGACGCCCACGGCGGCGGCCATGTCGATGGAGGCGCAGATGCCGGCGTCGGCCTCGAGCTGCAGGAAGTAGGTGTTGACCGAGTTCTCGGCCGCGCGCACCATGTCGATCCTCCCGTAGCTGCGGTCGTAGTTGCGGACCGTGTGGTCCTGCGTGAACTCGAAGGGCCCCGAGCAGTTGCGGAACGTCATGCCTTTGAGCGGTAGCTGCTCCGGCGCGTTGTACTCGCGCTCCGGGGTCATCCCCATGTCGAGCGCGGCGGCCATCGTGAACGTCTTGAACGTCGATCCGGCCTGGTACCCCTCGGCGCCGCCCATGGAGCGTTCGACGTTGTAGTTGTAGTACGTCTCCCCGGCGTCGGTGCCCATCTTGGGCCGCGACTGAGCCAGCGCGACGATGAGGCCGGTCTTCGGTTCGATGAGCGCCGCTCCAGCGAGGACGGGGTCGGTCGGCGCGATGAGGTCGGCAACCGCCGCCTCGGCCGCGGCCTGGGCGTCGGGATTGATGAGGGTCTGGATGGTGAGCCCGCCGCGGTTGAGCAGGTTCTCGCGCTCCTCGACCGTGTCGCCCATCGACGGCATGGCGTCGCTCAGGAGCGTCCGGCGGACGTAGTCGCACAGGAACGGGTAGGGCGACGCGGTACATCCGTTGGGGACGCGCCGCACCTGGGCGGGGTCGAACGCGACGGCCTTCGCCTCGGCCGCCCGCTCCGCGCTGATCATGCCGAGCTCGGCCATCCGGTTGAGGACGACGTTGCGGCGCTCGATCGCCTTGGCCGTGTTCTTGACGGGGTTGAGCGCCACGGGGTTCTGGACGAGGCCCGCGAGCATCGCCGCCTGCTCCAGCGTCAGATCCTTCGCCGTCGTGCCCCAGTAGTGCTGCGCCGCGGCCTCCACGCCGTACGCGCCGTCGCCGTAGTAGGCGATGTTGAGGTAGCGCTCCAGGATCTCGTCCTTGGAGAGGCGCTCCTCCAGCGCCATCGCGTAGCGCGCCTCGATGATCTTGCGCTCGAGGGTGACCTCGGTCGCCTCGCGGACGCCGTCCTTGTCACCTGCGGCTGACGCGGCCTCGACGCGGACGAGCTTGACGTACTGCTGCGTCAGGGTGGACGCGCCCTGGGTGTCTCCGGTGAGGGTCTTCACGGCAGCGCGGCCGAAGCCCTGGAAGTCGATGGCCCCGTGGTCGTAGAAGCGGTGATCCTCGATCGCGATCTGAGCGTCCTGCATGAGCGGGGAGATCTCCGACAGCGGGACGTAGACCCGGTTCTCGTTGAAGAAGGTCGCCAGCACCTCGCCGTTGGCCATGAGGATCCGGGAGCGCTCCGACTGGGGCGGGGTCTCAAAGTCCGCCGGCAGGGACTCCAGTGAGTCCGCCGCCATCTTGGCGCCGCCACCCGCCAGGGCCGCGAAGGGCACCGCCAGCCCTGACAGGAGCAGCCCCGCCAGCACGCTCACGGCGAGGAACATGAGGACGGAGTACGCCTTCTGGCTGAGCGAGGCAGACTTCATGCCCGCCAGTCTACGTGACGGTGCCGACGACGCCCCGGACGCGGGCCCGGGCCATAGTCAGCGAGAGATTGCCCCTGTTGCGATGCGCCCACAATGCGCTAGCGTCAGAGTCATCGACAGCAACTGCGCAAGGGAGGGCAGGAGATATGTCACTCGCCGAAGCTAGCGAATGGACGCTGCACGCCAAGTGCCGCGACATGGCGGACGCTCTGTTTCCGGAAGGCAAGGACCAGAAGCGGGCGAGGTCGGTATGCGTCGGCTGTCCCGTGCGGTCCGAATGCCTGGCAGAGGCCCTGGACAACCGCATCGAGTGGGGCGTCTGGGGCGGAATGACGGAGCGTGAGCGCAGGGCGCTCCTGCGCGCCAGGCCGGACATCACCTCGTGGCACGACGTCCTGGTCAGCCACCACGACACGGCGGATGCACCCATCTCGGTGCTGCCGTCCCGACGGCACTAGATCTTCCTGACGACGACGGCGCGCGGCCGGGCTGCGCGCCGTTCGTCGTCCCTAGTCCCGGAGGTAGCGCTCCGGTATCGGCTCGACTCGGCCGCGGTCCCACGGCACGGCCCAGCCGCCCAGGTCGAGGGTCCAGTCCACCAGGTGCGCGGTGAGCCCCCAGATGAACTGATCGCCCAGCACGAAGGCCGGCCCCTCGAATCCACCGGGGTGCCGCCCCAGCGCGCGCGTCGCCGGTGAGACGAGCTGCGAGATCCGGAAGGCGTGGACGGCTCCCGTCTCGCGCGGGTCCCGCGCGTACAGGGGGTGTCCGCCGGGCCAGACCGCGACGACCGTGGTGACGTCGTAGCGCGACGCCGGGACCCACAGCGGGGGCAGATGGCCGAGGATCGTCACGTGCTCCGCGGCCAGGCCCACCTCTTCGTCGGCCTCCCGCAGGGCTGTGTGCGCGAGGTCGCGGTCGGTGGGATCGACCGCACCACCGGGCAAGGCGATCTGTCCCGCGTGGCGGCGCATGGTCTCCGCCCGGGTGACGAACGTGAGGGCGGGGTCGGGCTCGTCGGTGAACAGCATCAGCACCGCCGCCGAGCGTTCCCCGCGCGGGCTGCGGTCCAGCCCGATGTGCCGGACGACCGGCTTCGCGTCGAGGGCCCGGCACAGCTCCTGGAAGACCGCTGGATGCCTCACGGGACGTCCAGGTAGGTGGTGGCCAGCTCGCGCAGCTGCTCGGTCGACTCCAGCGGGCCGGCGTGCACTCCCGTGATCCGCCCGTCGGCGTCGACGAAGTAGGTCGTGGGCAGCCCGGGGACCCGCAGGGGCACCTGCAGTGTCTTGTCCTGGTCCATGACGTGGGGATAGACCCAGCCCACGAGCCCCGCGAACTCCACCGCCCAGTCCGGCTTGGGGTCGTTGTAGTTGACGCCGACGAAGCTCACGCCGTCCAGCTCAGCCAGCCCCTCCCGCAGGAACGGCGCCTCCTCGCGACACGGCCCGCACCATTGGGCCCACAGGTTGATGATCGTCGGCGTGCGGGGCAGCCCGGCGAGGTTGACGGTAGTGTCCCCGCCGAGGCACGGCAGGGCGGTCTGGGGCAGGCCGCCGGCGACCGGAGCCGCCGCCGCGTCGGTGGCCGGGCAGTCCGGCAGCCCGAACTGCTCCCGCAACGCGGCGAGGTCCGCCGGGGCCGTGGCGGCCGTCTCCGCCGGCGCGACCGAGTCTGCCGACGGGCCTGAGGCCGCGGGCGAACAGGCGGCAAGGGCGACGACGGCCAGGGCGACGGCGAGTGCGTGGGGGAGTCTCATCGCCTCCGAGCGTACCTGCGCTAAGCGCGCGGCTCACGGATCAGACCGGCGGCCAGCACCGGATCCTGCTCCCCGATGTCGCGGCTCGGGCACAGATCCCGGACCGGGCAGGCTCCGCACGCCGGCCGCCGCGCGTGGCAGCACCGTCGGCCGTGCCAGATGACCCGGTGGCACAGCATCACCCATTCATCGGGCGCGAACAGCGCCCCGACCGCCTGCTCCACGGCGTCCGGCTTGGTGCTCGCCACCCAGCCGAAGCGGTTGGCCAGGCGGATCAGGTGCGTGTCCGGAGTGACTCCCGGGACGCCGAACGCGTTGCCGAGCACGACGTTGGCCGTCTTCCTGCCGACGCCTGGCAGCGTGACAAGGTCCTCCAGCGTGTCCGGCACCCGGCCGTCGAAGTCGTCGACGATGCGCCGGGCCAGGCCGGTCAGGGCGGCGGCCTTGCTCCGGAAGAATCCCACGGGACGGATGAGCTCTTCGATCTCCTCCAGCGGCGCGCCGGCCAGTGCCTCCGCCGTCGGGAACCGCGTGAAGAGCGCGGGGGTGACGGCGTTGACACGCCGGTCCGTGGACTGGGCCGACAGGACGGTGGCGACGAGCAGCTCGAGCGGGGAGCGGAAGTCCAGCTCGCATCGTGCGTCCGGGTAGGCCGCCCGCAGCGCGGCGTGGATGGCCGCCGGGTCACCCGGGGCAGCCATCAGACCTCGACGACCAACTCGATCTCGACGGGCGCGTCGAGCGGCAGCACCGAGACCCCGACGGCGGACCGGGCATGCGCGCCCTGGTCGCCGAACACCTCGCCCACGAGGGTCGAGGCGCCGTTGGCGACCGCCGGCTGGCCGGTGAATCCCGGCTCGCTGGCCACGAACACGACGAGCTTGACGATCCTGGTGATCCGGTCGAGGCCGCCGGCCACGTCCGCCGCGGCCGCCAGCGCGTTGAGCACCGCGACCCTCGCGGCGTCGGCCGCCTCCTCAGGTGACACCGCGCCGCCGACCTTGCCGGTCGCCACGAGGCGTCCCGCGACGGACGGCAGCTGTCCCGAGGTCCACACCTGACCGCCGACGCGGGTCGCCGGGATGTAGGCGGCCACGGGCGCGGCGACCGGCGGCAGCGCGAGGCCGAGGCCGGCCAGGCGCTCGGAGGGGAGCATCAGGCGCCCTGGATCGGCCGCTTGAAGTAGCCGACGAGGGTGTCGGGGTTGGGGCCGGGAGCGAGCTGGATCAGTTCCCAGCCCTCCGAGCCGAAGTTGTTGAGCAGTTGCTGCGCCACGTGCGAGAGGATCGGGGCGACGAAGTATTCCCACTTGGTCATGGGGCCAAGCCTGCCAGGTGGCACCGTCGAACGGCCAGCCTCACGGGCGCGCCGTGGGTCCGCTGACGTCGGCGTCGCGGAAGCGCGGCAGATCCTGCGGCCGGATCGTCACGTCGGCCCCCGGCTTCCGGGCGGTCACCGCGGCCACGACGGCGTCGAGGGTGGCCTTCGCCTCGGCGATGGTGGCGTCGGGCTTCTTCACCCGGCGGAACCGGTTCCGGCCGAGCACCGCCAGCACCAGCGCCGCGGCGACGGACACCAGCATGCTGATGAGGAACCCGAGCGTGAAGGACCCCCAGGGGCCCAGCGGGGTCACGGCGTACAGCAGCAGGCCGACGGCCAGCGCGATGAGGATGACGAGCATCCAGATGGCGTGGAAGGCGAACACGGCCGCGCCGGCGAACAGGCCTGCGCCGATGCCGGCGGCCTTCGCCGCGGGCTTCAGCTCGGCCGCTGCGAGTTCCGATTCGCGGGCGACGAAGTCGGAGACGGCATCCTTGATGTCGACCAGGGGATGGCTGGGCTCACTGGGCATGGTGCTCCTTTCGGCACTGGTCAGCCTAGTGCCCTCGGGCGCGCCGGTGGGCGTGCGACCCACTCCTGGCCCCGTCACAGGGGGATGGCCAGGCCGCTGTCGGGCAGCCGGACGGGCGAGGTCAACTCCTCGTGGGACACCCACGCGCGCCAACACAGCAGCTGGAACGGCAGACGCAGGCTCTCGCCCGGGCGCACAGCGCCGTCGTAGAGGTCCGCCACTTGGTCGAGGAGTTGGCTCAGTTGCGCCTCGTCGAGGTGGCTGGCCAGGGGCTGCGCCCGGACGAGGTTCTGCAGGTCGTCGCGGCTCACGCTGCGCCACACGCGGAACGCCCGGCGTTCCACCTCCGGGAAGTAGCGGCTCTCGTCCAGGGCCGCGAGGGCCTCGTGCCCGTAATCGCCCTTCATCGCCATGGGATCGAAG
This sequence comes from Tessaracoccus sp. O5.2, assembly GCF_964266725.1. NCBI lineage: Bacteria > Bacillati > Actinomycetota > Actinomycetes > Propionibacteriales > Propionibacteriaceae > Tessaracoccus > Tessaracoccus sp. O5.2. Next base: position 115,579 of record NZ_CAXWGV010000034.1, on the reverse strand, counting down.
CGGCGCAGGAGCGCGGCGAGCCGGCGCACCCATGGGACCGAGTCGTCGCGGATGAGATAGGACGCGCTCAGGCACCCGCCCGGCCTGAGCACGCGCGCGAACTGCGGCAGCGCCTGCTCGAGATCGAAACGGTGCAGGCACTGGTGCGCCAGCACGACCTCGACCGCGAAAGGGTCCATGGGAAGAGCCTCGGGCCGGCCGACGACGGGGGTGACGTTGCGGATGCCGGACAGCCGCGGGACGCGGTCCACGTCGTCGCTCAGGGCGAACAGGGCGTGCCCGGCGTCCGTGAGCCGACGGGCGAGATGGGGCTCGGCGTCGACGGCCAGGCCGCGCACACCGTGCCACACCGTCAGCCAGTCGAGGGCGTCGGTGGGAAAGGCGGTGCGGCTCATCGGTTCCTTCCTGGTCTGGACGCCACCAGGGTAGCCGGGGTTCGGGCGCCGGTGGACCGGCCGGTTGTCCACAGGTCGGCATCCGCGTGGAAGATCGTCGCCCGCACCGCCCACTACGGGGGCATGACTGACACGCACGCGCTGCTCTGCGCCCGGGACCCCGTCGTCGTCGAGGCGGTCGAGGTCATCGCCGCCGCGCAGCAGGTCGAACTCCGGCACGCGAGGGACGCGGACGAGTCCAGGCAACGGTGGGCAGGCGCGGCGCTGCGGCTCGTCGCCACGGAGGTGGCGGCCCGCTGGACATCCGTGCCCCCGGGCCGTGCCTTCCTGGTGGGCGCCGACGCGGCCGAGCTGGCCCGCTGCTCGGCGGACCTGGGGCTGCCCGTACTGCCGCTGCCCGACGGCGGGGGACGGCTCGCGGAGGCCCTGGCCGGGGTCCGGTCCATGGGCGTGCCGAACGGTCGCCTGATCTCCCTCGTCGGTGCCTCGGGTGGGCTGGGCGTCAGCACGCTCGCCGTCGGGATCGCGATGACGGCACCCCGGGGTACGGCGGCCGCCGTGGTCGACCTGGCGCCGTCGAGCGGCGGGCTGGATCTGCTGATGGGCATCGAGTCGGCGGAGGGCGCCAGATGGTCGCAGCTGGCGGCGGCGCGCGGCGAGCTGGGGGACCTGGCGGCCGGCCTGCCATCGATGGGTGGCGTTCCGGTCGTCACGCAGGACCGCGAGGGGCCGCGGACCCCCACGCCGGAGGCGGTGACCGCCGTCGTCGGGGCGCTGCGCAGACAGCACGCGCTGGTGGTGGTGGACGGTCCGGCGCCACCCCTCCTGGCGCCGGACCGCACACTCCTGGTGGTCGGAGCCGACGTCCGCTCGGTGGCCGCGGCCCGCATGCGGGTGGAGGCGGGCGCAGTTGCGCCGAGCGAGCTGGTCATCCGCCGCGGACGGGGCCGGAGCCTGCCGGCAGCCGTGGTGGGCCGCGCGCTCGGGATGCCCGTCGTCTGCACCGTCGACGACGACAGGGCCGTGCCGCGACTCGCGGAGCTGGGGCTTCCGCCGGCCGACGGCCCGGCCCGCCGCTTCACCCGTCAGGTGCGCGCGCTCGCCCGGGAGCTGTGCGGTGACTGAGCCGGACCTCAGCACGCTGCAAGGACGATTGGCCGAGCTGGGGCGGCCCTACACCCCGGCCGACGTCGCAGCGGCCCTGCGGTCCCTCGGCGCCATCGTCACCGACACCACCGTCGCGGACACCCTCACTCGGCTGAGGGTGTGGAGCGCCGGGGCCGGCCCGCTGGACGACCTGTTGCGCCGCCCGGGCGTGACCGACGTCGTGGTCAACGGCCCGAGAGACGTCTACGTGGATCGGGGCATGGGCATGGAGCGCACCGACGTCGAGTTCCTGGACGACGACCAGGTGCGCAGGCTCGCCGTGAGGCTCGCGGCGCAGGCGGGGCGGCGACTCGACGATGCCTCGCCCTTCGTCGACGGTCGGCTGCCCAGCGGCGTCCGGCTGCACGCCGTGCTGGCTCCGGTCGCCTCGCCCGGCACCGCCATCTCGCTGCGGGTCCCGGCCGCGCGCAGCGTCGGCCTGGACGAGCTCCAGGCGTGGGGGGCGATGCCGCCCGAGGGGAGCAGGTTGCTGCGGTCCATCGTCGCCGGGCGGGTGCCGTTCCTCGTCACCGGAGGCACGGGGTCGGGCAAGACCACGCTGCTCGGGGCCATGCTGGCCGAGGTCCCGGCATCCGAGCGGCTGGTCCTGGTCGAGGACGCACGGGAACTGGTGCCCGACCACCCGCACTGCGTCAGGCTGGAAGGGCGCCCGGCCAACGCCGAGGGGGCAGGCGCCATCCCGCTGACCATGCTGGTGCGGCAGGCCCTGCGGATGCGCCCCGACCGGCTGGTGGTCGGCGAAGTGCGGGGCGCCGAACTCACGGACCTACTCACCGCGCTCAACACGGGCCACGAGGGAGGCTGCGGCACGTTGCACGCCAACTCGGTCGCGGACGTGCCGGCGCGGCTCGAGGCGCTCGCGGCGCTGGGTGGGCTCGGCCGCGAGGCGTGCCACGCGCAGGTCGCGGCGGCGCTGCGCGTGGTGATCCACGTCCGCAGAGCGGCCGGCGGCGCACGGCGCGTCGAACAGATCGGACTGGTACGGCGCGCGTCCGACGGTCTCGTGGTGGTGGCGCCCGCCGTCACGCTTGGTCCCGGTGGGATGGCACTCGGCCCGGAGGGCCCCGCGTTGCTGGAGCTGGTGGGGTCATGATCGCCGCCGCGGCGCTCGCGGCCCTGGCCGCGGCGGTGGCGATCGGCCCGGAGCGGCGCGTTGCGGCCGGTGCGCGGGCAGCGCGCCGGGCCGCCCTCCCCGTCCGGTCGCGGATGGTCGCGATCGCCGCCGTGGGCGCTGCCGCCGCAGCCCTGCTGGTGGCTCCCCGGTGGGCCGGATGGCTGCTCACCGTGGGAGTGATCGCGGGCACCGTCCTTCACCTCGGCGCCGCCGGGCGCCGGCGCCGCGCGCAGGAGGCGGGAGCCGCCGACTGCGCCGCGGCGACCAGGGCGCTGGCAGGGCTGCTGAGGGCCGGACAACTTCCCGCGGCTGCGCTGGGCAACGCGGCGGAGGAGTTCCCGCTGCTCCGGCCGGCCGCGGCGGCTGCGCGGCTCGGCACCGACGTCGCCGGGCAACTCTCCCGCAGCTCCGACGCCCCCGGGTATGAGGGCCTCACAATGGTGGCCGCCGCGTGGCGGCTGAGCGAGCAGACCGGCGCCCCCGTCGCCGAGGTCCTGGGCAGGGTCGCGGAGGACCTACGTGGCCGCCGGCGGGTGGCTGCGGTCGTCGAAACCGAGCTGGCGGCCGCCCGAACCACCGGCCGCATCATGGGAGCCCTGCCGATCGCCGCGCTGCTCCTGGGCGCCATGTCCGGGGTGGACACGATGGACATCCTGATCGGCCGACCGTGGGGGCAGTGGCTTGTCTTGGGCGGCGCCGTCCTGGCCGCGGGCGGCGTCCTGTGGGTCGACCGCCTCGCAGGGAGGGGGGTGCGGTGAGCACGCTCGTGCCGGCTGCGGTGCTGGCGGCGGTGGGCGCGTGGCTGCTCGCGCCAGCGCATAGCGCGCGGCTGCGGCGGCGGCAGCACCCGCCGTTCAGGATCCGGATACTGAGCCGCCCCCGCGCTCCGCGGGCGGTCCACCGCGCCCAGCTCGCCGAGTTGCCGGCCGCGCTGGACTTCCTGGCCGCCTGCCTCGAGGTGGGTCTGCCCCTGAGCCGCGCCGTGCGCGTCGTTGCCGACATCAGCCCCGCGGCCACGGCCGGGGTCCTGGCGGCGGTGGCCGCCAGGTCAGCAGCGGGCCATGCGACCAGCGAGGCGTGGACCGGAGTGCGGTCTCATCCGGTGTGGGGGCGGGTGGCCGCGGACATCGCCGGAGCCGAGCGTTGGGGGACATCGGCCGCGGGGCTGCTCCGGGCCCACGCGGAGGACGCCCGCCAGGACGGCGCCGACGCCGCCATGCGCCGCGCCCGAACGGTGGGTGTGCGCTCGGCGCTGCCGCTCATGGTGTGCTTCCTGCCGTCCTTCGTTCTGGTCGGGGTGGTGCCCATCGTGGCCGGGCTCGTCACGGACCTGCTCGGGTGACGCCCTCACCGACCGTCGTCGAGCAGATCCGGCACCGTCGTGAAGCCGTAGCCGCGCTCACGCAGGTCCTGAATGATGCCCGGAAGCGCATCGGCATCCAGCGTCGACCCGTCCTCGGGATGGGCACCGACATGCATGAGCACGACGGCGCCGGGCCGCAGCCGGTCCAGGATCCGCTGCCGGACGATGTCGGTGGTGATGCCGTCGTCGGTCCCCTTCCACCCCAGCGTGTCCACGGTCCAGCGGATCGGGATGTAGCCGGCCCGGTTGACGACCCCGATGTCATAGGGCGAGACGTCGCCGTAGGGGAACCGGAAGAGCGGGTGCGTGGTCGCGCCGGTCAGCGCCGAGATGGACCGCTCCGCCGCCGCCAGTTGCGCGCGGATCTCAACGTCCGGGATCTGCGTGAAGTACGGATGCGTGTCGCTGTGGTTGCCCACCGGATGACCGGCGGCCGCCATCGCCCGCGTCTGGCTGGGGTAGGCGCGGGCGAACTGGCCGGTCACGAAGAAGGTCGCGGGCACACCCTGCGCCTGGAGGGTCCGCAGGATGCTCGACACCGCATCGGCCGAGGCGCCGCCGTCGAAGGTCAGCGCGACGACCCGGCGCGACGTGTCGAAGGTCTCGATATCGAGCCCCGCCCACTCGGCCACGAGGCCGGCCCAGGGCACGGCCGGCGCGCTGCTGGTCTGGGTGGCGGGGGCGGATGTCGCCGGGGCCTGCGTCGAGGTGGAAGCCGGGGGAGACGAGGCCGGGCGCGTCGTGCTGGGCGCGGCCGTCGTCGCCGCGCTGCTGGTGGCAGGGGTGGGCGGCGTGTTGGATGGGGTGGGGGCCCACGAGGAGGTCGGGGTGGGGGACGGGCATGACGGCGACGGCGCGGCCGAGGACGGCGGACACGTCGGCGTGGGGCTGGCCGGTGACTCCGGTGCGCTTGACGTCCGGGTCGGAGCGGGGCTGTAGCTGCCGTCGGAACCTGGTCGGGTGGCGGGCGTCCCACAGGCTGCGAGCATCAGGGCGGCCGTCAGCGCCCCGGCCGCCACCGCGCTCCACGCCCGGCGGCGGGGATTACCCGCGCCCGTTGACCGGTGCACCGCATCCTCCTCGACACCCTCGATTCTACGCCTGTCGGTGCTGCCTGGCACAGTGGTGAGGTGCGATACGAGGGTCTGCTGAGCCGAGAGGAAGTGGCCGCCGTTTCGGTGCGCGAGTCCGCCGTCGGCGCACCGGACGCGTGGCCCGACTGGCTGTCCGCCCGCGCCGTCGCGCGCCTGGAGGCCGCCGGGATCCCTGCGCCCTGGCGGCATCAGCGGGAGTTCGCCGAGCGGCTGTTCCACGGCCGCCACGCGATCATCTGCACCCCCACCGGGTCAGGCAAGTCACTTGGCTACCTCCTTCCCATCATCGCGGCCACGGCGGAGGGCAGGCTGGGGGTGCCGGTCACCTCCACCCGCGCCCGCCTGACCGCGGCCCGGCACACCGCCCTGTACCTGGCCCCCACCAAGGCGCTGGCGCACGACCAGGCCAGGGCGGCCCAGGCGCTCGGACCCGAGAAGTGGCGGGTGGGGACCCTGGACGGCGACTCGGACGCCGCGGAACGCCGCTTCGCGCGCGACCATGCGGACCTGGTCCTCACCAATCCGGACATGCTGCACTTCTCGGTGCTGCCGGCCCACCAGCGCTGGGCCTCGTTCCTCGGCTCCCTGCGCTACATCGTCGTGGATGAGGCACACCGCTACCAGGGGGTCTTCGGCGCCCACGTCGCGCAGGTGCTCAGACGGTTGCGGCGGCTCGCGGCCCAGTACGGCGCCGAGCCGGTGGTCGCCATGTCGTCGGCCACCGCGCCCAATGCCGGCGAGTTCGCCTCGGCGCTGGCCGGCGTGGACGACGTCGCCGTCGTGGACACGGACGCCTCGCCCCACGGCCGGCGCACGGTGGCGCTCTGGCGGCCGTCGTCGTCCCTGCGGAGTGACACCGCGGAACTCCTGGCCCGCCTGACCGACGCCGGAGCCCAGACCATCGCGTTCGTCCCCTCGCGGCAGGGAGCGGAACTGGTGTCGCTGGCGGCCCAGGAGCTCGCCACCGAGCCCACCCGCATCGCGAGCTACCGCGGCGGCTACCTCGCCGACGATCGCCGCGCCCTCGAAGCCGGGCTGCACAGCGGACGGCTGCGTGGCCTGGCCAGCACGAACGCCCTCGAACTCGGGGTCGACGTCGCCGGCATGGACGCCGTGCTCGTCTCGGGCTTCCCGGGGAGGCTGTCGTCGTTCTGGCAGCAGGCCGGGCGCGCCGGACGCCGCGGGCAGGACGCAATGGTGCTGCTCCTGGCGCGCGAGGATCCCCTCGACACGTATCTGCTCGACCATCCTGAGCTCGTCTTCGACGCCCCCGTCGATCGTGCGGTCCTGCACCCGGACAATCCCCGGGTCCTGGGCCCGCACCTGGCCGCGGCAGCGCAGGAGCTGCCGCTCTCGTCCGCGGATGAGCGGTGGTTCGGCCCCACCATGCAGGCCGCGGCGCGGGCGCTCGCGGCGCAGGGCGTGCTCCGGGACAGGGGGGCGCGCTACTACTGGACCCGCCCGGACCGGGCGGTCGACTTCATCAACCTGCGGTCGCTGGGGGAGCGGCCCATCGACATCATCGAACGGGACACCGGGCGCGTCGTCGGGATGGTCGACGCCGCGGCCGCGGACCGGACGGTGCACCCGGGGGCGGTGTACCTGCATCAGGGGGAGACGTTCACGGTCGAGACCCTGGACCGGGAGGAGCGTCAGGCGCTGGTGGTGGCCAGCAGGCCGCGGTACTACACGCAGGCCCAGGCGTCGTTCGATATCGCGATCGTGCGCGAGACCGAGCGACGGGCCGTGGGCATCACCGAGGTCGTGCGCGGCGACGTGTGCCTGGACTCGCGGGTGCTGGCGTACCTGCGCCGCGACGAGGTCACGCACGAGGTGTGGGACTCGACCCCGCTGGACCTGCCGAACCGCCGCCTGACCACCCAGGCGGTGTGGTGGACGGTGCCCGCCCACGTGGCGAGCCGCCTCGGCTGGACCGCGCTCCAGATGGGTGCCGCGGCGCACGCCATGGAGCACACGGCCATCGGCCTGCTGCCGGCCTTCGCGCCGTGCGACCGGTGGGACATCGGCGGTGTGAGCACGGCCCTGCACCCCGACACGGGTCTCGCCACCATCTTCGTGCACGACGGGATGGAGGGCGGGGCCGGATTCGCGCAGCGCGGGTTCGAGGTCGCCGAACGCTGGCTCGCCGCCACCCTGGAGCGTCTCGGCTCCTGCCGATGCGACACCGGTTGCCCGGCGTGCGTCGTCTCGCCGAAGTGCGGCAACGCCAACCAGGTGCTGGACAAGGCTGACGCGACGGAGCTGCTCACCCTCCTCCTGGGGTGACCCGAGGATCCCGCCGTCCACAGGACGCGGTGTTGTCCGTGCGGATCTGTCCACAGGGTGGGCGGAGCGTGAAAGCTGCGAGGCCTTCCCCGCCATCACGGGTGCAGTCGGCTGACCGGCAGCCGGCCCCGGCCCGAGAGGATCCACCATGCATCTGCCCGCCACCACCACCCGCGCCGCCCGGGCGCGTGCCCTCGCGCAGCGAGGGCTCACCACCGTCGAGTACGCCATCGGCCTGCTCGCCGCCGCCACCGCCGCGCTCATCCTGCTGCGCGTCTTCAACGACAACAGCTTCCTGGAAACCCTCACCGACTGGGTGCTGAGCGTCTTCACCCAGGTCGCACGGCAGCGGTAGGGCCGCGAGCATGACGTCGGGACGGAGGGCCCGGTCACAGCGGGGGATGGTCACCGTCGAGTTGGCCATCGGGGTGCTGACAGCGGCGCTGCTCACCGCCTGCCTCGCCGGGCTCTCCCTCCTGGGCGTCGCGCAGGCCGCGGCGGGTGAGTCCAGCGCCCAGATCGCGAGACAGACCGCTCGGGGCGACGACGCCGCGGTCGAGCTGGCGCGGGAGCGGGTGCCCGACGGCGCCGCCGTCGAGGTGTCTCAGGAGTCGGACGGAGTCCGGGTGGCGGTCGTCGTCCCCGTCGCCGTTCCGCTGCTGGGGAGGTTCACCGTCTCCGCGGACTCATGGGCGGCCTACGAGCCCGGAGTGGGACCGTGAGCAGGAGGGGCGAGCGGGGTGCCGCGGCGAGTGTTCTCGTCGCGGGTGCCTGCCTCGCCGTCGTGTCCGTGTTCCTTGCGGCTGGCGTGCTCATCCAGTGGTTCGCGCTGATCCGAGACGGGGAACAGGCCGCGGAGCTGGCCGCGCTCGCCGCGGTCGCCGCGGCCGTGGAGGGCGAGTCGCCGTGCGCCGCGGCGGCCGCCTCCGGCACCCGGAACGGGGCGGCCGTCAGCGGCTGCGTCGTGCGCGGGTCGGGTCGCCACGTCGTCGTCGAGATCTCGGTCCTGGTGGCCCTGGACCCGTCCTTCCCGGGCGGCCCCCGCGAGGCACGGCGCACCGCGACGGCTGGCACCTGACCGCGACCTCCGGCCCGGGCGCGCGGGTGTGGCTAGAGTGAAGTCCATGACCTACGTCGCCGCTGAAGACCGGTACTCGACCATGCCCTACCGCCGGCTCGGCTCGTCCGGGCTGAAGCTGCCGGCGATCTCGCTGGGGCTCTGGCACAACTTCGGCGACGACAAGCCGCTGCAGACCCAGCGCGACATCCTGCGCCGGGCCTTCGACCGCGGCGTCACCCACTTCGACCTCGCCAACAACTACGGCCCGCCGTACGGATCCAGCGAGATCAACTTCGGCCGCATCTACACCGAGGACTTCGCGCGCTACCGGCACGAGCTCGTCATTTCGACCAAGGCGGGCTGGGACATGTGGCCGGGACCGTACGGGTTCGGCGGCTCGCGCAAGTACCTCCTGAGCTCGCTCGACGACTCCCTGGCGCGCATGCGGCTGGACTACGTCGACGTCTTCTACCACCACCGCCCGGACCCCGAGACGCCGCTCGAGGAGACCATGGCCGCGCTGGACCAGGCGGTCCGGTCCGGCAAGGCGCTCTACGCCGGAATCTCCTCCTACTCGGCCGACCTGACCCGGCGGGCGCAGGAGATCGCCAGCGGCCTGGGAACGCCACTGGTCATCCACCAGCCGTCGTACTCGGCGCTGAACCGCTGGATCGAGGAGGGGTCGCCGTCGCTGTTGGAGGCGTGCCGCGACGCCGGCATGGGGGTCATCGCCTTCTCGCCGCTGGCGCAGGGCATGCTGACCGACCGCTACCTCCACGGAGTCCCGGCCGACTCCCGAGCGGCCCAAGGCAAGTCGCTGGACGCGGACATGCTCTCGGATGAGAACATCGCACACCTGCGCGCCCTCAACGACATGGCGGCCGACCGCGGCCAGAGCCTGGCGCAGATGGCCATCGCCTGGGCCCTGCGGGATCAGGGAGACACGTCGGTGACGTCGGTCGTCCTGGGAGCGTCGTCGGTCCGCCAACTCGACGACAACCTCGGCGCCCTGGGCAACCTCGAGTTCAGCGCGGATGAACTGGCACGGATCGACGGCCACGCCGGCGTGCAGGGCGTCAACATCTGGCAGGGCGCCACCGACTCGGTGCGCTGAGGAAGCGGCGCCGGGATGCCGGCCTCGTAGGATGACGCGCATGCCCCTCGACGCAGCCGCCCTCCGCGATGCTCTCACCTCGGCCGGCTTCACCGTCGATGCGGTCCTCGACCGCATCGGGGAGGCAGGGCAGGACGGCCTGCTGCGGAACTCCACGGTCCCGGCCGACAGGGCGCTGGGCCCGGCCGACGACGCTCTCGCGCTGTTGGTGCGGCTCTTCATCCTGCAGCAGGACGTGCCGACGGCCGCCCTCACCGGCGTGATCGATGTCGCGGCCCTCACCGCGGCCGGGTACCTCCGCGACCGCGGCGCGGACGTGAGCGCCGCGATCGACATCCGGCCGTACGGCTCCGCCGACGACGGCGCCAGCGGATGGATCGTGGCCGACCCCACACCGGGGCTCGACACGCTCATGACGCCGACGCGGCCCGACTACGTCCTCGGTGTGTCGCCCGCGTCGACGACGCTCGCGCAGATCACGATGCGCCGCCCCGTCGAGCGGGCCCTCGACCTCGGCACCGGGTGCGGCGTGCAGTCCCTGCACCTTGCCCGGCACGCCCGGACGGTGGTCGCCACGGACGTCAATCCCCGGGCGCTCGAGTTGGCGGCCCTCACCGCGCGGATCAACGACGTCGCCGTCGACCTGCGCGCGGGCTCGCTGTACGAGCCGGTGCGCGGCGAGCGCTTCGACCTCATCGTGTCCAACCCGCCGTTCGTCATGAGCCCGCCGGGGGAGGACTCGCAGCGACTCACCTATCGGGAGACCAACTTCGTCGGCGACTCCCTCGTCGAAACCCTGGTGCGGGGTTCTGCCGACCACCTCAGCCCCGGTGGAAGCCTCCAGTTGCTCACGAACTGGGCCATCCTCGACGGGCCGTGGGAGGACCGGCTGCGTGAGTGGGTGCCGCGAGGGTGTGACGCCTGGGTCGTCGAGCGGGAGCGGCTCGACGTCTACGCCTACATCGAGATGTGGCTCGCCGACGCCGGCCTGGCCGGTACCCCGCGCTGGCGCCCCGCCTACGACGAGTGGCTCGCCTACTTCGACCGTCTGGGCGTCCAGGGGGTCGGGATGGGCTGGATCCTCGTCACCGCCGCGGGGCGCGCCGAGCCGCACCTGCGCCTGGAGACGTGGCCACACGCCGTCGCCCAGCCCGTCGGCGAGGTCTTCGATCGCCACGCGGCCGCCGTCGACGCCGCGACCATGCCCACCGCCGAACTCCTGGCGTCGCGGCCCCGGCTCGTCGACGTCGACCAGGAGACCATCGGCCGCCCGGGCGCCGACGACCCCGAGCACATCGTCTTCCGGCAGCGGACGGGGTTGCGCCGCGCGCTCAAGGCCGACACCGCCCTGGCCGCGACCCTGGGCGCGCTCGACGGCGAACTGGCCGTCGGGCAGGTCCTCGCGGCGGTGGCCCAGGTCCTCGAGGTGGACGCCGCGGAGCTCGCCGCGTCCGTGGTGCCGGCGCTGCGCGACGCGCTGCTCGACCAGTTGCTGCTGCCCGGGCGCTGACCCCCGCGGGGGCCGGGCGGGGCGGCGCCATTGACACCCTCAGCTATTGTTCGAGGAGTTTCCCGACCGGAGGGCAGACCACACCCATGGCATCCAAGCGTCTCGTGATCGTCGAGTCACCGACCAAGGCGACCAAGATCGCCGGTTACCTCGGCTCGGACTACATCGTCGAGTCGAGCCGTGGCCACGTCCGCGACCTGCCCACGTCGGCCGCAGAGGTGCCGGCCAAGTACAAGGGCGAGAAGTGGGCCCGCACCGGCGTCGACGTCGACCACGACTTCCGCGCCATCTATGTGGTATCACCCGACAAGAAGTCAACGATCAAGGATCTCAAGGCCAAGCTCGCGGGAGTCGACGAACTCCTGCTCGCCACCGATGGTGACCGCGAGGGCGAGGCCATCGCGTGGCACCTCATGGAGGAGCTCAAGCCCAAGGTGCCCGTCAAGCGGATGGTGTTCCACGAGATCACCAAGTCCGCCATAGACGAGGCCGTCACCAACCCCCGCGAGCTGGACGTCGATCTGGTCGACGCGCAGGAGACCCGCCGGATCCTGGACCGCCTCTACGGCTACGAGGTGTCGCCGGTGTTGTGGAAGAAGGTCATGCCCCGGCTGTCGGCCGGCCGGGTGCAGTCCGTGGCCACCCGGCTCGTCGTGGACCGCGAGCGTGAGCGCATCGCGTTCGTGCCCGCCGCCTACTGGGACCTCGACACCACGCTGGACGCCGGTCCGGACGCCGACCCGCGGACCTTCCCGGCGCGGCTCACCACGGTCGGCGACGCCAAGGTCGCCCAGGGCCGCGACTTCAACGCGGCCGGCGAGTTGACCAGCCAGGACGCGCTCATCCTCGACGAAGCCTCCGCGGGCCGGCTCGCCGAGGCGCTGCGCTCCGCGCGCCTCACCGTCGGCTCGGTCGAGGCCAAGCCGTACACCCGCAAGCCCTACGAGCCGTTCCGGACGACGACGCTGCAGCAGGAGGCCGGCCGCAAGCTGGGCTTCACGTCTCAGCGCACGATGTCCGTGGCGCAGGAGCTCTACGAGAAGGGCTTCATCACCTACATGCGTACCGACTCGGTGACGCTCGCCGGCCAGGCCATCCAGGCGGCGCGCCGGCAGGTGAAGGAGCTGTTCGGCGAGAAGTACCTCCCCGCTCAGCCCCGCGTGTACGCGTCGAAGGTGAAGAACGCGCAGGAGGCGCACGAGGCCATCCGCCCCGCGGGCGACACCTTCCGCCACCCCGACGAGACGGGACTGGTCGGCGACGCCTTCCGCCTGTACCAGCTGATCTGGCGCCGCACGCTCGCCTCCCAGATGGCCGACGCCAAGGGCGAGTCCCTCAGCATCCGGGTGGACGCCGCGTTCGACACCGCGCAGGTCGGCGGCGCCGACGTGACGACGGCGGCGCTGGTGGCCTCGGGCCGCACCATCACCTTCCCCGGCTTCCTCAAGGCGTACGTGGTCAGCGTCGACGACGACTCCGCGTCGGACGACCAGCAGACCCGGCTCCCCGTCCTGGCGCAGGGTCAGGCCCTTGAGGTGGCGGCGGTCGCCGCGTCGGGCCACGAGACCCGGCCGCCGGCGCGCTACACCGAGCCGTCCCTGGTGGCGAAGCTGGAGGAGCTGGAGATCGGCCGCCCCTCGACGTACGCGTCGATCATCCGCACGATCACGGCGCGCGACTACGTCTTCAAGAAGGGCTCCGCGCTGGTGCCCACCTGGCTCGCGTTCGCCGTCACGAGGCTGCTGGAGGAGCACTTCTCCGAGCTCGTGGACTACGCCTTCACCGCACAGCTCGAGGACCAGCTCGACGACATCGCCGCCGGCAAGGCCCAGCGGCTCAAGGTGCTGTCCGAGTTCTACCGGGGCCCCGAGGGCAGCTCGCACCACGGTCTCGAGACCCTCGTCACCGAGCTGGGCGAGATCGATGCCCGGGCGCTGTCGACCTTCCCGCTGGGCGACTCCGGCATCGACGTGCGGGTCGGCCGCTACGGCACCTACGTCGAGGCGGCCGACGGTCGCCGCGCCAACGTGCCCGACGACCTGCCGCCGGACGCGCTGACGGCCGAGGTCGCCGAGGAGCTGTTGAGCCGTCCGCTCGCCGAGGAGCGCGAGCTCGGCGTCGACGAGGCCACGGGGCATCTCGTCGTCGCGAAGAACGGCCGCTACGGCCCCTACGTCACCGAGGTGCTTCCCGAGGACGCACCGAAGTCCGCCAAGCCCCGCACGGCGTCCCTGTTCTCGTCGATGTCCCTGGACTCCGTCGACCTGCCCACGGCGCTGCAGCTGATGAGCCTGCCGAGGGTGCTCGGCGCCGACGCGGACGGCGCAGAGATCACCGCGCAGAACGGGCGCTACGGTCCGTACCTCAAGCGCGGCACCGACTCCCGGTCGCTGACGTCGGAGGACCAGCTGTTCACGATCACGCTGGAGGAGGCGCTGGAGATCTACGCCCAGCCCAAGACCCGAGGTCGCGCCGCAGCCGCGGCGCCCCTGAAGGAGTTCGGCGCCGATCCCGTCTCCGGTAAGCCGGTGGTGCTGAAGTCCGGGCGGTTCGGCCCCTACGTCACCGACGGCGAGACCAACGCCACCCTGCGCCGGGACGACGCGCCCGAGGCCCTCACGCCCGAGCGGGCCTTCGAGCTCATCGCCGAGAAGCGCGCCAAGGGGCCGGCCAAGAAGCCGGCCGCCAAGCGTCCCGCCGCCAAGCGCACCACGACGACCAAGGCCCGCGCCGCGAAGAAGTCCTGACAGCGCGGGCACTAGGGTGTCTCCATGGGCAAGAAGCGTCGCGCGGTACTGCGCCTGGAGGTCCCCTTCAGCGCGGAGCCCCCGCGGCTGACGTCGGAGGCGGTCGGGCTCGCCCGCATCCTGCGCCGGCCCGCCGCGAGTTACGCCATGGACGTGACGATCCTCGACGTCGTCGATGCGCGGCTCCTCCGCGCCGGGGTGACCCTGGCGCACCGCGTGGTCGACGGCTTCGGCGAGTGGTATCTCGCGGCGCCCGATTGGACCCCCCATCTGCCGGCCGAGCGGGCCGAACCGGTGGGCGCCTCGGGAGATCTGCCGGACGAGTTCGCCCGGCTGATCCGGCCGCTGCTGCGCCACGGGGTGCTGGGGGCGCTGGCCGCGCTGCGCTGTGAGCGCGACGAGTGGGTGCTGCGGACCACCGCCGGCGAGATGGCCGCCGTGGTCCGCGACGAGAAGGTCACCATCCGCCGCAGCGGGATCACCACCGCCCGGTATCGCGAGATCACCATCACCCCCACCGCGCACCTGACGGGCCAGCAGCGCGACTTCCTGCTCAGCGCCGCCCAGTCGGTCAACGCCACCGTGCTGGAGGAGTTCCCGACCATCCAGCAGCGGCTGGGGGCGCCGGCGACGGGCCTGACCAGTTTCCCCCGGCCCCGGGAGATCCGTCCCGACGCCAGCCTGGAGGAGTTCGTGGCCGCCATCTTCACCCGGCACCTCGACGAACTGGTGCGGGCGGAGCTCGCCCGGCGCGCCGCGGCCAGCGACGACGTCGGCGACATCAACGCCAAGCTGTGGTCGATGGGCCGGGACCTGCGCGGGTTGTCGTGGGTGCTGGAGCCGGAGTGGCGTGAGGCGACGGAGGCGGCCCTGAAGGGTCTGCCGTTCGCGACCCCTGCCGAGGCGGAGTCGCCGCTGCTGACCATCATCGACGCGCTGGCCGGAGCCGCCCGGGCCCCGCGGCTCGGAGATCTGGCGCACCGGCCGGCCGCAGAGGTCATGTTCCAGCGCGCGGAGCAGGCCACCCTGATCCTGGCGGACCGGTGCCGGTCGCTCACGGAGGACTCGTCGGACGAGCAGTGGCAGAGCGCGCTGCGGGCTGCCGAACAGCTCGAGGTGGTCGCCGCGGTGGCCGCCCCGCTGTTCCCCGCGGTCATGGGCCGCATCCTGCGCCGGCTGGGCGACGTGACCCACGATCTGCGCGGCTGTTCGTTGGGGTCGTTCGCCGGCGAGCCGGCGCTCGACGGCGTCAGCGTGCAGCAGGCGTTCCAGTTGGGCCGCGACGTGGAACGTCGCCGCGTCAAGGTCGGCGCCGCCCGCGCGGCGTTCATCGAGCGCTGGCCCGAGCGTGTCATCGAGGCGCGGAGGCTCCTGGCGAAGGCGAAGAAGAAGCGGTCGCGGAAGTGAGCGGCGGCGCGTTCGTCGTCTTCGAGGGTGGCGACGGCGTCGGCAAGACGACGCAGGTGGCCCGGCTCGCCGCATGGTTGACGGGCCGGGGCGCGCCCCACCTCGTCACCCGCCAGCCCGGGGGGACTCCGGTGGGCTCCGAGCTGCGCCGCCTGGTGCTCGACCCGGCCATGGGGCACGTCGATGCTCGCGCGGAGGCGCTGATGTACGCCGCCGACAAGGCGCAGCACGTGCACGAGGTGATCGAGCCCGCGCTGCTGCGCGGCGAGGTGGTGGTGTGCGACCGCTACGTGGACTCGATGATCGCCTACCAGGGCGCCGGGCGGGCGCTGGATATCGACGACGTGGCCCGGATCGCCTGGTGGGCCGTCGCCGGCCGACGCCCCGACCTGACCATTCTCTTGGACGCCGACCCGGCGGACGCCGTCGAGACCATCGCGGACAAGGACCGCCTGGAGGGCGCGGGCATCGAGCTGCACCGGCGCGCGCGGCGCTTCTTCCTGGACCTCGCGGCGGCGGAGCCGGACCGCTATCTCGTGCTGCCGGCGCGCTCCGGCCGCGACGACCTGGCCGCGGCCATCGCGGACCGGGTGGCCCGCCTGCTCGGCTGAGCCGTCGGCGCGGCGTGGCAGGATGTCCCGCATGGGTCAGGTGTGGGCGGAGCTCGTCGGACAGGACCGTGCGGTGGCGACGCTGCGCCGGGCGGTCGAAGGGCGTCGGCATGCCATGTCGCACGCCTGGCTGTTCGTCGGACCACCCGGGTCGGGCCGGTCGAACGCCGCCAAGGCCTTCGCCGCCGCGCTCCAGTGCGCCGACGGCGGGTGCGGGAGGTGTGAGGACTGCCGCACGACGCTGTCCGGCGCGCACCCCGACGTCACCCTGCTGCGCACCGAGCAGCTGTCGATCGGCGTCGACGAGGTGCGCTCGCTGGTCGGTCGGGCCGGGGTGTCGCCGGTCAAGCGCCGCCACCAGATCGTCGTGATCGAGGACGCGGACCGCATCACGGAGCGCGGCGCCGACGCACTGCTCAAGGGCTTGGAGGAACCGTCCCCGCGCACGGTGTGGCTACTGTGCGCCCCCAGCCCTGATGACGTCATCGTCACCATCCGCTCGCGCTGCCGCGTGGTGAAGCTGGTGACGCCCAGCGACGACGCCGTGACGCAGCTGCTCATCACCCGCGACGGCGCCTCGCCGGCGCTCGCCGCGCACGCGGCCCGGGCGGCCCAGGGCCACATCGGCCGCGCCCGCATGCTGGTGCGCTCGGAGGACGCGCGGATCCGGCGGCGCCAGGTGCTGGCGCTGCCCGGCAGCCTCACGTCGATGACGGCCTGCCTCGACGCCGCCGAGAACCTCGTGGCGGCGGCCTCGGAGGAGGCCGCGCAGACCACCGCCGAGCTCGACGCCAAGGAGATGGCTGCGCTGCAGGAGGCGCTGGGCCTGGGCGGCCGAGGCGCGAAGCCGCGATCGGCGCAGGCGGCGGTGCGGGACCTGGAGGACCAGCAGAAGGCCCGCGCCAAGCGCCTGCAGCGGGACGCCCTGGACCGCGTCCTCACCGAACTCACGGCCTACTACCGCGACGTCCTGGCCGTGCAGACGGCGCCGGGCGTGGAACTGGTCAACGCCGACCTCGCGGACGAGATCGAGCCGCTGGCCCGGCACTCCACTCCGGAACAGACCGTCCACGCGCTCGACGCGATCCTCGAGGCTCGCACGGCCCTGGAGGGCAACGTCGCCCCGCTGCTTGCGGTCGAAGCCATGCTGCTGTCGGTGTCGCGGGCGTCGCGGACCTGACGGGCCGGGCGTGTCCCGGCGGGGGCGGCGCGGCGCCGGTGCCAAGATGAGAGGGAAGTCCGCCCACCGATAGGGGAACTGATGTCGAACAACGATTGGGTCCAGCAGGGGACGCCCCGCGACGACGAATGGACCGCGGAGCAGGACGACTACGGCGTCCCCGTGGAGCCGGCCGAGTGGGACGACTACGCCTCGGAGCAGACCGTGCCCGTTCCCCCGGCGCCGGCGCAGCCGGAGCCAGTCGAAGAGCCGGCGGACCAGATCGAGGAGCCGGCCGCCGCGACGCCGGTCCCGGAGCCGGCACCGACGGATCCGGCCGGCGAGCCCGATGCGTGGGACGAGGAGCCGGCGTCGCCCGAGTTCCAGGAGACGGCCGAAGACACGACCGCGGCGCAGGAGGCCGAGGCCGGCGAGCAGGAGACCCTTCACGAGCGGGACGAGACGGCCCTCGACGAACCGACGCAGCACCACCTGCCCCCTGTGGCGCCGGAGACGGGCGCGGGCGTCGGCCCGGCCGCTGTGCCCCTCGCCGCCGGGGCCGCCGCGGGCGCGGCCGCCATGGCCGGCCTGTACCGCGGCGACACCGATCCTGAGCGCACGCAGGTCATCGACGGCGCGCAGCACCAGCGGCTCGCCGACGAACTCGCGGAGGAGGAGCGGCTCGCCGAGCAGCTCCGCGCCGATCGCGAGGCGCGGGCGCAGCGGCTCGGCCTGGTCGCGACCTCAGAGGCCAACGCGGTCCGGGAGGCTCCCGCCGCCCGGCCGCGCGGTGTGGGCCACTTCGGCAGCTTCGGGCTGTTCGTGCTGCGCCTCGTGACCGCGTCCATCCTGGGCGTGGTGGGCTACCAGATCCTCAGCGACGTCGACGCCACCGCCGAGTTCATCGGCCGCACGCTCATCCCCGAGCCCGTGACTGCGGCCTGGAGCGTCGGCTTCGGGCTGGCCGCCATGGCGGTGCTGCTGGTGATCGGCCTCGCGGTGCGCGTCGTCGGCGTGCTGCTGGCGATCGTCGCCGGCTGCTCGCTCGCGTTCATCCGCTGGGGACAGTTCAGCCCCTTCGTCGACGGCATGGAGGGCTTCCTGGGGGATCTCGACCTGCTGCTCCTCGCCGTCGGCATCGTCTTCCTCACGCTGGGCGGGGGCCGCTGGGGCATCGACGGCGCCTTCGCCAAGGCGCGGCAGAACGCCCGCGAGGCGCGGGTCTGATTTCAGGCACGGGGGCGGCGGGTCGGGGACACCGGCCCGCCGCTTTCGCCTGTTGGCGGCCTGACTACGCTGGGGCCCATGGCACGGGTGATGGCGGTCGCGTTCGAGCGTTACGGCCAGCTGCACTACCTGGACCCCGGCGACCGCGCGTACCGAGTCGGCGACTGGGTGCGGTACCCCACGCCCGACGGGGTGGAGGTGGCCCAGGTCGTCTGGGCCGCCGACGACGTCGCGGGCCCCGTCGAGGGTCTGCCCCTGTGCCCGGGCCCGGCCACGGAGCAGGACCTCCGGCGCGACGAGACGAACCGCGCACAGCGGGCGCACGCCGCGGAGGTGGCCCGCGACATCATCGCCCGGCACGGACTGCCCATGAAGGTCGTGGCGGTGGACTACGTCGACCAGTCCACCCAGTTCGACCGGCTCGTCGCCGTCTACTACACCGCGCCGCGGCGGGTCGACTTCCGGACGCTACTGGGCGACCTCGCCCGCGCGCTGGGCTCCCGGATCGACCTGCGCCAGATCGGCGCCCGGGACGCCGCCCGCCTCATCGGCGGCGTCGGGATGTGCGGCCGCGAGCTGTGCTGCACCACGTTCCTCGACGACATCGATCCGGTCTCCATGCGCCTGGCGCGGGTGCAGGGTCTCCCGCCGAATCCGCTCCAGATCGCCGGGGCGTGCGGGCGGCTGATGTGCTGCCTGACCTACGAACACCCGCTCTACGTCGACTTCGTGATGCGCGCCCCCGCCGTAGGGAACCGGGTCGACGTCGACGGGCGGGAGGGGATCGTGACCGCGCACCACGTGCCCGCGGGCTCCGTGAGCGTCCGCCACCCCGGTGGTGAGGTCGTGCGATGCCCGCTGGAGTCGGTATGTTCGACGGCGCGGAGGCGGCCGGCCTTCGCGGGTGCCGGAGAGGTCGCGGATGAGTAGGCGGGTGCGGATCACGCAGGCGGTCCTCGCCATGATCGCCCTCGCGCTGGTGTCGACCCTCTTCCTCGGCGGCATGGTGGGTGGGCGCAGCCGCGACGTGCCGGCGTCGCCCAACACACCCGGCCCGGTGACGCCGTCGCCCGTGCCGTCCGGGGAGCGGCTGCCTGGGGTGCCCGAGATCCCGGTCGCCCAGCACGAGACGTTCCCCGCCGAGCCCGGCGCCAACGCCGACCGCCAGCTCGCCTACGAGCCGCAGGGGGCCCCCGAGGTCGACCTCGCCGAGGGGCTGGGCGGCCACGCCGACTACGCGACCCAGGTCGTCGACTGGGCGCTGTGCGACGACGGCTCCGGCGCCCAGTGCGCCACCGTCACCGCGCCCCTGGACTGGGACGATCCCGACGGTTACGCCGTCGAGATCGCCGTCCGCCGCGTCATCGGCGGCGACTCGTCGCGCGGCCCGCTGTTCGTCAACCCCGGCGGCCCCGGCTTCGGAGGCCAGGAGATGGCGCAGCGTCTCGCCGGACGCTGGGAGAACTACGACACCGTCGGGTGGGACCCCCGCGGCACCGGGCAGTCGACCCGGGTGGTGTGCGGCGGCCTGGCCGAGACGGACGACTTCATGGCGCTCGACGGCAGCCCCGACGACGCCGCCGAGGATCGGGCGCTGCGCGACGGATCGGCCGATTTCGCCCAGGATTGCCGCGACGCGTCCGGGGACCTCCTCGACCACCTCACGACCATCGACGTCGCCCGCGACCTCGACCTGCTGCGCCACCTCCTCGGCGCGGAGAAGCTCACCTACGTCGGCGTCTCGTACGGCACCTACGTCGGCGCCATGTACGCCGAGCTCTTCCCGGGCTCGGTGGGCCGGCTCGTGCTAGACGCGGCCGTCGACATCACCGGCGACGACGAGGCCCCACCGCAGTCGGCCGGCTTCGAGCGGGCCCTGGGCAACTTCGCGCAGTGGTGCGCCGAGTCCGAGCTGTGTGACCTCGGCGACGATCGCGACGCCATCGTCGACGGCATCGGCGCGTTCCTCAGCGGCCTCGACGCCCGCCCCCTGCCCGTCGGCGACCGCGAGCTCACGCAGACGCTGGCGGCCGCCGGCATCGCGCTGTTCCTCTACGAGGACGAGGAGGCCTACCGCACCCTCGCCGAGGTGATCGCCCAGGGCCAGGGCGGCGACGGGGGCGCGCTCCTGCAGGCCGCCGACCTCATGAACGGCCGCAGCCCGGGCGGGTACGACACCATCGCCTACGCCTTCCCCGCCATGGTGTGCGCCGACGTCGCGGACCGCGGCATGGACGCCGTCCCCGACGAGTGGCGCGACACCTTCGACGACGCGCCGCTCATGGCGCCGCATCTCGGCATGAGCTACACCTGCGAGACGTGGACCGCCGCTCCCGCGCCCCAGATCCGCATCACAGCGGCCGGCGCCCCACCCATCCTCGTGGTGGGCACCACGGGCGACTCCGCGACTCCGTACGAGCAGGCCGTGGCCATGGCGGAGCAGCTCGAGTCCGGGGTGTTGCTCACCCTGGACGGCGCGGGACACGGCGCCGTCACCGGCGACAACGAGTGCATCGCGGAGGCCGTCGACCGCTACCTCTTCGACGGAGAGGTCCCCGAGGACGGCACCACCTGCGGGTGAGCCGCGGGCGCTTTGCTCGCGTCGGGCGACGCCGGTATAGTTCGTGCCTGCTGCCGCCCTAGCTCAGTCGGTAGAGCGACGCTCTCGTAAAGCGTAGGTCACGGGTTCGATTCCCGTGGGCGGCTCGGTGGCGAGGGCCCCGGTCGCGATCCGCGCCGGGGCCCTCGCGCTGTAGAGTGCCCGCCATGGCCAAGTTCGACCTGCCCCTCGAGGCGCTGCGCACCTACTCACCCGACATTTCCGAGGCCCCGGGCTTCGACGCCTTCTGGTCCGACACCCTCGCGGCCGATGAGCCCGTCACGCTGCTGACCGAGACCCCGGTGGACAACCGGCAGCGGCTCATTGACACCTACGACCTCACCTTCACCGGATTCGGCGGCGCCCCGGTGCGGGGCTGGCTGCACGTTCCGGCGGGCGCCACGGGTCCGCTGCCCACCGTCGTGCAGTATCACGGCTACTCCGTGTCGCGGGGGATGCCGCTGGCCTCCACGTTCGCGTCCGCGGGCTACGCGCACTTCGTCATGGACAACCGGGGTCAGGGCTGGCACGCCGCCTCGTTGTTCGACCGCACCCCCGACCCGCACCCGGCCGCCGGCGAGTTCGGCCCGCCCGGCCCGATGACCTCCGGCATCGCGGCACCCGAGACGTACTACTACCGGCGACTCCTCACCGACGCCCTGCGGTTCGCGCAGCTCGCGGCCGGCCACCGGCTGGCCGACCCGGACCGGGTCGTGGTGACCGGCGGTTCCCAGGGCGGCTACCTGACCCTCGCCGTGGCGGGCCTCGCGCCGTCCGTGGGGCTGCGCCTCGCCGGGGCGATGCCCGACGTGGCGTTCATGTGTCACATCCGCCGCGCCGTCGGGCTCACCGACGACGCGCCCTTCTCGGACATCGCCCACTTCATCAAGGCCGCTCCCCACCTCGAGGAGGCCGTCTGGGCGACCCTCGGGCACTACGACGGGGTGTCCTTCGCCCGCCGCGCCGAGTGCCCCGCCCTCTTCTCGGTCGCGCTGGCCGACACCATCTGCCCGCCGTCGACGGTGTTCGCCGCCCACAACGCGTACCCGGCACCCCGCGACATCGTCATCTACCCGCACAGCGGCCACGAGGGAGGCCAGGACGTGCAGACCTGGCGCCAGCTCGGTTGGCTCGCCGGGACCATCTGAGAGCCCCCATGACTGACCTGTTCGGAGACCACGAGGACCGGTTCACCGATCCCGTCCACCGCGAGTTCCTGCTGCGGCACCGCCGCGACCTGCTCGACTTCTACCAGCCGGAGGTGCGCCTGGCCGACGGCGGCATGGTCTGGATCGGCGCCGACGGGCACGCGATGCCCGAGATGGGTGCCCAGCTGTTCATCGGCGCACGCATGATGCACGTCTTCTCGCTGGCCGCCCTCGAGGGCCGCCCGGGGGCGGGCGACGTCGTCGAGCACGGGCTCGACTTCTACGTCGACGGCGCCGGCCGGGACCACGACCACGACGGTTGGGCGCCGATCGTGGGCGGATCCGCCCCGCAGGACCGCAAGGAGCTTTACGGGACGGCGCAACTGCTGCTGGCCGCCAGCTCGGCCACCCAGGCGGGGTTCAGCCGAGGCCCCGCGTTGCTGGCCGCCTGCTCCGATCTCATCGACCGTCGTTTCTGGCGCGAGGAGGACGGCATCTGCGTGGAGGGGTTCGACCGGACCTTCACCCACCTCGACGACTACCGGGGCCAGAACGCCAACATGCACCTCACCGAGGCCTACCTGGCGACGTTCGAGGCGACGGGGGAGCGGGTCTACCTGGACCGCGCGCTGTCGATCGCCCGCCGCATCACCGGCGCGGCGGCCTCGGGCGAGGGATCCTGGCGGCTGCCGGAGCACTTCACCGCCGACTGGCGCCCCATGCCCGACTACAACGTCGACGACCCGCGCCACGCGTTCCGGCCGTACGGCTCTCAGCCCGGCCACTGGCTCGAGTGGACCAAGCTGCTGCTGCAGCTGCGCGGCCTCGGCGCCGACGAGCCCTGGCTCCTGCCCGCGGCCACCGCCCTGTTCGACGGGGCCCTCGCGGACGCCTGGGGCGACGGCGGGGGGTTCGTCTACACCGTGGACTGGGACGGGCGCCCCGTCGTGGAGGAGCGCTTCTTCTGGGAGGTGGCCGAGGCCATGGGTGCTGCCCGGTACCTGTGGCTCGCGACCGGCGAGCAGCGCTTCCAGGAGTGGTACGAGACCTTCTGGCGCTTCGCCGACAGCCACTTCATCGATCACCGCCTCGGCTCGTGGCACTCCGAGCTGGACGCGCAGGGCAACCCGGTGGCGCTCACGTGGGACGGCAAGCCCGACCTGTACCACGTGTACCAGGCGACCCTCTACGCCGAGCTGCCCGCGGATCGCGGCTTCGCCGCGTACCTGCGCGCGGCGGGCTCGCAGCGACTAGCGGGTTAGCCGACTCCGCGAGGGTCGGGTGATGTGTGGCCTTGTAGTCTGGTGTCCGCGTCCCCCGACCCGGGGATCACGTCAAGGGAGGAACACGTGTTCGACTGCGCCATCGTCGGGGCTGGCCTGGCAGGGCTCGTGGCCGCGCAATACCTCGCGGACCGCGGGCTGAGCGTCACGGTGCTCGAGGCCCGCGACCGCGTCGGCGGACGAGTCGAGAACCGGGTCCTCAGCGACGGCTCGTACGTCGAGCTGGGCGGCCAGTGGATCGGCCCCGGTTTCGACGAGCTGCAGGCCATCATCGACGGCCTCGGTCTGGAGACCGCCGGGCTGCCCGCCCGCGGCAACCTCGTCGTCCGGCTGCGCGGCCAGGCGCTGGAGGTGCCGTCGACCGACGACAAGCCGGCGCTCACGCCCTTCGAGGTCTCGGACCTGGGGCAGGGCCTGCTCCGGCTGCGCCGCCTGGCCGAGCGCCTGCGCGACGACGCGGCGTGGCGGCGGGCCAACGACGCCTGGCTCAAGCAGGACCTGCGCCGCTGGGTCACCACCAACCTCCGCACGCAGGGCGCCCAGCGCCGCTTCGGCGAGGTCTACTCGGCCGCGTTCGGGCCCATGCCGAAGGGCGCGACGCTGCTCGAGGGCCTCCACCAGGTCAACTCCGGGCCGGACCTCGAGTCCATGCTCGCCAGCAACGGCGGCCTGCACCAGAAGCGCGTGAGCGGCGGCATGGCGACCGTCGCCGAGGCGCTTGCGGCGAAGCTCGGCGACGCCGTGCGGCTGCGCTCCGAGGTCGTCCGCGTCGAGCACGACGACCGCTCGGCCCGCCTGACGCAGGCGGACGGCGCGGTCGTCGAGGCCCGCCAGGTCATCTCGACGCTGCCGCCGCGGCTCGCGGTCGCCGTGCCCCACGTGCCCGCGCTGCCCGCGTGGCGGGCCGAGGCCGCCGACAAGGTGGCCCCGGGCAATGTCATCAAGGCCTTCCTCATCTACGACAAGCCGTTCTGGCGCGACCTCGGCTACTCCGGCCAGTCCAGCGCCGACGAGGGCGCCGTGCGCGTGACGTTCGACACCACCTCGGACAACTCGGATCGCGGCCACCTCATGGGCTTCTTCGAGGGCGCCGACGCCGACAGCCTGTCGCGGCGCTCCGTCACGCTCCGGGAGCGGGCGTTCATCGACTCCGTCGTGCGCACGTTCGGAGAGGTCGCGGCCAAGCCGCTGTCCTACATCGAGCGCGACTGGGCCGCCGAGAAGTTCACCGGCGGCTGCCACGGCGCCCACTTCGCGCCGGGGGTGTGGACCACCAACGGTCCGATACTCGCCGAGCCCGAGGGAGTGCTGCACTGGGCCGGCGCGGAGTACGCGACGCGCTTCAACGGGTACATGGAGGGCGCGGTGCGCTCCGGGCGCGAGGTGGCCGCTGTTGTCGCCCGCAACCTCGCCTGACCCCCGGCTCGGTCGCCTGCGCCTCGTGGCGCAGGGCCTCGTCTCGCGGCCGTTCGCGAGACCGGTCGACGCCGTCGCCGCGTCGATGGCCATGCAGGGCCAGGACCTCCCCGGGGTGCTGGCCTCCGCGGTGCTCCGGACGCGCTCCGGCGTCGCCGACGTCCTCGCCGATCTCGACGCGGGTCGCCTGGTGCGCGGGTACCCGATGCGCGGCACCGTCTTCCTCATGGCCGCCGACGACGTGGCGTGGCTGACCGAGCTGTGCGCACCCCCGACGCTGCGCGCGGCGGAGGCGCGCAGGCACCAGCTGGGGCTCGACGGGCACTCGGTGGACCGGGCCAGGGATCTGGCCCTCGCGGCGCTGGACGGCGGCCCCATCCCGCGGGCCGCGCTCTTCGCCCGTTGGGACGAGCACGGTCTGGTCACGGCCGGCGGACGCGGCTATCACCTCCTGTTCCACCTCATCGCCGGCGGCACCGTCTGTTACGGCCCGTGGAACGGCATCGACCAGGACGTCGTCCTCGCCTCACGGTGGCTCCCCGCGGGGTCCACGCTCGAGGGCCGGTTCAACGGCGACCGGATCGCCGCAGTGGGCGAGGCGCTGCGCCGCTACCTCACCAGCCACGGCCCGGCCACGGTGCGCGATCTGGCCTGGTGGACGAAGCTCCGGCTCGCGGAGATCCGCACGGCCCTCGCGCATGCCGAGCCGCACCTGGAGCACGATGGCGCGGTGGAGGAGCGACGCTATTGGCGCCCCGGCCTCCTCGAGGAGGCGCGGGAGGCGGGGCGCCGGGCGTCGGCGCCGCTGCTGCTGCCCGGATTCGACGAATTCATCCTCGGCTACCAGGACCGCCTGTTCGCGCTGACCGAGGCCGACCACCAGCGGCTGGTGCCGGGCAACAACGGCGTCTTCAAACGCCCGGTCGTGGCCGGGAGCGTCGTGACGGGGGTGTGGTCCCGGGCGGGCCGCCCCGGCCGCCGGTCCCTCAGCGTCGAGGAGTTCATCCCGCTGAGCGCGACGGTGCGCTCCCGGCTGGACGGCCTGTTCCGGTCGTTCCCCTTCGTCGCCGACTGACGCGCGGACGCCGATGAGGGGGCGGCGCCTGTGCGCCGCCCCCTCATCCGGAGCCTGCCTGGTGGGTGCTCGACGGCCGCTAGATGGCCGCTGCCCCCCGCTCGCCGGTGCGGATCCGGACGACCTCGTCGATCGGCGTGGACCAGACCTTGCCGTCACCGACGGCACCGGTGCGGGCCGCCGCGGTGATCAGGCTGATGATGTCCTCGGCCTCGTCGTCCTCGACCAGGACCTCGATCTTGGCCTTGGTGATGAAGTCGATGGTGTACTCGGCTCCGCGGTAGAACTCCTTGTGGCCGCGCTGACGGGCGTAGCCGGAGCATTCGGTGACGGTCATCCCGGCCACGCCGTGCTGGGCGAGGGCGATCTGGACCTGGGTCAACATGGTGGGCTGGACGATAGCTGTGACGAGCCTCATGCCTGCACATCCTCTCGGGGGGTGGGGACGATCAGCGTCTGCCGAACGCGGTAGGTGGAGTAGCCCACGTGGCTGAGGTCGTAGCCGGTCTCAGCGTGCTCCGCGGTGTCGATGCCCTGGGTCTCGGCGGCCTCGGGGACCCGCAGGCCCATGGCGACGTCGAGGACCTTGGCGATCACGAGGGTGACCACGAAGGAGTACACCAGGACCGCGCCCGCGCCGAGCGCCTGCCGCCACAGCTGGTCGACGCCGCCGCCGTAGAGCAGGCCCGCGACGCCGGCCGGCGAGTCGGGGTCGGCCAGGAAGCCGATCGCCAGCGTTCCGACCAGACCGCCGACGAGGTGGACGCCGACGACGTCGAGCGAGTCGTCGTAGCCGAGGCGGGTCTTCAGGCCGATCGCGAAGGCACACGCCACGCCGGAGAGGACACCGATGATGAGCGCGCCGAGGGGGCTGACGGAGTGTGCGGCGGGCGTGATGCCGACGAGGCCCGCGACGATGCCGGAGGCGGCGCCGAGGGACGTGGCGTGGCCGTCGCGGAGGCGCTCGACCGCGAGCCAGGCCAGCATCGCGGCTGCCGCGCCCGCCAGGGTGTTCACCCACGCGACGCCGGCGGTCGCGTTAGCGCCGAGCGCGGACCCCGCGTTGAAGCCGAACCAGCCGAACCACAGGAGCCCGGCGCCGAGCATGACCAGCGTCAGGTTGTGGGGCCGCATGGGGGTGCGGCCGAAGCCGAGGCGCGGGCCGAGGACCAGGGCGAGCGCGAGGGCGGCGGCGCCGGCGTTGATGTGGATGGCGGTGCCGCCGGCGAAGTCGATGGCCGCGATGTCGTTGGCGATGAAGCCGCCGCTCTCAGCGGTGCCGCCGTCGAAGCTGAACACCCAGTGCGCGGCCGGGAAGTACACCAGCAGGGCCCACACCGCGGCGAAGACGGCCCACGCGGAGAACTTCATGCGGTCGGCCACCGCGCCGGAGATGAGGGCCACGGCGATGATGGCGAACGCGGCCTGGAAGCCGGCGAAGACCGCCGCGGGCACCGTGAAGGTGGCCAGCTCCGGATCCATGACACCCGCCATGAACAGGAATTCGAGGGGATTGCCGAGGAAGCCGCCGATGGAGTCGCCGAACGCCATCGAGTAGCCGACCACGACCCAGAGGACCCCGACGATGCCCATCGTCGTGATCGACATCATGAGCATGTTGAGCACGCTCTTGGCTCGGACCATGCCGCCGTAGAAGAACGCGAGACCGGGAGTCATGAGGAGCACCATGGCTGCGCTCACCAGGACCCAGGCGGTGTCGCCCGCAGAGATTTCGAGAACTGTCATGGCGGAAATCCTGCTGGGGCCACGTTTCGGTGGGGCCGTCGCCCGGTAACGGTCCGGTTAGCGAATCGGCGGCCGCGGTAACAGCTCGGGGACGGCGCGTTACCGCCGCGTTAACTAGGGCCGGTTGGTGCCCTCGAGGCGCACGATTGAGAAGTCGCCGTCGGCGAGATCGGCCCAGTCGCCGTCGACGCTGAAGGTCGTGTACGCCGACGTCGGGAACCAACACTGCGCCTGGTCCGCTTCGCTGCGGTCGCTGGCGTACGCCAGTTCGGCGACCAGGCTGGGGATGCTGGGGGCGTGGCCGATCACCAGCAGCCCCGTCACCTCCGGGTCCGTCTCACCGATGCGCTGCAGCATGGTCTCGGTGCCCGAGTAGTAGAGGGCGTCCTGGAACTCGGCGGGGATGTCGAGCCCGAGAGCGGCGAACGTCTCCCGGGTGCGGGTCGACGACGACACAATCGCGTACTGCAGGCCCAGCGCGGCGAGCTCCCGACCGGCCGATTGGGCATCCTGGACGCCGCGCGGCATGAGGCGGCGGGCCTTGTCCCCCTGGGGGTTGTTGGCCTCGGTCTTGGCATGGCGCATGAGGACGAGTCGTCGCATGCGTCAGAGCCTACGTCAGGGCCTGACGGCGACGATGAGGTCGCGCTTGATGGAGGAGTCGACGCGGTGCGCGAACCGCTCCCACGCGCCGCCCGACTGCACCGTGAGGCCCGCGTCGGTGAGGATGCCGGCCAGGTCGTCGCGGGACAGCCCGAAGGTGTTCCAGCTCAGGCCGAGCGCCCCGCCGTGCATGAGCTGGCCGGCCCACACCGGGACCGCCTCCCGCAGGAGGCCCGCCGGGGACCGGTCCCGCTTGCCCGCCACGCCCCGGACGTCGGTCCCGGACGCGCCGTGGGCCACGCCGTAGGGGGCGTCGGTGACGATCGCGTCGAACTTCTTGCGGCCGAACAGCGCGGCGGAGTCCCGCGTGTCCCCCGTGAACGCGGTCACGTGCAGTGTGTGGCCGTCGGGGCGGATCTCGGCGTCGAAGCGGCGGCCGATGGCCTTGCCGTCGCGGCGCACCGACGACACGTCAGCGGTGTGCTTGATCCGCTTCCGGCGCAGGTAGGTCTTGAGATACGAGACCATCTGCTCGAACGCCTTCTGGTCCGCCTCGACCCCGTACGCGTCGTGACCGAGCAGCAGCGCCGTCGACAGCGTGGTGCCGCGTCCGGCCAGCGGGTCGAGCACCTGGCGGGGACCGGTCGGTTCGCGCGTGACCGCCGACAGCGTGACGCCCAGGAGCAGGTGCGTGAACTGCTCGTTGGTCTTGCCCGGGTACTTGGGGATCGTGACGAGGTCGTCGTCCAGGATGAACGGGCGGGGGACGGCGACGGGGCGCAGGAGGTCGCCCTCAGCGGCGAACAGCGCGAAGCACGCCGACTGGGCGGCGACGGTCTCGACCTGGCCGGCCGTCAGCTCGGGCGACTCGAACGACAGGTAGCCGACGCCGGCGACGTCGACGTCGGCGATGTCCTGGGCGAAGGGGGCCGTCAGCTCCAGCTCGGCGGCGGTCAGCGGCCCGGCCTCCCCGGCGTACACGCGGTTGGCCGACGGGGTGCGCAGCATGAGGTAGCGGGGCATTGCCCCAGTGTCCCACGAGCCGTGAGGGCGTGGTAACGCGACGGAGCCCCGCCGGGTGGCGGGGCTCCGTGGTCAGGATTGCTGCTCAGGCCAGGTTCACGTGGTGATGCTCGTAGGGCGTGCCCTTGGCGCGCTCGAACGAGGCCTGCACCTCGGCCTCGGCCTCCTCGCGCCCGGTCCACGTGGCGCCCTCGACGGACTTACCGGGCTCCAGGTCCTTGTAGACGGAGAAGAAGTGCTCGATCTCGAGGAGCATGTGCTCCGGCACCGACGACAGGTCGGTGATGTGCTTGCGGCGGGTGTCGGCGGTGGCGACGCAGAGCACCTTGTCGTCGCCGCCCATCTCGTCGGTCATCCGGAACATCGCGACGGCGTAGCACTCGATGAGGCAGCCCGGGAACGTCGGGTCCGCGCCGATGACCATCGCGTCGAGCGGGTCACCGTCCTGGCCGAGCGTGCCCTCGACGAACCCGTAGTCGTAGGGGTACTGCGTGGAGGTGAACAGGGTGCGGTCCAGCCGGATCCGCCCCGTGTTGTGGTCCATTTCGTACTTGTTCTTCGTGCCCTTGGGGATCTCCACGGTGACGTCGAACAGGATCCGGCGGCCGGGGTCCACGGGGGTGACGCCGACGGGTGCGTCTTCGCTCACTGAGGCACTCCTATGATTGAGATCGGTGCCCGCCATCGCTGCGGGTCAGCTACCCCTGCAGGATACAGGCTCGGAGGAACCTTTGACACGCACGAGCGTCGCGCGGCCGGTGCTCGCGTGGCTGCTCGTGGGCGCGATCCTCGCGGCCGCGTTCGTGGTCGCGCTGTACCGCGAGCCGCTGGCCGCCTCGGCCGGCCTGGCGCGCGACGGTGCCCCGTCCACGGCCCCGCCGTCGCTGTTCGCGCCGCCGCCGTCGCCCGAGCCGCAGCTCGGCGACGCGGGTCTGGCCGGGGCCGCGACGCCCGCCGTTCCCGGCATCGTGCCTGGTCGGGCGGCCCTGGACGCGCGCATCGCCGCCCTGGGACGCGCCGAGCTCGTCGGTGTCGACGGCGCCGCGGCGCAGGTGGCCTGGCACGCCGTCGACGTGGCGACGGGAGACGTCGTCGCCTCCAGCGGCGCGGACGCCCTGCTCATCCCGGCGTCCAACACCAAGACGCTCACCACCGTGGCCGTCATGAACGTCTTCTCAGGCGAGGAGCGTTTCGCCACCACGGTCGTGCAGCCGGAGCCCGGCCGCATCGTGCTGGTCGGGGGCGGAGACCCCTTGCTCGCCGCCGAGCCGGCGGCTCCCGACGCCTACCCGCGGCCCGCCTCGCTGCGGGAGCTGGCCGCCGCGACGGCCGCCACCCTCCTTGGGGCAGGCCAGACGAGCGTCACGCTGGGCGTCGACGCGGGGCTGTTCCCCGGGCCCGGCTGGAACGATGTCTGGCCGGCGAACTACCGCGACCAGGTCACCGAGCTGTCGGCGCTGTGGGCCGACGAGGGGCGCACGGGCGGTGGGCGCAGCCGCACGGCCGCGCTCGACGCCGCGGCCCTGTTCGCCGCGCAGCTCGCGGAGGCCGGGGTCACCGTCGTGGGGCCGCCCGTGGCCGCCGCCCGGTCGGGCGCGGAGATCGCCCGCGTGGAGTCGCTGCCCGTGCACGTCCTCGTCGAGACCGCCATGCAGCGGTCCAACAACTCATTCACCGAGGTCCTGGGGCTGCAGCTGGCGCTGGCCACCGGGCGCCCCGCGACGTTCGCCGGCGCGGTGGCCGCGATCGAGGAGCAGCTCACGGCGCTCGGCCTGTGGGATGCGGGGGCGGTCCTGACCGACGCGTCCGGCCTCAGCCGCAGCAACCGGGTCACGGCCCGGATGCTGGCCGACGCCGTCCGCCGGATGCAGACCGATCCGCGGCTGTCGGTGATCCTCGACGGGCTGCCGACGGCGGGCGTCACCGGGACGCTGGCCGACCGGTTCACCGACGCGGTCGCCGAGCCCGCCCGCGGCGTCGTCAGGGCCAAGACGGGCACGCTGTCACAGGTGGCGAGCCTCGCCGGGACCACGCAGACGGCCGACGACCGCGAGCTCGCGTTCGCTGTTGTCGTCAACGGAGCCCCGAACGGGTGGGCGGCCAAGGTCTGGACGGACCAGGTGGCCGGCGTCATCGCGTCGTGTGGATGCTGATGGAGCATCGCCCCGCGCTCGACTGGTCGGTGGCGCGCCGTGTCGCGGCCGTCACCGACGGTCAGCCCCCCGCGGTCGCACGGCCGGAGGTGGTGCGGCTGGTCGCCGACCTGCGGGTCACGGCACGGCGCGCCGGGGAGCTGGCCGCCCGGCACCTCCGCCTCGACGGCGGTGGCGCCGCCGAGATCCGGGTCGTCGACCGCCCGGGCTGGGCGCGGGCCGGCCGCCGGATGGCCGAGTCGGCGCTCGACGACCTGGGGCTTCCCGAGCGTCCCGGAGGGGCGATGACGCGCCTGCGCGCCGTCGGCAACGGGCTGGCGGCCGGCGCGGCCCTCGGCCTGGTGAGCCGCCGCATGCTCGGCCAGTACGACGCCCTGACCGGGGATGACGCGCTCTACCTGGTGGCCCCCACCATCGTCGAGCACGAGCGCAGCCACGGCTTCGTCCCCGCGGACTTCCGCCTGTGGATCGCGCTGCACGAGCAGACCCACGCGCTGCAGTTCCGCCTCGCCCCGTGGCTGCGGGGACACCTGAGCGACCTCATGCTCCGTCTGGCGGGCGACGACGCGGGACTCCTGGAGGGGCTCGCCGGCTGGCGCGCGACCCGGGACGCCGCAGCGCTGCTCGCCTCGCGACCCGGGCGGGAGGACCTGACCCGGCTGACGGCCGCCATGACCTTCCTCGAGGGACACGCCGATCACGTCGCGGACACCGTCGGGCGCCGGCACGTCCGGACCGTGGCGACCCTCCGCCGCGCCTTCCGCCGCCCCGAGGGAACCCTCATCAGCCGCGTGTCGCGCACGCTGGACAAGGGCGCGCAGTACCGCGACGGGCTCGCATTCTGTCGCGCGGTCCGGGCCGCGCGGGGGCCAGGCGCGCTGGGCGCCGCCTTCCACGACCCTGCCGCGCTGCCGACGGCCGCCGAGATCTCCGACCCCCGCTCGTGGCTGGACCGCGTCCATGGCTAGGCGCGAACTGGGCCCGGCCGCGCTGCGGGTGTCGCAGGCGGTCGCCGCGGTGCTGCCCGCGGGCGAGGTCGTGGTGGGCTGCTCCGGCGGCGCCGACTCGCTCGCGCTGGCGCTCGGGGCGGGTTGGGCCGGCCGCCGGTCGGGCACGGCAGTGCGGGCGATCGTCGTCGATCACCGGCTCCAGCCGGCCTCCGGTGAGGTCGCCGAGGCGGTGCGGGAGCTGCTGAGCGGCAGGGGGATCCCCACGACCGTCGCCCCGGTGACCGTCGACACCGCGCATCCCGGCGGGCTGGAGGCCGCCGCCCGCGACGCTCGCCTCGCCGCCCTGGCCGCGCCCGGGCTGCCGGTCCTGCTCGGCCACACGCTGGACGACCAGGCCGAGACGGTCCTGCTGGGCCTGCTGCGGGGATCCGGGACCAGGGCCCTGGCGGGCATGGCCCCGCATCGGCCCCCCTTCCTGCGGCCCCTGCTGGGCCTGCGCCGAACGGACACGATCAACGCCTGCGCCGAGTGGGGGGTGCGGCCGTGGGACGACCCGATGAACGTCGACCCGCGGTTCGCGCGCGTCGCGGTGCGCGGCCACCTCCGGGACCTGGCGGACGCGGTCGGCCGCGACGTCGCCCCCGCCCTGGCCCGTACGGCCGAGCTGGCCAGGGCGGACGCGGACCTCCTCGACGACCTCGCCGCCGCCGTGGACGTCGGCGACGACCTGCCCGTCGCCGACGTGGCGCCGCTGCCGACGGCGTTGCGTCGGCGGGTCATCCACCGCTGGCTGACGCGGCACACCGAGCCGACGATGGCGCACGTGCTCGCCGTCGCGGCGCTGTGCGAGCGGTGGCACGGCCAGGGCCCGGTCGCGGTCCCGGGTGGCCAGGTGGCCCGGCGGGCGGGGACGCTCCGGTTCGATAGGGCGGGTGCGTCCGGGATTCGGGCGCGATAGGCTGCGCTGCGTGGATGCCGCTGACGTTGCCGATGACCTCGAGAAGGTGCTCTTCTCCTCGGACCAGATCCAGGCCCGCGTGGCCGAGATCGCCGCGCTGATCGACGCCGACTACCAGGGCCGCGACGTCCTGCTCGTCGGGGTGCTCAACGGCGCCGTCATGGTGATGAGCGATCTGCAACGCGCGATGCACAGCCACGTCGAGATGGACTGGATGGCGGTGAGCTCCTACGGCTCCGGCATGCAGTCCAGCGGCGTCGTGCGGATCCTCAAGGACCTCAGCGTCGACATCGAGGGCCGCGACGTCATCGTCGTGGAGGACATCATCGACACCGGCCTCACGCTGTCGTACCTGATGAGCAACCTGGCCTCCCGCGGGCCGGCGTCGCTGGAGATCATGACGATGTTCCGCAAACCGGACGCCGCGCAGATCGACGTGCCGGTGAAGTACGTCGGCTTCGAGATCCCCAGCGAGTTCGTCGTGGGCTACGGGCTGGACTACGCCGGCCGGTACCGCAACCTGCGCGACGTCGGGACGCTCGCACCGCACGTGTACAGCTGATCGGCCGCGCCCGGGGCCGGTTGTGGGCGCTGGTAGTGTGACGGTGCGCTCGCTGTCGCCTCACTAGATCGGTCCCGACGTTGCAGAAGTTCTTCAAGAGCCCGGTTGCCTGGATCCTCATCAGCCTCCTCGTGCTGTTGCTCGGCATGCAGGTGCTCTCCACCGTCACCGGCTACCGCACGGTGCCGACGTCGGAGTCGCTCGGCGTCCTCGCCGGCGACGAGCGGCTGCAGGAGGTGCTCCTGGTCGACGGCGAACAGGTCATCCAGATCACCGACGAGGCCGGCGCCAAGACGCAGTCCTACTGGGTGGGCAATCAGGTCGACGACATCGTCCCCCTGCTCGAGGCCCGCGAGCAGGCCGGCACCCTGGACCGTTGGTCGGCGCGCAACCCCAGCCCGAGCGTCTGGTCGATGTTCCTCTACACCGGCCTGCCGTTCCTCCTGATGCTCCTGGTGTTCTTCTGGATCATGCGCTCGGTCTCCGGCGGCGGGGCCGGCGGTCCGCTGTCGTTCGGCAAGTCGAAGGCCAAGCTGGTCGCCAAGGACACCCCGAAGACCACGTTCAAGGATGTCGCCGGCGCTGCGGAGGCCGTCGAGGAACTCGAGGAGATCAAGGAGTTCCTGGCCGAGCCCGCCAAGTTCCAGAAGCTGGGCGCCAAGATCCCCAAGGGCGTGCTGCTGTACGGCCCGCCCGGCACCGGCAAGACGCTGCTCGCCCGCGCGGTGGCGGGGGAGGCTGGCGTACCGTTCTTCTCCATCTCCGGCTCGGACTTCGTCGAGATGTTCGTCGGCGTCGGCGCCTCGCGCGTCCGGGACCTGTTCAACCAGGCCAAGGAGAACGCGCCGGCCATCATCTTCATCGACGAGATCGACGCCGTCGGCCGGCACCGCGGGGCGGGCCTGGGCGGCGGCCATGACGAGCGCGAGCAGACCCTCAACCAGCTGCTGGTCGAGATGGACGGCTTCGACGTCCGCGGCGGCGTCATCCTCATCGCGGCCACCAACCGGCCCGACGTGCTGGACCCGGCGCTGCTGCGCCCCGGACGCTTCGACCGGCAGATCGGCATCGAGGCGCCGGACGTCGACGGCCGGCTCAAGATCCTGCAGGTCCACGCGAAGGGCAAGCCGCTCGCGAGCGACGTCGACCTGGCGTCCATCGCGCGCCGCACGCCCGGCTTCTCCGGCGCGGACCTGGCCAACGTGCTCAACGAGGCGGCGCTCCTGGCGGCGCGCATGAACCAGGAGATGATCCGCCAACCCCAGCTCGACGAGGCGATCGACCGGGTCATAGCCGGCCCCCAGAAGCGCACCCGCCTCATGAACGACCGCGAGCGGCTCATCACCGCCTACCACGAGGGCGGCCACGCCCTCGTCGCGGCCGCCATGCCGGGCAACGACCCGGTGCAGAAGGTGACGATCCTGCCGCGGGGCCGGGCCCTCGGCTACACCATGGTGATGCCCGACGCGGACAAGTACTCCCAGA
This sequence comes from Tessaracoccus sp. O5.2, assembly GCF_964266725.1. Classification (NCBI taxonomy): domain Bacteria; kingdom Bacillati; phylum Actinomycetota; class Actinomycetes; order Propionibacteriales; family Propionibacteriaceae; genus Tessaracoccus; species Tessaracoccus sp. O5.2. The sequence goes on along the minus strand of NZ_CAXWGV010000034.1, from coordinate 80,324 downwards.
CGCGCGGCGAGCTGCTGGACCAGATGGCCTACATGATGGGCGGCCGCGCCGCCGAGGAGCTCGTGTTCCACGACCCGACCACCGGGGCGTCGAACGACATCGAGAAGGCGACCCGCGTGGCGCGCGCCATGGTCATGCAGTTCGGCATGAGCGAGCGCGTCGGGGCCGTCAAGCTCGGCGGCGGGGACACGGAGCCGTTCATGGGCATGCGCGGCACCGACTCCACGCAGGAGTTCTCCGAGGCGATGGCCGCGGTCGTCGACGAGGAGGTGGCGGCGCTCATCCACACTGCCCACCAGGAGGCGTTCGACGTCCTGCACGAGAACCGTGACGTACTCGACGAACTCGTCCGGCAGCTGTTCGCGAAGGAGACGCTCAACAAGGCCGAGGTGGCCGAGGTGTTCAAGCCGCTGCGCCGGCGGCCGAAGCGTCCGGCGTGGACGGGCTCGGACCTGCGACAGCCGTCCCAGGTCCCCCCGGTCGAGGTCCCGCCGGCGCCCGAGCGGCCCGCGGACCTGCCGGTGCCCGTCCCGTCCCCGCCGTCGCCTCCGACCGGCCCGGACTTCCGCCCCGGCGGGGATCCGCAGCCACCCGAGACCGGACCCTCCCCGTGGGGCCCGCCCGTCCCGCCCGCGGGGCACTGACATGGCGATCGACGAGGCGCGCGCGGCCGCGGCCGTCCGTGAGCTGCTGCTCGCCATCGGCGAGGACCCGGAGCGAGACGGGCTGCAGGAGACGCCGGAGCGCGTCGCCCGCGCTTGGGGCGAGCTGCTCGCCGGCCACGGCGCCGACGCGTCGGGCGTGCTGGGCAAGACCTTCGACATCGCGCACGACGAGATGGTGCTGGTCAAGGACATCGAGCTGGTCAGCACCTGTGAACACCACATGCTGCCCTTCACCGGGGTGGCGCACGTGGGCTACATCCCGTCCGAGAGCGGCCGGGTCACCGGCCTGTCGAAGCTGGCGCGGCTCGTCGACATCTTCGCGCGCCGGCTCCAGGTGCAGGAACGGCTCACCACCCAGATCGCGGACGCGCTCGTCGAGCACCTCGACGCGCGCGGCGTGATCGTCGTGGTCGAGGCCGAGCACACGTGCATGACCATGCGCGGCGTCCGCAAGCCCGGCAGCCGCACCGTGACGTCGGCGGTGCGCGGCATCCTGCGTCACCCCGCCACCCGCGCCGAGGCGATGAGCCTGATCATCGGGCGGTGACACGCGTGACCCTCGTCATGGGCATCGTCAATGTGACGCCCGATTCATTCTCCGACGGCGGGCGCTTCCTCGACCCGCAGCTCGCGGTCGACCACGCCCGCCGGCTCCTCGCCGACGGCGCGTCGATCATCGATGTCGGTGGCGAATCGACCCGCCCCGGCGCCGCCCGGGTCACCGAGGCCGACGAGCTGGAGCGCGTCATCCCCGTCGTCCGGGCGCTGGCCGCCGACGGTGTCGCGGTGTCGGTCGACACGATGCGGGCCGGGGTCGCGCAGGCGGCCATCGACGTCGGGGCCGCGCTCATCAACGACGTGTCTGGCGGCAGGGCGGATCCGGATCTGCTCGGCGTCGTCGCGCGGTCCCGGGCGGAGCTCGTCGTCATGCATTGGCGGGCCCATTCCAGCGAGATGCAGGGCCGCGCCCAGTACGGCGACGTCGTCACCGAGGTCCTCGCCGAGCTGCTCGAGCAGCGCGACGCCGCACTGGAGGCCGGGATCCCGGCCGAGCGCATCATCCTCGACCCGGGGCTCGGGTTCGCCAAGGCCTGGGACCACAACTGGACCCTGCTCCGGCACCTCGACCGCTTCGCGGCCGACGGGCACCGGGTGCTCGTGGGCGCGTCGCGCAAGGCCTTCCTCGGGGAACTCCTGGGCGGGCGCGAGCCGCGGGGCCGCGACGCCGCCACCGCCGCGGTGTCGTTCTGGTGCGCCTTGCACCGGGTGTGGGCCGTGCGCACCCACGACGTCGCCGCCCAGGCCGACGCCGTCGCCGTCGCCCGCCGCCTCCTGGCCGAGGCCCCCCTCACGCTCACATGAGCCTCCCGGCGCCCTCACCCGACGAGCCGTGCGCTAGGGTCGAGTCGACCGAAGGGAGCGAAGAGATCGACCGCATCACGCTGACGGGACTGACCGCGACCGGGTACCACGGAGTCTTCGATCATGAGCGTCGGGACGGCCAGCCGTTCGTCGTCGACGTCGTTCTCGAACTCCCCGTCGACACCCGCAGTGACGACCTGGCGACCACGGTGGACTACGGCGCGGTGGCCCGGGACGTCGAGGACGTCGTCACGGGAGAGCCGCGCAACCTCATTGAGACGGTGGCGGGCGAGATTGCGGAGCGGTGCCTCGCTCATGGCAGAGTGGAGCGTGTCACCGTCACGGTGCACAAGCCGAGTGCACCGCTCAGCCAGACCTTCACGGATGTTGCCGTCACGATCAGCAGGAGTAGACATGTCTAACGGTCCCTTCGATATCGATGTCGACACGCTGGGCAATCTGCGCCCCATCTCGAAGGTGGTGTTCAGCCTCGGCTCCAACATGGGGGATTCGGCCAGCATCCTGCAGGAGGCGGTCGACTACCTGGCCGAGACGCCGGACCTCATCGTCGTCGACGTGTCGCCGGTCTACGAGACCAAGCCGGTCGGCGACATCGAGGACCAGCCGGACTTCCTCAACCTCGTCGTCGTGGCGGAGTCGACCCTGGAGCCGCTGACGCTGCTCGACCGCGCCCAGGCCATCGAGGAGAACTTCGGCCGCACCCGCGACCTGCGCCACGGTCCGCGCACCCTCGACATCGACATCATCATGGTCGGCAAGCGCATCTCGGAGGACAGCATCGAGCTGCCGCATCCGCGGGCGCACGAGCGCGCCTTCGTCCTGGTGCCGTGGTCCGACATCGACCCCGCCGCCGAGATCGCCGGCCACGGCCGGGTCGTGGACCTGCTCGACGAGGTGGACACCTCGACGGTCACCCGCCGCGACGACGTCGTCGTCACCGCCGCCACGGGATTTTGAGCGGAGACGGCCGGCTCGGTCTGACCACCGCCCGTCAGGCCGTCATCTCGGTTCTCGCGGGCGCCGTCGTCTGCGGCCTCATCCTGCTCGGGTTCGAGGCGGCGGGTTCGTTCCCGCCGGTGGTGCCGTGGTCGGTGCCCGCCCTGATGCTCCTGCTGGCCGTCGGCGTCGCGGTGTACGCCCGATTGCTGCCCCGGCGGATCGAGGAGCGCCGCGTGGAGCCGCAGGAGTCCGTGGCCGCCCTGGCGGTCGGCAAGTCGATGATCATGACCGGCGCCGTGCTGGCCGGCGCGCACGTCGTGTACGTGGCGCGGTTCCTGCAACTGTTCGAGGCGCCGTTGCCGTCGGCCCGCGTCGTACAGGGGATCGCCACGATCATCGCGGCGCTGCTGCTGGCCGTGGCCGGTGCGATGCTGGAGCGGGCCTGCGTGGTGCACGACGATGACGACGACGAGCCCGCCGGCACCGGGGCGGCGTCGCCGGCTTGAGCCGACACGCCCACCGGCCTCCGCGGCTGGCCGCGGGGCCACACCTACACTGGCCGCATGCCTGGTCGACGCGCTTCCCAACAGTCCTCCGAGCGCACCCTCGCGCTCACCATCCTCGGGGTGGGCACCGCTGCGTCGTTGGCCTCCCTCCTCGGGGGAGTGTGGCTCGTCCGCGCCGGCGTCGTGGTGGCGGTCCTCATGGCCTTCGCCGCCACGTGGGTCGCGTGGCGTGAGGTGCGGGCCGAGCGCGAACGGCACGCGGTCGAGATGAAGCACGAGGTCGGGCTCCGCGCCCAGCAGGCCGAGCGGTTCCACGAGGAGTCCGTCGCCATGATCAGCCGCTTCAACGCGCGCGCCGAGAACCTTCAGGCGGTCATCGCGAAGCTGCGCGGCCAGCTGGGTGCCGCGAAGGCGGAACTCAGCTCGATGCGCGGCAACGCCGTGTGGTTGCGTGCCGAGGTGGCCGAGCGTCAGTCGCGGATCGAGGCGCTGGAGGCGCGCATCGCTGAGCTCGAGGCGGAGGAGACGGCCAACATCGTCGACCTGCCGCGCCGCGTCTCGCCGAGCGTGGCCGACATCTGGGGCGAGAACGAGCACCCCACGATGGTGGACCTCGCCCGTCTCAACCTCGACGGGCTGCCGGAGCTGCGGCAGGCCTGAGCCGCCGCGGGACGCCCCGCCTACTTGTCCGCATCGCCGACGGTGTAGCCCAATGAGGCCACGACGTCGGCGATGTCGTCTGTCCGGACCCCTTCCAGGGCCCGGCCCAGCGCGGACAGGTCGCTGAACGACGGCGTCCGCAGCGCCACCCGCCACGGCGTCTGGCCGCCCCGCGAGACCAGCAGGCACGACGCGATGCCCCACGGGGCCTCGATGTCCGTCTCGTGTTCGCCCTCGGGGACCTTCAGGCGGCGCGACAGCCGCACCGCCACGTCGCCGGGGGTCGCGGCGGCCAACGACCGTGCGACCCGCACCATGTCGACGCTGGTGCCGACCTCGTCGATGAGCACGGCGAACCGGGACTCGGCGTCGCCCGCGGACCGCGGGGTGACGGGCCGGAACACCTGACCGTAGGCGCAGTAGCCGCCCGCCCGGCGGTCAAGGTCCAGGCCTGCCGCGCGCGCGACGGGTCCGCTCAGCCCGTAGCCGAGACACGTCCGGGCGTCCAGGACGGCCAGACCCGAGTAGCGGCTCGTGCCGGCGAGGGTGGCGCGTAGGTCCGCCGATACCCGGGACGCGTCGTCAAGCAGGTCGTCCAGGTGGTCCAGCCAGCCCTCCGGGGCGTCGGCGGCCAGGCCGCCGACGCGGTTGAGCATGGGGTGGACCCGGTTGCCGCTCCACCCGAGCATGGCGTCGCGCAGCCGGTCCACGACCTGCCAGAGGCGGGCCGCGGCGTCCCCGTCGGCGAGGTGGCTGAGGAAGGACAGGTGGCTGTGGATGCGTGCCAGTTCCGCCAGGAGTGTCCGCAGCACGGTGGCCCGCGGTGGGGGAGTGAGCCGCATCGCATTTTCCACCGTGAGGGTCAGGCTCAATTCACCGCTGAATGCGGCGAGCCAGTCGTGGCGGTCGCCGAGCATGATCATGGAGCGGTAATCGCGGACCTCGAATAATTTCTCGGCAGCCCGATGCCCATATCCGGACGTGACGTCGGCGCTCCGGATGACTCCGGCCTCTGTCTCCACCACCACCCGCACCATTCCGGCGGAGGTGGGGTGCCGATACCCCAGCGAAATACCGGTGTGGTCGGGCAGAATGAGCCCACCGATGCTGAATTGCTGCATATTCGACAATGCCGACCCCTTTTGCGGATTCCCCGGACAGCGGTAATCTCAGCGGAGAAATCCCTACCCCCAGGAGGACACTATGGCACGCCAAGTTCGCGTGTTTCTCGTCGATGATATCGACGGGTCGCCCGACGCACGCACGATCGAGTTCTCGCTCGGCCGCGATTCCTACACCATCGACCTGACCGAGAAGAACGCCGCGAAGCTGGAGAGCGCCCTGGCGCCCTTCATCGAGAAGGCCACCAAGGCCGGCCGCAAGGCCGGCGCCGCCCGCAAGCCCGCGTCCCGCAAGTCGGACAACAACGCGGTCCGCGAGTGGGCGAGGGAGAACGGCCGCAAGGTGTCGGACCGGGGCCGCATCCCCGCCGACGTCATCGCCGCCTACGAAGCGGCTCACTGACCGCTCGCCGGGCGTGCGTTCGCGGGGGGTGAACCACGGAGCATTCGGTCCCTTCGCTTCGTTAGTAAGCTAGAAGCGGTTGCCCGGCGCGCGTCGCCGGACAACAGGAGGGAAGTTTTCATGTTCGAACGGTTCACGGACCGCGCCCGGCGCGTGATCGTCCTGGCGCAGGACGAGGCGAAGCTGCTCAATCACAACTTCATCGGCACCGAGCACATCCTGCTCGGGCTCATCCACGAGGGCGAGGGCGTGGCCGCCAAGGCCCTCGAGTCGCTGGGCATCGCCCTGGAGGCGGTGCGTGAGCAGGTCGAGGAAATCATTGGCCAGGGGCAGCAGGTGCCGACGGGGCACATCCCCTTCACGCCGCGCGCGAAGAAGGTTCTCGAGCTCTCGCTGCGCGAGGCGCTGCAGATGAACCACAACTACATCGGCACCGAGCACATCCTCCTCGGCCTCATCCGTGAGGGCGAGGGCGTGGCCGCTCAGGTGCTCATCAAGCTCGGCGCGGACCTCAACCGGGTCCGCAACACCGTGCTGCAGCTCATCACGGGCTACCAGGGCCGCGAGGCCTCGATGTCCGGGGCTCCTGAGGCGGGGCCCGAGAAGGGCAGCTCGCAGATCCTGGATCAGTTCGGCCGCAACCTCACGCAGGCGGCGCGGGAGAACCAGCTCGATCCGGTCATCGGACGCACCCACGAGATCGAGCGCGTCATGACGGTGCTGAGCCGCCGCACCAAGAACAACCCGGTGCTGATCGGCGAGCCCGGCGTGGGCAAGACGGCCGTCGTGGAGGGCCTGTCGCAGGCCATCGTGCGCGGCGACGTGCCCGAGACGCTGCGCGACAAGCAGATCTACACGCTGGATCTCGGCGCCCTCGTGGCCGGTTCCCGCTACCGCGGTGATTTCGAGGAGCGCCTCAAGAAGGTCCTCAAGGAGATCAAGACCCGCGGCGACATCATGCTGTTCATCGACGAGATCCACACGCTCGTCGGCGCCGGCGCCGCGGAGGGGGCCATCGACGCCGCCTCCATCCTCAAGCCCATGCTGGCGCGCGGTGAGCTGCAGACCATCGGCGCCACGACGCTGGACGAGTACCGCAAGCACATCGAGAAGGACGCCGCGCTCGAGCGGCGGTTCCAACCCATCCAGGTGGCGGAGCCGTCGGTGGCGCTGACGGTCGACATCCTCAAGGGCCTTCGGGACCGGTATGAGGCGCACCACCGCATCACCATCACTGACGAGGCTCTCGTCGCGGCGGCCACGCTGGCGGACCGCTACATCCAGGACCGCTTCCTTCCGGACAAGGCGATCGACCTGATCGACGAGGCCGGCGCCCGGCTGCGGATCCAGCGCATGACGGCTCCGCCGGACCTGCGGGAGTTCGACGAGGCCATCGCGGCGAACAAGCTCGAGAAGGACGCCGCCATCGACGCGCAGGACTTTGAGCGCGCGGCACGGCTCCGCGACGAGGAGCAGCGCCTCCGGGCACTGCGCGCCGAGCGCGAGGAGGCCTGGAAGCAGGGCGACTCCGACCTCCCGGCCGTGGTCGGCGAGGAGGAGATCGCCGTCGTGCTGTCCGGCTCCACCGGCATCCCCGTGTTCAAGCTCACGGAGGAGGAGTCCCAGCGGCTCCTGCGCATGGAGGAGGAACTGGGCAAGCGCTACATCGGCCAGGAGGACGCGGTCAAGGCGTTGTCCCGCTCGATCCGCCGCACCCGGGCCGGTCTCAAGGACCCGAAGCGCCCCAGCGGCTCGTTCATCTTCGCCGGCCCGTCCGGCGTCGGAAAGACCGAGCTGACCAAGGCGCTGACGGAGTTCCTGTTCGGCGACGAGGACGCGCTCATCACTCTCGACATGAGCGAATACTCGGAGAAACACACCGCGTCGCGGATGTTCGGTTCGCCGCCCGGATACGTCGGCTACGAGGAGGGCGGCCAGCTCACTGAGAAGGTGCGACGCAAGCCGTTCTCCGTGGTGTTGTTCGACGAGATCGAAAAGGCCCACCCTGACATCTTCAATTCGCTGTTGCAGATTCTCGACGAGGGTCGCCTCACGGATGCTCAGGGCCGGGTGGTCGATTTCAAGAACACCGTCATTGTCATGACGACCAACCTCGGTTCCCGGGACATCTCCAAGAGCGTCAATCTCGGATTCTCCCGGGCCGGAGACGCCGAGTCGAGCTACGAGAAGATGAAGGCGAAGGTGTCGGATGAGCTGAAGCAGCACTTCCGTCCCGAGTTCCTCAACCGCGTCGACGAGATCGTCGTGTTCCACCAGTTGTCGCAGGCCGACATCGAGCGCATCGTCGACCTCATGGTGGCGCAGATCGAGTCGCGGTTGAAGGACAAGGACATGGGCATCGAGCTCACGCCGGCCGCGAAGACCCTCATCGCCAAGCGCGGGTTCGACCCGGTGCTCGGGGCCCGGCCGCTGCGCCGTGCCCTGCAGCGCGACATCGAGGACATCCTGGCCGAGAAGATCCTGTTCGGGGATCTGCAGCCGGGACAGATCGTCCAGGTCGATGTGGCCGATGAGGGCGCGGAGCTGCCGTTCAAGTTCACCGGCGTCGCCAAGGCGGAGCTGCCGGAGTTCGAGCCGGCCTCCGACGGCGAGGGTGGCCAGGCCTCCTGAACCCGATGTCGACGGGGCGGTCCCACGGGGCCGCCCCGTCGTCGCGTTCCCGGGCTCTGGGGTCAGAGCGCGAGGAGCGACAGCACGAGCACGACGATGCCGGCCGCGGCCACCGTGCCCGCCACCACGGCGGGCAGCAGGCCGTCGGCCAGGATGCGCCCGCCGCGGGTCAGCGTGCGGTGCGTGTAGTCGTAGCGGCGCCGGCCCCACACCCCGATGACCAGGGCGGCCAGCAGGCCGAGGCCGGCGAGCAGCCAGGCCCAGTTCTCCACCGTCGGCGCGGCGATCCGCGAGTAGACCAGGGCGCCGCCGCCCAGGGACAGCGCGGTGCGCTGCCACGCCAGCCCGGTGCGCTCCGGTTGGAGGCCGGGATCGGCCGGACGGTCGGTCACCGGAACAGGAATCCCAGGACGACCAGGATCCCGCTCACGCTGACCGCCAGCGTGACCGGCAGGGCGAACAGCGACGCCGGCAGCGGGCTGTAGAGCCGCAGCGCGCGCTCGTAGCGGGCCCATCCCCACCACGCCAGCGGCGCGGCGGCGATGCCGGTCAGCATGAGCACGACCGAGGCGGCGATGCGGAACGCGTCGTGCAGGTCGAGCCCCAGTACCTCGAGCGCGATGCCGGCCGCGAGGAGGGCCAGCGAGGTCCTGATCCAGGCGAGGAAGGTCCGCTCGTTGGCCAGCGAGAACCGTGCGTCGGGTTCGTCGCCGTTGTCATAGACGGAGGCAGGGAAACGCTGTCGGGCCACCGGATCACCGTAGCGTCACTTCGGCGGGCCGTCGCCTGACCGCCGGTGCAGCTGGCTAGGGTGGTGAGGTGCTGTCGTTTCTGCGTGGCGCGTATGGACGCGCCCTGACCCCCCTGGCCCGATTCCTGTTGCGGATCGGGCTCTCGCCGACCGCCGTGACGTTCGCGGGGACGCTCGGGGTGGTCCTGGCTGCGTTGTGGTTCCTGCCGCGGGGCGAGTGGATCGCCGGCTTCGCCGTCGTGGGGGTGTTCCTGCTGGCCGACGGCCTGGACGGGACCATGGCGCGTGCCGGTGGCAGGCAGACGCGGTTCGGGGCGTTCATCGACTCAACCATGGACCGCATCGCCGACGGCGCGGTGTTCGCGGCCCTGGCGGTCTGGGCCGCGGGCCGCGACGTCGCCACCCTGTGGTGCGCGCTCGCCGCGCTCGTCCTGGGCTTCGTGGTGTCCTACGCGCGGGCGCGCGCCGAGGCTGAGGGCTGGGACGCGTCGGTGGGCATCTTCGAGCGCGCCGATCGGCTGGTCGTCGCAGGGGTGGCGGCGGTCGCCGTCGACCTCGGAGCCCCGCTGTGGGTCCTGACGCTGGCTTTGGGGGTCGTCGCCGCAGGCAGCGCCGTGACCGTGGCGCAGCGTGTCGCCGCCGCCTGGGCCGCTTCCGCCGCGTCCGCCCCGCGCCGCCACCCCGGCACGACACGCCGTCGAACTCGTGGCTCGGACTCCCTGAGCGGCCCGATCGCGGAGTAGGGCTGCTATTCGTGTCGCTGCCGGCGCCCCTCAGGCGGGCGTGACCGCGCCGCCGATCAGCCGCACCCGCACGGTGGGACCCTCCACCCGCTCGGGCGCGGACACGACGGCGCGCTGCCCGTCCGGCAGCCGCACGCCGATCTCGACGTCCTCGACGGTGTAGCCCTGGTCGACGACCGGCACCTCGACGCCGGTGTCGTCGAGCACCAGCGAACTCGGCCCGATCCCCAGCACCGCACCGACGGGCAGCGTGCCGGACCAGCCCAGCTCGTGTGCCTGCTGGTGCGTCACGAAGGCCCGGAACCCCAGGAATGCCGCGACGTCCTTGCTCGACGGCGTGCGGCGCAGCGCGTCCGGGTCGTCGATCTGCAGCAGACGACCCTCCTGCAGCACCGCGACCGTGTCCGCGACGGTGAACGCCTCCTGATGGTCGTGGGTGACGTGGATGGCGGTGGTGTGGGTCTCCCGGAGGATGCGCGCCAGGTCCTCCGCCAGCCGGCGGCGCAGCCCGGTGTCCAGGGCCGAGAGCGGCTCGTCCAGGAGGAGCGCCCGCGGCGACGGCGCCAGCGAGCGCGCCAGCGCGATCCGCTGCGCCTGCCCGCCGGAGAGTTCCGTCGCGCGGCGGTCCTCGAACCCGGGCAGCCCCACCAGCTCCAGCATCTCCGCGACCCTGGTCCGCTGCGCCGCCCGGTCCCAGCGGCTCAGCCCGTACGCGATGTTGCGGCCCACGGTCATGGTGGGGAACAGCTGGGCGTCCTGGAACACGAGCCCGAAGTTGCGCCGATGCACCTTGACGTCGGCGAGATCCTCACCGTCCCACCGGATGCTGCCGGAGGCGAGGGGCTCCAGCCCGGCGACCGCACGCAGCAGAGTCGACTTGCCCGACCCGGAGGGGCCCAACAGCGCGACGACGCGGCCCGGCGGGACGGCGAGGGTGACGCCGTCGACGGCCGTCACCGAGCCGTAGCGCACCACCGCGTCGGACACCTCGAGCCCGCTCACCATGTGGCCACCTCCTTGGGGCGCACGCGTTCGGCGAGCGCCATCGTGATCCCGGCCAATCCTGCCAGCACCACGGACGCGGCCAGCGCGATGCCGTAGTTGTCGGCGCCGGGGCGGCCGAAGGCGCGGAAGATGAGGACGGGCAGGGTCGGGTTGTCGGGGCGGGCGAGGAAGGACGTTGCGCCGAACTCGCCCAGCGACGTCGCGAACGCGAAGCCGACGGCGAGCCCCAGGCCACGCGCGAGGTGCGGCAGCTCGATCCGGCGCAGCACCTGCAGCGGGCTCGAGCCGAGCGTCGCGGCCGCCTCCAGTTGTCGCGGGTCGAGCGCCCGCAGGGTGGGCAGCAGCGTGCGCACCACCAGCGGGAGCGCGACCACCGCCTGCGCGATGGGGATCAGCACGATGCTCGAGCGCAGGTCGAGGGGCGGCCGGTTGAGGGTGATGAGATAGCCGAACCCGACAGTGACGGCGCTCACGCCCAGGGGCAGCAGGAAGAGCCCTTCCAGGGTGGCCAGGGCGTGGCGGGCACCCCTGCGCCGGGGTCTCCGCGACGTGACGAGCGCCACGAGGACTCCGAGGCTGACGGCGATCGCCGTGGCGGCCGTCGCGGTGACCAGCGACGTGCGCAGCGCCTCGCCCACGCCGGCGCCGAGGCCGGTGTCGCCGCCCAGCAGCAGGAAGTTGTCCAGCGACGGCGACCCCCCTGGGGCGATCGCCCGCCACATCAGGGTCGCCAGCGGCAGGCCGAGCAGCCCGAGCACGACCACCCCGGTGACGGCGACGAGCGGCCAGTCGCGCCACGCCGCGAGGGGCCGGGCGGCGGCGACGTCGGGCTGCAGCCGCAGCGCGCGGGTCAGCGACGACTGGGCCCGCCCGCTCAGCCACAGCAGGACCGAGACGATGACCAGCTGGGCCACCGAGAGGGCCGCTGCGCCCGGCAGATCGAGCAGCTGGGTGGTGAGGAACCAGATCTCCGTCTCGATCGTGCGGTAGCGCGTCTGGCCGAGGACCATGACGATGCCGTAGGAGGAGGCGCTGAACAGGAAGACCAGCGAGCCCGACGACAGCACGGCCGGCGCGAGGGTCGGTAGGGTCACGGTGCGGAACACCCGCGACGGCGCGGCGCCGAGTGTGGCCGCAGCGTCGGCGAGCCGGGGATCGAGCCTGGCCCAGAACGTGCCGACGGTGCGGACCACGACCGAGTAGTTGAAGAACACCATCGCGGCGAGGATGGCGACGGGGGTGCCGTCGAGGCCCGTCCAGCCGAGCGGCCCGTCGGAACGGAGCAACGCCCCGAACGCGACGCCCACCACCACGGTGGGCAGGACGAACGGGATGGTCACGAGCGCGCGGAGCGCGTCGCGCCCGGCGAAGCGCCGGCGGAACAGCAGCGCCGCGCCGGGCAGACCGAGCGCCAGGCACGCCACCGTCGACGCCGTCGCTGCGCCGAGCGTGAACCCGAGTGCCTGCCACGTCCGCGGCGACCGCAGGACGGCGGCGGCCCCGTCGAGCGTCCACCCCGACCCGTCGTGGAAGCCGCGGGCGACCAGGGCGGCGGCCGGCCACGCGAAGAACACGACGAGGAAGGCGGCGGGTACGGCGGCCGCGACCGCCCAGCCCGTCCGCCACCCGAGCCGGGTCAGCTCATGGCGTCGGTCCACGCCCGGATCCACTCGTCGCGCTCGGCGCCGATGCGCTCCTGCGGCACCTCGATCGGCTCCTCGGGCAGGACGGCGAACCGCGCCCAGACCTCGGGCAGGGCGGTGCCGGGCAGCACGGGGAACATGTAGAGGTTCTCGGGCGCGGCGGCTTGGACCTCCGGGCTGAGGAGGAAGTCGATGAACTTCCGGGCCCCCACCTCGTTCTCGGCGCCCGCCACGACGCCCGCGTACTCGACTTGCCGGAAGCAGGTGTCGAGCAGCGCCGTCGTCGACGACTCGTCGCCCTCGACGGTGAACGCCGGGGACGTCGCGTAGGACAGGACCAGCGGGCGCGGTCCCTCGCCGCCGCCGCCGGAGAAGTCGGTGTAGTAGGCCTCGGTCCAACCGGCCGCGACCTTCACGCCGTTGTCCTTCAGTTGCGCCCAGTAGTCCAGCCAGCCGTCGCCCTTGGCGCCGACCGTCGCGATGAGGAACGCCAGCCCCGGCGACGACGACGCGGGGTTCGTGACGACCAGCAGGTCGCGGTACTCGGGCTTGGTCAGGTCGTCGAGCGTCGCGGGGACGGGGATGCCTTGCTCGGCGAACCAGGTCGTGTCGGCGTTGATGCACACGTCGCCGTAGTCGACGGGCGTCAGGTCGGGCGCCTGGAACTCGGCGGGGACCTCCGCGGCGGCGGGGGAGACGTAGGGGCTCAGGACCCCCTCGTCGGCGGCGCGCGAGCTGAAGGTGTTGTCGATGCCCACGACGACGTCGGCCAGCGGCGAGTCCTTGGTGAGGATGAGCTGGTTGACCAGCGCGCCGGCGTCCCCGGGCGTGGTGTAGGTGACCTCGTAGCCCGTCTCGTCGGCGAAGCGCTCGGTGAGTTCCTCAGGCAGCGTGAAGGCGTCGTGGGTGAAGACGGTGAGGGTGTCGGTCTCGGTCGGCGCCGATGAGCCGTCGGGCGACGGGCTGGCCGCCGGTGTGCCGCTGCCGCATGCGGCGAGCGCCAGGGCGGCCGCGACGGCGGCGAGGGTCCGGACGGGTCGATCCATGCTGATTCTCCTTTCGACAGGCTCGGCGCATGCCGAGGAGAATTCCCACTCCCTACGCCGGTGCTAACCGGGTCAGGTTCGAGGGTCTGCGGTGTGCCCGCACTCTCAGCGCCCCTGTGGCGCTCCCCTGTGTTCGGCGCAAGCCTATACCCGGCCCACCCGCCATCGCGGCGGGGTCCGGAGCCCGGTCAGTTGGTCTCGGCGATCCGCAGCATCGCGTCGCGGATCTGCCGGGCGCGCAGCGGCCCGATGCCCTCGACCTCCATGAGGTCCGCCACCGAGGCTCCGAAGAGTTCCTGCAGCGAGAAGCGCTCGACGAGGCGGGTGACCAGCGGCGACGGCAGCCGCCCCACCTTGGTCAGCAGCCGGATCCCGCGGGTGGTGAGCCCCTGTTCCAGGTTGGCGTTGCCGCCGAAACCCAACCGCTGCGCCACGAGCTGGGCGGCGAACAGTTCCTCGGGGGCGAAGTTGTGCAGTCGGGTGAGGTCGAACTCCGCCGGGTCCTCCAGGTTGGCGGCGTAGTCCTCCGTCAGCAGTTCGGCCACGCCGTCGAAGGCCGAGGCCAGCTCCGCGTGCTGCATGGCCACCATGCGTCCCTCGACGCCCAGCACGTCGGCGTGGAACTGCATCTCGGCCGAGAGCCGGCGGGTCAGCTCCAGCCGGTGCACGACGTGGGTGAGGTCGCGCAGCGTCACCTGCTCGCCTAGCTCCAGGGCGGTGAACTGGTCCATGAGGTCGCTCAGCCGCGTGACGACGCGCGACAGCGTCGCCAGCGTCTGGTTGGCCCGGCTGATGACCTGAGGCACCGTCTCGACGGCGTGCCGCCGACCGTCGATGAACAGCGAGATCGTCGACATCGACGCCGACACCGTGAGCACGGGAACACCGGCGGCCTGGGCCGTGCGGTCGGCGGAGCGGTGTCGCGTCCCGGTCTCGGCGGTCGGCAGGTCGCCGGCCGGGACCAGGTGCACGCCCGCGGCCACGATCCGGCTGAGGTCGGAGGACAGAATGATGGCGCCGTCGAGTTTCGCGAGTTCCCGTAGTGCCTGCTCGGTGCACTCGACGCCGATCTGGAACCCGCCGGAGGAGACCTGTTGGACCCGATTGTTGTTGCCCAGCACCACGAGGGCCCCCGTGCCGCCGTGGAGGATCCGGTCGATGCCCGCGCGCAGGGGCGTACCGGGCGCGAGCAGCTTCAGATAGCGACGTACGGTCGACTTGGGCACCGACACCTCCCCCTGGGTTCAGCCCAGTGTATGGGCGCTAGCGCCGCGTCGCGTCGTCCGAGAGGCGGGCGCGCCGCTCCTGCCGCTTGACGGTGCGCCGGAACGGCCGGTCGTGCCACATGATGCGCGCCACCATCCACAGGCCGCCGACGGCCGCGATGAGGAAGAACACCATCCCCAGCGCCGGGTATCCGAGGAACCGCGGCCCGACGTCGGCCACCATCAGCAGCGCCGCCGCGACGGTGACGGCCGCGAGGATCACCGCCGTCGCCAGCCGGTTGGCCACCTGTTGCAGCACCATGAGGGCCCGCGACTCGTCGAACGCGTCGATCTTGAACGCGAGCTCGCCCTCCGTGAGGGCGTCGAGCACGCGGTTCGCGCGGCGGGGGAGACGCTCGAGGAACTCCTTGCCCTCGATCGTGCCGAGCAGCGCCTGCCCGGCCGAGGGCGTGAGTCCGGCCGCCAGGATCGTGGGCAGGTTGTCACGGATGGCCTCCAGCGGCGTGAAGGCCGGGTCGAGGTGCTGCGTGGCCTGGTCGAGGTTGAGCAGCGCCTTGGCGATGAGCGTCATCTCCGCGGGCGGCCGCAGCCCGTGCGTGCCGGAGAGCCTCGCCAGCTGCATGAGCACACTGCCCGCCTGCAGGTCGGCGCCCATCGACAGCGTCGAGGACACGAGGTGGGAGACCTCGTCGCGGAAGGCGGCCGCGTCGTAGTCCTCGGTGGGGTGGCCCATGGCGGCGAGGATGGTCGCCACGCCCTCGCCGTCGCCGTCGCCGATCCCCACCAGGAGCTTGACCAGGGCGCTGCGCAGCCGGCTGGGCAGCCGCACCACCATGCCGACGTCGAGGATCGCCACCCGGTGGTCGGGCGTCAGGAAGAGGTTGCCCGGGTGCGGGTCCGCATGCAGGATGCCGTCGACGAGCATCGCCCCCAGCATGAACCGGAACAGCGCGGCGGCCAGGCGCTGCCCGTCGACGTCCAGCATGGCCAGCGGCCCGACGTCGGTGATCTTCTTCCCCGGCACGAACTCGAGGGTCAGCACGTCGTCGCTGGAGTAGTCGGCGATGTAGGACGGGACCAGCAGGTCGGGTTCGTCGCGCACGAGCTCGCCGAACAGGTCCAGGTTTGCGGCCTCCTTGCGGTAGTCGAGCTCGTCGGCCATCGACCGACGGAACTGCGCCAGCATGCGGGCCGCGCCCAGCCGGGGCCCGATGGGCGTGTTGGCGTCCGCGAAGTCCGCGAGCTCCGACAGCGACTCGAGGTCGCTCTTCACCTGGTCGCGAACCCCCGGCCTGAGTACCTTGACGACGACGTCGCGGCCGTTGCGGGTCACCGCCCGGTGCGCCTGCGCCAGCGAAGCCGACGCGAGTGGCGAGTCGTCGAACTCACGAAACAGCGTGCCGACGGTGGCGCCCAGCGACTCCTCGATCCGGGCGCGGATCTCCTCGCTCGGCACCGGCTCGACGTCGTCCTGTAGCCGGGAGAGGGCCTCGGTGTACGCCGGCGGCAACAGGTCCTGTCTGGTTGACAGCAGCTGCCCGAACTTGATGAAGGTGGGGCCCAGCTTCTCCAGCGCGTCGGTGAACTGCTCGGCGTCCTCGGTCTCCGCCTCGTCGGGTGTCTCCCCGGGCAGCGGGGACGCGTCGGTGTTGAAGGCCTTGAGGTGCCGGATCAGCAGGCCACCCAACTGGGTCATCATGGCGACGTCGGGCATCGTTCTCCTCGGTGATCGCTTCTGGGCACCACGCTAGCCCAGTGCGACTCTGCCGTGGCGCCGCGGGGGCGAGCGGACCCGCCCGCCGCGCGACTTGACCCTGCCGCGACGTCAAGGTTTAGCGTCGTCGACATGACCGATGTCACGACCCTCATCCAGACCCTGTCCCACGACGACGGCAGCGCACGGCGGCAGGCCGCGCTCGCGCTCGGAGCCGCCGCGGATCCCGCGATCAGCCCCGCGCTGGTCGGGCGCCTGCGCGTGGAGCGAGACTCCTGCATCCGCGAGGACCTCACCTGGGCGCTGGTGCAGCACGCCGACGAGGCGGCCGACGACCTGCTGGCCATGCTCACCAGCAGCGATCCGTCCGATCGCCGCACGGCCGCCCACGTCCTCAGCAAGATCGGCGACCCGGCGCACTTCGAGGACCTGCGACCGCTCGTCGCCGACGAGCACCCGGACGTGGCCATCAAGGCCTACCGCGCCGTGGCCAACACGGGCCGGCCCGAGGCGGCCGACGCGCTCGCGGCCCGGCTCGGCGACGGGGAGGCGCTGCAGCGCGACGCGCTCACCACGGCGATGCACCGCCTGGGCGCGGCGGCCGTTCCCGTCCTCGTCGTCGCGCTGAGCGACGGCGATGCCGAGGTGCGGGCCCATGCGGCCGAGGCGCTGGGCCACATCGGCGAGCCGGACGCCGACGCGGCGGTGGAGGCCCTGGAGGGCGCGGCTGCCGACGTCGACGCGGAGGTCCGCCTGGCGGCCGTGTCGGCCCTCGGCCAGCTGCCCGAGGCGGCCGCGGGTGCGCTCGAGCGCCTGGCCGCCGCCGGCGACCCGGTCGTCGCTCAGGTGGCCCGCGCGTTCCGGGCCCGCGGGGCCGCGAAGGCCTGACGGTCCGCCACCAGGCGGCGGGCCAGCAGCCGGGTGTGCTCGTCGGGGGAATCGACCTCGCCCTCGATGGCGCGCCCGGCCGCGTCGCCCGGGATCTGGCCCAGGGCCATCAGCGCCGCGAACCGGACCTCGCGGTCCGGGTCGTGCAGCAGCCCGGCGAGGGCCGGCCCGCTCCCGGGTGACGCGCGGAGCCCCAGCACCTCCGCGGCCAGCGAGCGGACCGTCGGCGCCGGATCCGTCACGGCGGCGAGCAGCGGCTCGTCCGCCCCGTCCACGCGCGCCAGGGCGGCCGCGACCTCGTCGCGCACCAGCGAGCGCGCGTCGCCCAGCGCCCCCATCAGGGCGTCGACGGCGCCGGCCCCGCCGATCTGGCCGAGGCCGAAGGCGGCCTTCGCCGCCACCTCCACTGCCTCGTCGCGCAGCAGCCGGGCCAGCAGCGGCACGGCCGCCGGGTCCCGCAGCTTGCCCAGGACGTGCGCCAGGGCGTGGCGGGACTGGTCGTCGCCGGTGGCGAGCGCCTGGTTCAACCGGTCCACCGCCCCATCGGGCTGCTGCGTGAGGGCCCAGGTGGCCGCCTCCCGGACCCCGGGCTCGGGATCCGAGCGCAGCAGTTCCACCAGGTCGTCGAAAGGAGCGGTCGCGTGGCCCGTGAGCGCCGCGCGGAAGCGGACGGCGGGCTCCGGATGGCGGAGCCGCTCGCTCAAGGCGATGGCGTCCAGAACCTCGTCCCATCCGGCCTCGGCCGCCCTGGCCAGCGACCGCAGGCGGGCCAGCAACTCCTGCTCGGCGACGATGCGCCGCTCGACGTCCTCGGCGTGGCGCCGCAGCAGAGACGCCGCGTCCCCGCCCGGCGCGTCCAAGGCGTCGCGCACCTCGGCCAGCGACAGCCCCAGCGACTTGAGATGCTGGATCGCCAGCAACCGCACCAGGTCGTCGTGGGAGTAGAGGCGGTAGTCGGCGCCGGACCGATCGCTCGGCACGAGCAGCCCCAACTCGTCGTAGTGCCGCAGCGTGCGCTGCGTGAGGCCCGTGCGGCGGGCCACCTCGCCGATGCGCAGCGCCTCCAACGTCACTGACCGCCGCGACGCAGGTCCAGCACGCCCAGCGCGTCGGCCAGCGACGGCACCTCCACGACGCGCAGCCCGCCCAGGCGCGGGACCTTGACGGTCACGTCGCGCGAGCCCGTCGGCACCAGTGCCAGCTCGAAGCCGAGCCGGGCCGCCTCCGCCAGGCGACGCTCCACGCCTGGCACCCGGCGCAGGTCGCCCGCGAGGCCCACCTCGCCGAGGGCCAGCAGGCGCCGCGGATGCTGCCGGTCCAGCGCCGCCGACGCGATGGCGACGGCGGCCGCCAGGTCCACCGAGGGGTCCGTCACCCGGGCGCCGCCCACCGTCGACACGTACACGTCGTGCTGGGAGAGAGGCAGGCGGGCCTTGCGCTCCAACACCGCCAACACCATCGCGATGCGCGACGTGTCGAGCCCGTGCGTGGTGCGCCGCGGCGAGGACTGGTACGGCGACGGCGCCACCAAGGCCTGGATCTCCGCCAGCAGCGGCCGCCTGCCCTCCATCGTCACCGTGACGCAGGTGCCGGGCGTGGGCTCCGAGTGCGCCGTCGTGAACAGCCCCGACGGGTCCGGGACCTCGACGATCCCGGTCTCGCTCATCTCGAAGCACCCCACCTCGTCGGCGGGGCCGAAGCGGTTCTTGGTGGCGCGCACCATCCGGAAGCCCGAGTGCCGGTCCCCCTCAAAGGTGAGCACCACGTCGACGAGGTGTTCCAGCGTCCGCGGGCCGGCGATGGAGCCGTCCTTGGTGACGTGGCCGACGATGATGGCGGCCATGTCCTCGCGCTTGGCGACGCGGGCGATGGCGCCGGTGACCTCGCGGACCTGGGCCGGGCCGCCGGGGGCGCCGTCCGCCTCCGCCGTGGCGACCGTCTGCACGGAGTCCAGCACCAGGAGGCTCGGCTTGACGGTCTCGATGTGACCCAGCACCGTGCCGAGGTCCGTCTCCGACGCCAGGTACAGCGCATCGTCGACGGCGCCCGTGCGCTCCGCGCGAAGCCGCACCTGCGAGGCGGACTCCTCGCCGGAGATGTACAGCGTGGTCTGCCCGGAGCGGGCCCACTTCGCCGCGACGTCGAGCAGCAGCGTGGACTTCCCGACGCCCGGCTCCCCGGCCAGCAGCACGACCGCGCCGGGCACCAGTCCGTCGCCCAGGACGCGGTCGAGTTCGGCGATGGTCGTCAGGCGCCGGACGGCCGTGTCGGTGGGGACCTGTGAGATGGGCACGGCCGCGTCGGTGGGCACCGACGACGACACCTGCCGCAGCTTCGGCGCGCCGCGCTCGACGACGGTGCCCCACGCCTGGCACTCGGCGCAGCGGCCGACCCAGCGCGCGCTCGTCCAACCGCACTCGGTGCAGTGGTAGGTGTCCTGTTTCTTCGCCACGGGGTGAGCTTAGGCGGAGGGTCGGACAGTCCTAGATGGTGACGGTGCCCCGGGTCGGCGATTCGAAGGTGACGTTGGAAATGCCGGGCGTGCCGTGCGGCGCCACGAGGTCGAGGTGGACCCCGTCGATCTCGTCGGCGACGGGGGCGGCCAGCCACTCCGACAGCCGGTCCGCGGACCCGGAGATCTGCACCTGGGTCAGCCGGACGTCACCGCGCAGCGCGGCGGGCCGAAGCGACTCGTCGGACTTCCACTCCAGGAAGTAGGGCAGCTGCGGGTCGGCGATGAGGCCGCGGATGCCGATCTGCACCCACTCGAGGCGCCGACCGTCCGGGAAGTGCCGCAGGCCGGGGACGGCTGCGCGCTCCAGCCGCTGCTCGAACGGCGTGATGTCGGGGACGCTGACGACCCAGCCCATCCAGCCGCCGCCCATCTCGGAGCGGGCACGCACGGCCTGGCCGAACGCGGCCTTGTCGGCGGCGGGGTGGTCGAGGACCTCGACCACTTCGATGTAGCGGGCGTCCGCCAGGGGGATGATGTGGTTCCGGGTGCCGAACCGCGGGTGGAAGCCGCCATCCTTGAAGTCGGTGCCCAGAGCGTCGGCCAGCCGGGCTGCCTCTGCCTTGAGGCCGTCGGGGCCGGTCGCGAAGATCAGATGGTCGACGTGCATGGCCACATTCTCGCCCCGACAAGCCCGAAACCACTAATCGGCCTGGCAGCGGGGGACGCACCGGGCGAGGCGGGTAGGGTGACCGTGTGTCCACGTCGAAGGTCCTCCTGTCGACCACCTCGGTCTACCCCGAGGCATCCTCCAGCGCGTTCGAACTCGCCGCGGGCCTGGGCTATGACGGCGTCGAACTGATGGTGGGCGTCGATGGGCTGTCGATCGACATCGACGCGGTCGAGAAGCTCTCCAGCTACCACGGGGTCCCGGTGCTGTCCGTGCACGCGCCGACCCTCCTGGTCACCCAGACCACCTGGGGATCGGACCCGTGGGAGAAGCTGCGCCGCTCCGGGGAGGCGGTCAGCCGGCTGGGCGGCGACACGGTCGTGGTGCACCCCCCGTTCCGGTGGCAACGCGAGTACGGCGCCGAGTTCGTGGCCGGCATCAAGCGGCTCAACGACGAGATGGACGTGACGTTCGCCGTCGAGAACATGTACCCGTGGCGCACCCCCGCCGGGCACTTCCAGGCGTACCTGCCCGGCTGGGACCCCACCCCGTACGACTACGACCACCTGACGCTGGACCTCAGCCACGCGTCGACGGCGCAGCGCCAGGCCCTCGACCTGGTCCACGCCTGGGGGGACCGGCTGGCGCACGTGCACCTCACCGACGGCCGCGGTTCCCTCAAGGACGAGCACCTCCTGCCCGGTGAGGGGGACCAGGCGGCGTGGCAGGTCGTCGAGGAGGTGACGGTCTCCGGCTTCACGGGCCACATGGTGCTCGAGGTGTCCACGCGGCGCGCCCGTTCCCGCCACGAGCGCGAGGAACTGCTGGGCGACTCGCTGGCCACCATCCGCTCCGTCATCGCCAAGGGCGCAGCGAGGAGGGCAGATGTCGCGTCTTAACACCGCGGTGCGCGGATTCATCCGCTCCCGCCGGGTGCAGGGCGCCGCCGTGGGGTCTGGCGCCGCCGAGGACTTCGCCCGCGCGTACGTCGCGGGGGAGGGCATCCCCGATGCCGTCGAGGTCGCGCGGACGCTCACCGGCCAGGGGCTGCTGGTGTCCCTGGCCTATCTGCCCCGCTCGGATGCGGAGACCGAGACCACCGGCATGCTCATCGACACCGTCGCGGCGCTGGGTGAGACCGCCCGTGGGGTCGAGGTCTCGGTGAAGCCGTCGTCGCTCGGGCTCCGGGTGGACGCCGCAGGTGCGCGGGCGCGCCTCGAGGACCTCTGCGCGGTCACCCGCGACGCGGGCGCCGTCGTCACCCTGGAGATGCAGGGCACCGAGGAGTACGACGCGACGCTGCGGCTGTGGCGCGACGCGCGCGAGCACTGCGACCGGATCGGCCTGACGCTCCCGGCGGACATCCGGCGCTCCGAACGGGAGGCGGCCGCGGTCGCCGCCGAAGGAGCCCGGGTGCGCGTGTGCGTCGGTTCCTACCCCGTGCCCCCGGGCGCCGGGTACGACTCGGAGCAGGAGAAGTCGCGGGCTCTGGTCCGCTGCCTGCGCACCGTCATGGAGCACGGCGGGTACGCGATGCTGGCCTCGCACGACCCGACGCTCGTGGCCATCGCGCAGGACCTCGCCCGCCGCAACGCGGTCGGGGCGGACGAGTTCGAGTTCCAGATGTTCTACGGCGTGCGCCCGCTCGAGCAGCGCCGCCTGGCCGACATCGGCTACCGGTCCCGCACGTACGTCCCGTTCGGTCCTGCGTGGTTCGAGTACCTCACCACACGCATCGCGGCCCGCCCGCGGACCCTGTTCAGCTACCTGCGCGCCATCGCCGACAAGCGATGAGGGTGGGAGACCGTCGGCTCCGCGCCGAGATCGGCATCGTGCTGCTGCTGTCGCTGGGGCAGTCGGCCGTCTACGCCGTGCTGTCGATCATCGAGAAGCTGACGCGCCCGACCCCGCTCAACCAGCAGACCACGGCCATCAACACCAGCGCCACGCCGGACCGGCCATGGCTCGACCTGGCCTACCAGCTGGCGTGGCTGACGTTCCCGCTGATCCCGGTCGTGCTCGCGCTGCATCTGCTGGCGACGCAGCGCCGCCCGGACGAGGGCCCGTTCCGCGTCATGGGCTTCGACCTGCGGCGCCCCGGGTTCGACCTGGGGTGGGGAGTCGGTGTCTTCGCGGTCATCGGGGTGGCCGGGCTCGCGTTCTACCTCGCCGCCGTCGAGCTGGGCATCAACACGCAGGTGAGCACGGCGAACCTCGCCGCCGCCTGGTGGACCGTGCCCGTGCTCGTACTGCGCGCGATCATGAACGGGGTGCTGGAGGAGGTGCTCATGATCGGCTACCTCTTCACGCGCTGGACCCAGACCGGTGGCCGCATGTGGGTCATCGTCGTCGTCAGCGCGTTCATCCGCGGCGGCTACCACCTCTACCAGGGATTCGGCGGCTTCCTCGGCAACCTCGTCATGGGGCTCGTGTTCGGCTGGCTCTATCTGCGGATCCGCCGGGTGATGCCGCTGGTCATCACGCATTCGCTGCTCGACATCGCGGCGTTCCTCGGGGCCCCGCTGCTGCCCGTGGTCACGGCCTGGTTCTCCTGAAGCCTCACAGCCCCGCGCCCAGGGTGAGCCCACCGACGGCGGCCGCGAGGGCGAGCGCCAGCATGGCGAGCGCCAGGGTGACGGCCATCCACGGTCGGCCCGAGCGGACTACGCGCACCAGCTCGACGCTGGCCGTGCTGAACGTGGTGAAGCCGCCCAGGAACCCGGTGCCCAGCACCGCGCGGAGCGTCCCCACCTCGAGGGCGCCGGCCACCAGCCCCAGGCCGAACGATCCAAGCACGTTGATCGTCAGGGTCGCGATGGGGAACCCGCGGGGGCCGCGCGCCGAGAGCAATCCGTCGGTCACGTAGCGGGCCGCGGCGCCCAGCCCACCGGCCAGCGCCACCCACAGCCACGTCACGGCCGCCCCCCGGGGAGGCGCCGCCCGAGCCACATGCCCGCGGCCGCGGCCAGGTAGCCCAGCACGAGGCTGCCGCCGGCGTAGCCCACCGCCAGGGCGGGCCGGTGGGCGGCGAGGGTGGCGGTCTCGACCGCGAAGGCACTGTACGTGGTGAAGCCGCCGAGCAGCCCGGTGCCCAGCGCGAGCTGCAGCGACTGGCGCCGGCGAGGCTCGCGGACGGTCGCGGCCAGCACCTCGACCAGCAGACCGAGGGCCAGCGCGCCCGCGACGTTGATCGCCAGCGTCGGCCAGGGGATCCCCAGCGGGGAGCCTCCGGTCACGCTGCCGATCGCCGAACGGAGCCCGGCCCCGATGGTGCCGCCGGCCGCGACCAGCGCGACGCGCCGAGGGTCGAGGTGCGCCGGGCGGCCGCTCAGTGCCATTCCAGCGGGGTCTTCCAGTCGACCACGGCCGTTGGCACGACGAGGACGGGCCGGTGCTGGTGGTGCGCCAGATGCGTCCCGACGGCGCCCTCCAGCAACTCGTGCCACCGGCCCGACGCGCCGGGCCGCCTCGTGCCGACGACGATCACCGCCGCGTCGACCGCCCGCGCCAGGTGGGTCAGCGCGCGGTCGGGGCGGCCGGCGAGGTAGCGGAACCGCCACGGGACCGGGGAGCCCGCCAGCAGGTCGCGGATCGCGGCGGTCAGGTCCGCCTCGCGCGCTCTCCACTGGTCCTCGTCGGCGAGATCCGGGTTGAGGTCGCTGTGGCGGACCGTCCCGTCCGGGAACTCGTGCTCGACCACCCGGGCCGGATCTACGTACGCGCAGTAGAGAGTGCCACCCTGCGCCTGGGCGAGCGACGCCGCCGTCAGGACCACGACCTCGGGCTGGTCCGGGGTGACGCCGACCACCACGTCGCTGCCGGCGAAGGGGGTGATCCGGGACGGATGGGGTTGGGGCACCTGACGCATGCGGGCCTCCTGCGGGGGGTGGGACGCGTCGAACACTACCCCCGGCCCGCCGCGTAGACTGCGCCGCATGCGAGTTGGAGTCTTTGGCGCGACCGGGCAGGTCGGCGGCGTGATGCGCCGCCTTCTGGAGGAGCGCGATTACCCCGTTGACGAGATCCGGTACTTCGCCTCGGCGCGGTCGGCCGGCACGACGCTGCCGTGGCGCGGCGCGGAGATCACCGTCGAGGACATCGAGAAGGCGGACTTCGCCGGTCTGGATGTCGCCCTGTTCTCCGCCGGCGGCTCGACGTCGAAGCAGTGGGCGCCGCGGGTGGCCGACGCCGGGGCGACCGTCGTCGACAACTCGTCGGCGTGGCGCATGGACGAGCGTGTCCCGCTGGTGGTGTCCGAGGTCAACCCCGAGGACGTCGCCCGCGCCGAGCTGGGCATCATCGCGAACCCCAACTGCACCACCATGGCCGCCATGCCCGTGCTGAAGGTTCTGCACGACCTCGCGGGGCTCGAGGCCCTGCAGGTCACCACCTTCCAAGCCGTCTCCGGCTCGGGCATCAAGGGCGTCGAGGCGCTCGCGACGCAGCTGGGCCAGATCGAGGACCCGCGGGTCCTGGCCCACGACGGGTCCGCCTTCCAGCCGGCGGACATCGCCCCGTACGTGGCGCCGATCGCCTACAACGTCGTCGCGCTCGCCGGGAGCATCGTCGACGACGGCGAGGGCGAGACCGACGAGGAGAAGAAGCTGCGCAACGAGTCGCGCAAGATCCTCCACCTTCCGGAGCTGCTCGTCGCCGGCACGTGCGTGCGGGTGCCCGTCTTCTCGGGGCACTCGCTCTCGGTGCACGCCCGGTTCTCGCGCGACATCACCCCCCAGCAGGCCCGCGCGGCGCTCGACGGCGCCCCCGGCGTGCGGCTGGCCGACGTCCCCACCCCGCTGCAGGCCGCCGGCCAGGACCCGTCGTTCGTCGGGCGCATCCGCCAGGACCGCAGCGTCGAGGGCGAGCGAGGGCTCGTGCTGTTCATCAGCAACGACAACCTCCGCAAGGGTGCCGCGCTCAACGCCATCCAGATCGCCGAACTGCTCGTCCGATGAGGCTGACCCTGGTCGGCGCCGGCGCGATGGGCGAGGCGCTGCTCACCGGCTGGCTCGGCGCCGGGCACGCGCCGGCGGACCTCGCCGTCGTGGAGCCCGTGCGTGAGCGCGCCGACGCGATCCAGGCCCGCCACGGCGTGCGCGCGGTCGACCTCGCGGAGGCGGCGCGGTCCGACGTGGTCGTGCTGGCCGTGAAACCGCATCAGATCGCCGGCGTGCTCGGCGAGCTGGCGGGCGGGTTGGCAGGCGCCGCGCCGCTGATCGTGTCGATCGCGGCCGGCACCCCGGTGGCCCAGCTGGAGGCGGCGCTGCCCGAGGGCACCGCGGTGGTCCGGGTCATGCCCAACACCCCCGCCCTCGTCGGGCAGGGCATGGCGGGCATCGTGCCCGGGACCGCGGCCTCCGCGGATCAGGTCGACACCGTGCGCGGGCTGATGGACGCCGTCGGGCGCAGCGTCGTCATTGCTGAGAAGCAGATCGACGCGCTCACGGCCCTGTCCGGATCGGGACCCGCGTACCTCTTCTATATTGCCGACGCCATGATCGAGGGCGGCGTGCACCAGGGGCTGACCCGCGCCGAGGCCACCGAGCTGGTCGTCCAGACGTTCGTCGGTTCCGCCGCGCTGCTCGCCACCGGCACCCCGGCGGCGGCGCTGCGCGAGCAGGTCACCTCACCGGCCGGGACCACCGCGGCGGCGCTGCGGGAACTCGACGAGCGGGGCGTCAGGGCCGCGTTCCTGGCCGCCGTCGAGGCGTGCGCGGAGCGCGGACGCGAGATGTCGCGATGAGGGATTGGTCGATCCCCACCGCGAACAGTTAAGATTCAGAGTCTGGCCGCTTCACGGCCGGACGTACACGTACCATCCGGGTCTTCCCGGTGAGGAAAGGCGAACAGTGGGCTCTGTCATCAAGAAGCGCCGCAAGCGCATGGCCAAGAAGAAGCACCGCAAGCTGCTGAAGCGCACCCGCATTCAGCGTCGTCGCGCCGGCAAGTAGTGACCCGACCCTCCAGGGTCCTCCTGCTGACCCGCGCGGGCTGCCACCTGTGTGTGGAGGCCGAGTCGGTCGTCCGCACCACGTGCGAGGACCTGGGGGTGGCCTGGCGCGCCGTCGACGTCGACACCGACGCGGCGCTCCGGGCCGGATACACCGATCACGTGCCGGTCACGTTCGTCGATCAGCGGCTGCTGAGCTACTGGGTCGTCGACGAATCGGCACTGCGTGCGGCGCTGGCCTCGCCGGCCCCACGGGATATGCCAGTCGAGTGGACACCGGCTCTCGCCGACCAGCCCTGAACGGAAACCCGCAGTGACCCAGCCTCTGGAACCCACCTCACCGGCCACCCCGCCGGAATTCGAACCGTCGGGCGGGTCGGTCACGTTCGTCGGGTCCGGTCCGGGAGACCTCGGGCTGCTCACGCTGTCGGGGTCGCGCGCCATGCGCTTCGCGGACCTCATCATCGTCGACCCCGGTGCCGACGTGGAGCAGGTCAGGGCGCTGGCCCCCGCGCACGCTGAGATCAAGCCGTCGGGCAGCGACGACGAGGTGGCAGACATCCTCGGCGCGGTCGCGCGCGGGCGCAAGGTGGTGCGGCTGCACGCCGGCGACTACTTCACCGACGCCGACGCCGGTGGGGTGCTGCCCGAGGTCCTGGCCGCCGCGGGGATCCGCGCCAACGTCGTGCCCGGCGTCACGCGCTGGAGCGCGGCACTGTCCTTCGGGGGAGTGACAGCGACCGCCGCGTTCGCCGCGCTGGACGCCACGCGCGAGGTCCCCGGGATCGACGCCTGGCCGTCCGCCGAGACCCTCGTGGTCCGGACCCGGGGCGCCCTCTCGCACGAGGTCGCGACCCAGGCGGCCCTCCGCTACGGGCTCACCGGCACCTGCCTCAGCATGGTCGGCGTCGGCACCACGGCCCAGGTCAGCGAGGTCGTCAGCTGGGCCGACGTGGACGTGGCCGACGCGGGGGAGTGCTACTTCATCGTCGGACCCGGCATTGAGGACTCCCGCCGCCAGCGTCTCGCCTGGTTCGAGGGCAAGCCCCTCTTCGACTGGCGGATCATCGCGCCGCGCACCAAGGACGACCTCGGCCCGCTCGTCGAGGAACTGAGCCACTACGGCGCCACCACCGAACTGGTCGCCACCATGTCCATCGAGCCGCCCCGGACCGAACAGGCCATGGAGAAGGCGGTGCGTGGGCTGGTCGACGGCCGCTACCTGTGGGTGGTGTTCACCTCGCCGCACGCCGTGACCGCGATCGCCGACCGGCTGGCCGAGTACGGCCTGGACTCGCGCGCGCTGTCGGGCATCAGCCTCGCCGCCGTGGGGCGCGGCACGGTGGAGGCCCTCGCGCGCCTCGGCCTCGTGGCGGACCTCACGCCGGTGGTGGAGAACACCACGGGCGCGCTGGCCACCGAGTTCCCCGCGTACGACAACCTCATCGACCCGCTGGACCGCGTGCTCGTTCCCTCGGCCGACGTGGCCGTGGAGCCGCTCCTCGTGGGCCTCGGCCGCCTGGGCTGGGACGTCGAGGAGGTCACGGCCTACCGCACCGTCCGGGCCGCCCCGCCGCCGCCCGAGGTCCGCGACGACATCAAGACCGGCATGTACGACGCGGTGGTGTTCACCTCGGCCACCGCGGTGCGCAACATGATCGGCATCGCGGGCAAACCGCACGCCGCCACGGTTGTCGCCGCCATCGGCCCCGCCACCGCCGCGGCCTGCGAGATGCACGGACTCCGCGTCGACGTCGTCGCCGACGCGCCCACCTTCGAGTCGCTCGCCGAGTCCCTGGCCCGGTTCGCGGACCGCAGGCGGGCAGACCAGGTGGCCGCCGGCCTCCCGGTCACCAAGCCGTCACAGCGCAAGCGTCGCAAGCGGCGCAAGCCCGTCGACCCGAGCGTCTAGTCTGGAGCGCGTGGTGGACCCGACTCAAGTGCACGTCATGAGACACGGCCAGGTGGAGAACCCTGGCGGGGTGCTGTACGGGCGCCTCCCCGGCTTCGGCCTGTCGGACCTCGGCCGCCAGATGGCGGACCGGATGGCCGAACACTGGCGTGACGTTCCCCTCACGCATCTGCGCTGCTCACCCCTGCAGCGCGCGCAGGAGACCCTCGCGCCCACGGCCCGGCTCCATCCGCACCTGGAGATCACCACCGACGAGCGGGTCATCGAGGCCGACAACCGGTTCGAGGGAAAGGTCTTCGGCGGGTCCAACAAGGCGCTGCGCGACCCGCGCATGTTCTGGCACATGCGCAACCCGCTGCTGCCGAGCTGGGGGGAGCCGTACAAGGAGGTCGCGGAGCGCATGCACGCCGCGATCCGCGACGCCGCCGTCGCCGCCGGTCCCGGTGGGCAGGCGCTCGTGGTGAGCCACCAGCTCCCGATCTGGATCGCGCGCAGCGCCGCCGAGGGCAGGCCCCTGGCGCACGACCCGCGCCGCCGTCGCTGCACCCTGTGCTCCGTCACGAGCTTCACCGTCCGCGACGGCGTCATCACCGCCGTCGACTACGCAGAGCCGGTCGCCGACCTCCTTCCCGCGGCGAGAGGCCGCCGGTTCAAGGTCGGCACGTGAGGGTCGCCGCCGCCGTGTGCGCGGCCGCGCTGGTCCTCACCGCCTGCGGTGCCCCGGCCGCCACGGATCAGGTCGGCTTCCAGGGCGGGGACGGAACCGTGACGATCATTCCCGACGGTGACCGCCGCCCCGCGCCGGTCTTGGCCGGGGAGACCCTCGACGGTGCCCAGATCTCGACGGCCGACTTCGCGGGCCGCCCGGTCGTGGTCAACGTCTGGGGCTCCTGGTGCGCGCCGTGCCGCGCCGAGGCGCCCGAACTCGTGGCGGCGCACGCGGAACTCGGCGAGGACGTGGCCTTCCTCGGCGTCAACACGCGCGACCTGGATGCGGCGCCGGCGCTGGCGTTCGAGCGCGCGTTCGGCATCACGTACCCCAGCATCTTCGACCCCGACGGGCAGTTGCTCCTGGGGTTCGCGCAGCTGCCGCCCAAGGCCATCCCGAGCACCGTCGTCATCGACGCCGACGGCGACGTCGCCGCCCGCGTGCTGGGCGCCGTCGACGCCTCGACTCTGCGCGGCATCCTCGCCGACGTCGGGGCGGTGCGGTGATCCTCCTCGAGTCGTGGGCCGGTGCTGCGCTGACGTCGTCGATGCTCGTGGCTGTGCCGGTGGCCATGCTCGCCGGGCTCGTGTCCTTCGTCTCCCCTTGTGTGCTGCCGCTCCTCCCCGGGTACCTGTCGTACGCGTCCGGCCTCGGGGCCGCGCAGATCGCGGACGGCACCGGGCCGCGGCGCGCGCTGGTCGGTGGAACGATGGGCTTCGTCCTCGGGTTCTCGGTGGTGTTCGTGCTGACCGGCGCCCTGCTGGGCGGCGTCGGGGCGGCGCTGCTGACGAACGCGCGGGCCATCACGATCGTCCTCGGCGTCGTCATCGCCGTCCTGGGCGCGGGGTTCGCCGGCTGGCTCCCGGTCCCCACCGGATGGCGGCCCAGCGTCACCCCACGGATGGGCGTGTGGGCCTCGCCGCTGCTCGGCATGGTGTTCGGGCTTGGCTGGACGCCCTGCATCGGCCCGGCGCTGTCCGTGGTGCTCACGCTGGCCCTCAACGAGGGCTCCGCCGCGCGCGGCGGCATCCTCGCGTTCTTCTACGCCCTGGGGCTCGGGCTGCCCTTCCTCGCGTTCGCGGTCGCGTTCACCCGCCTCGCTCCCCGGCTTGAGTGGCTGCGTCGGCACGGACAGGCGCTGCAGCGGGCAGGCGGCATCGCGATGATCCTGGTCGGCGTGGCCATGGTCGTGGGCTGGTGGGACGCCCTCATCGGCGTGCTGCGGCAGTGGGCCGCGAACTTCGGGACCATCCTGTGACCGCCCAGGACGCCGGGCGCGCGCTCGGCCCCGGGCAGTTCCTGCGCTGGGCATGGGGCCAGCTGACGTCCATGCGGACGGCGCTGGCCCTGCTGTTCCTCCTGGCCCTGGCCACGATCCCCGGCTCGATGATCCCGCAGCGCAGCGCCTCCCCGATCTCGGTGCTGGACTTCAAGCGCGACAACCCGTTCTGGGACGGGATCCTGGAGCCCCTCGGCTTCTACGACGTCTACACCTCGCCGGCGTTCTCGGCGGTGTACCTGCTGTTGTTCGTCTCGCTCATCGGCTGCATCCTGCCGCGCCTCGGTAAGTACGCCACCGCGGTCCGCAAGCCGCCCCCGGCGCTGCCCGCCCGCATCGACCGGCTGCCGGCGTCGGCGTCGGCGCGCACGGATGCCACGACCGAGAACGCCCTGGACGCGGGGGAGGCCTGGCTGCGGTCGCGTCGCTACCGGACGCGCCGCTCCGCCGACGGCGTTTCGGCGGAGCGCGGCTACTCGCGCGAGGCCGGCAACCTCGTGTTCCACCTGTCGCTCATCGCCATGCTCATCGGCATGGCCTGGTCCAATCTCCTGGGTTATCACGGCAGCGTCGTCGTCGTGGAGGGTCGCGGGTTCGCCAACGTCATCACGCAGTACGACGACTTCACCGCCGGCGCCCTCGTCGACACCGACCGCCTCGAGGCGTTCGACCTCGACGTCACCGAGTTCCGGGCCACTTTCGAGACCGGGGAGGTCCAGCGCGGCGCCGCCCGGCAGTTCGACGCCGACGTCACCGTCACCGACGCCACCGGCACCCGCGACGTCCTCCTCACGGTCAACGAGCCCGTCCTGACGTCCGGCGGCACGCAGGTCAACCTCATCGGTCACGGCTACGCCCCGACGTTCACGGTCCGCGACGGCAACGGCGACGTGGCCTTCAGCGGTCCGGTGGTCTTCCTGCCGCAGGATGGCAACTTCTCCTCCGTGGGGGTGGTCAAGGTTCCCGACGCCCGGCCGCAACGCCTGGCCTTCGAGGCGTTCTTCTTCCCGACGGCAGTGTTGGACGAGACGGGGCCCCGCTCCGTGTTCCCCGACGCCCTCAACCCGGAGGTGTACCTCAACGCCTGGTCCGGCCCCCCGGCCGTGGAGACGGGCCGTCCGGAGAGCGTCTACACGCTCAACACCGCTGGCCTGGCCCCGGTCCCCGGCGACGGGGGAGAGGTGCTGCGGGCGCGGATGCTGCTCGGCGCCGGGTTCACCCTGCCCGACGGCCTGGGTTCCATCAGCTTCGACGGCTGGCAGCGCTGGGTGAAGCTGCAGGTGAGCGAGACCCCCGGCAACGCCATGACGCTCATCTCGCTGGCCGTCGGGCTGGCCGGCCTGAGCGTGTCGCTGTTCGTGCGTCCCCGTCGACTCTTCGTCCGCGTCACCGACGGCGAGGCCACCGCCGGCGGCCTGGACCGCGCCGACGCGGCGACCGGTCTGGAGGACGAGGTCGCGGGGCTTTTGGCCTCCGTCGCGCCCGCTGGGCACAATGGGGTCGCGCCGGGCGGCGCGGAGGAGGAGAGCAGATGACGCTGTCGGAGTGGTCCTACACCGTGATGGTCTATGCCACCGTCGGCTACCTCCTCGCGTTCGCCATGCACGCGCTCGAGTGGTCCGCCGCCCGCGGGCTCGCCCCGGCGCGGCCGGCTGACGGGTCCGAGGACGCGCAGCGGCTGCGCGTGGACCAGTGGGGGCGCTTCGGCGTCGCGGCCACCGTCCTCGCGGCGGTGCTGCACATCTCGGCCGTCGTGCTGCGCGGGGTGGCGGCGGAGCGTCCGCCCTGGGGCAACATGTACGAGTTCATCACCTCGGCGCTCGCCTTCGCCGTCCTCATCCACCTCGTGGCCGTCGCCCGGTTCGGCATGCGGTGGCTGGGTCTGGGACTCACCCTCCTCTACTCGATCGGGCTCGGGGTGGCCGTCACGCAGTTCTACGTGGAGGTGTCGCCGTTGGTGCCGGCTCTGCACAGCGTGTGGTTCATCATCCACATCGTCGCCGCCGCGATCGCGGGCGCGGCCTTCAACGTCGGCGCGGTGGCGTCGGCGCTGTACCTGGCGCGCGACGCCGCGGAACGCCGGGCGGAGTCGCGCGGGGTGCCACTGACGGGCTACCTGGCGAAGCTGCCATCGGCCCGCACCCTGGATCTGGTGTCCTACCGCCTGCACGCCTTCGCGGTGCCGCTGTGGACCTTCACGATCGCGGCCGGCGCCATCTGGGCGCAGTACGCGTGGGGGCGGTTCTGGAACTGGGACCCGAAGGAGACGTGGTCCTTCATCACCTGGATCGTGTACGTGGCGTACCTGCACGCCCGCGCGACGGCGGGCTGGCGGGGCCGCCCCGTCGCGATCATCGCCCTGATCGGGCTGGTGACCTTCTGGTTCAACTTCATCGGCGTCAACCTGCTGTTCAGCGGCCTCCACTCGTACGCGGGGATCTGAGCCATGGAGTCCGACGAGGACCTCGACTGGCTCGCCCTGTTGTACGAGGAGCAGGGACCGATCCTGCACCGGCTCGTCGTGCTCCTCGACGCCGAACACCAGTCCGGCCGCATCGTCCGCAGCGCGCTCCTGGCGCTGCACCGGCGGGGCCACCGGCTCATCGACCCGGCCGAACGCGTCGAGTTCCTGCAGGAGCACGTCGTGCACCTGGCCCGCGCTGTTCGCGACGCCCAGGCCGGGATCCGGCTGCCGGCCGTCGCCGAGGCGCGGCAGCAAGAGATCCTCACCGCCCTGAGCGCCATGCCGGCGCGCTCGTCGGAGCTGCTCATCGTCAGCCACTACCTGTCGGTGTTCGGGCCGGAGCTGGCGGGCATCATGCGTATGTCCGTGCGGTCGTGCAACCTCCGGCTGGAGGCGGCGCTGGAGACGCTACGCCGCGCTGTGGGCGACCCCACGGCCGGTAGCCAGCCCGGCGTCATCGAGTCGCTGTCCCAGGAGGTGACCGCCGCGCTCCGATCCGCCGCCCGCACGGTCCAGTCCCCGGGGACCGAGACCCTCGAGGGCGAGCTGCGCGCGCTGTCGCGGCAGCGCGGCCGCAGCGTGGGCCCACGCGCGGCGGCGGCCGTGGCGGTCCTGGCGGTGGCGGCGGGCCTGCTGCTCGCCGCGGTCAGCCGCCCGACGACGGCGGTGCCCGAGGTCTCGAGCCCCGCTCCGTCGGCGGCTCCGACGGCATCCGCGGCGCCGCGGTCCCTCCCGGCGCAGGTCCGCGGGGTGCCGCTCTACTACGTGGGGCGCCAGGACGGCCGCCTCTACCGGGAGCAGCGGGACCTGCCCGCCACGGGCAACCTCGTCAGCGGAGCGCTCGAGGCGTTGCTCACCCTGGCCCCGTTGGACCCGGACTACGAGTCGGCGTGGGGCCCCGGCACGCTCAACGCGACCGAGACCATCGGCGACACCCTCACCGTGGACCTCTCCGCCGACGCGTACGCCGAACTGGCCACGCCCGGCGAGGCCGACCGCGCCCGCAACCAGATGGTCTACACCGCCTCGGAGCTCGTCGGCGACCCGCAGCTTCGGATCAAGTTCCTGGCCGACGGCGCCCCGCCGCCTGAGGCCTTCGTGTCGGACGAGGGATTCACGCGCGACGGCATCGAACCGATGCCCGGCCTCTGGATCAGCTCCCCGCGCAACGCGGCCCAGCTCTCTGCCGGGCAGGTCGTCGTCATCGGGACGGTCAAACCGGACATCGGCGAGCCGATCGTGACCATCACCGACATCGACACGGACACGGTCGTTGCGCAGACGTCCGCCCAGACCTCGACCGGGGTCAACGCCGACGGGTGGCGCGTCTGGTCCGTGAGCGTGCAACTCAGCGACGGCAGCTACGACATCCGCGCCGCCGTCGCCGGCACATGGGCGGAGAACAAGTCCGTCACGGTCGACTAGGTCGAGGCGACGACGCGGGCCAGCCTGGCCTGGAGCGCCACCGGCGCGAGCCGCGTGGCGAGCGCCATGGCCGCGTTCGGGAGGCCGTCGACGACGAGCGGCCGGTGGGCGGCCAAAGCCCGCATGGTCGTCTCCACCACCTGCGCGGGGGTCCGGCGGCGGCGCATCACCGCGTCGTCACCCGCCGTGGCGAAGAATTCGGTCTCCGTCGGGCCGGGGCAGATGACGACGACGCGCACCCCGGTCTCCCGCAGCTCCTCCCAGAGCGCCACGCCCAGGCGCTTGACGTAGGCCTTCGTGGCTGCGTAGACGGCCATCGTGGGGATGGGCTGGAACGCCGCCGTCGACGCGACCTGGATGATGGCGCCCGACCCGCGTGCGACCATGCCCGGGACCACGGCGCGCGTCAGCTCGGTGAGAGCGACCATGTTGAGTTCCATCTCCTGGCTCATCCGCTCCGGCTCGATCTCAGCGAACGCGCCCATGGTGCCGAAGCCCGCGTTGTTGACGAGGTGACTGACATCCAGTTCCGCCATGCGGCTCACGAGTGCGGCGCGTTGCGCGGGGTCGGTGAGGTCGGCGGGGTGGGTCTCGGCGAGCACCCCGAAGTGGCTCCGGACGCGCTCGGCGACCGCCTCGAGGAGGTCAGCCCGGCGGGCCACCAGCAGGACGTTGGCGCCGTCTGCGGCGAGCCGCTCGGCGAACTCCACACCCAGCCCGCTCGACGCCCCGGTCACGACAGCCCACGATCCATTCATGGGCGCAAGCTTAGGCGACCGGCGTCGGCGCGCTGCGGCTGTGACCCGGGGGAGGGGTTAGTGGAACAATGGGCGCCATGCAGCATTTCGATCTGGCAGTCATCGGGTCCGGGTCCGGCAACTCCTTGATCGATGAACGCTTCGCGGACTGGGACGTGGCGCTCATCGAGCGTGACCCCGTGTTCGGCGGCACGTGCCTCAACCGCGGCTGCATCCCGACGAAGATGTTCGTCGTCCCGGCGGACCTGGCGGCGTCGCCCGCCCACGCGGCCCGCCTGGGAGTCGACCTCGATCTGCGCGGCTCTGACTGGGGCGCCATCCGGGACCGGATCTTCGGCCGCATCGACCCGATCTCCGCCGGAGGCCTCGACTGGCGCGAGCGCTCGGCCAACGTCACGGTCTTCCACGCCGAGGCGTCCTTCGCGGGGCCGAAGGAACTCGCCCTGGGCGACGACCGGATCAGCGCGGACCGGATCGTCATCGCCACCGGCTCCCGCCCGCGGCTCCTGGCGGTGCCCGGTATCGAGGACGCCGCCGCCAAGGTCTACACCTCTGACACCATCATGCGCATCGCCGAGCGGCCGCGACGCCTCGTCATCGTCGGCGGGGGGTACATCGCGGCCGAGTTCGCGCATGTGTTCTCCGCCCTCGGCACCGACGTGACGCTCGTCAACCGCAGCGACGTCCTGCTGCGGCACCACGACCGCGAGATCGCCGAGCACTACGCGTCCATGGTCGCCGGCCGTGTCCGGGTCCGGCTCAACCAGGAGCTGGCGGCGCTGGAGACGGACCAGCGCGGCGAGCTGACGGTCATCACCCGGGACCGCAACGGCATCGAGTACGAGTACTACGCCGACGCCGTGCTGCTCGCCGTGGGCCGCGTGCGCAACTCCGACGCCCTGAACCTGCCGGCGGCCGGCATCGACGTCAAGCCCGGTGGCCAGATCCACGTGGACGCCCAGCAGCGCACGAACGTCGACGGCATCTGGGCGATGGGCGACGTGTCCTCGGACTACCTGCTCAAGCACGTCGCGAACGCCGAGATGCGCACCGTGCAGCACAACCTGCTCTACCCCGACAATCCGGTGGAGACGGACCACCGCTACGTTCCGCAGGCCGTCTTCAGCCACCCGCAGATCGCGTCGGTCGGCGCCACCGAGGAGCAGCTCAAGGCCTGGGGCGTGCGCTACGTCGCCTCCCGGCAGCGGTACGCCGACGTGGCGTACGGCTGGGCGCTGGAGGACGAGGGGCACTTCGTGAAACTGCTGGCCGACCCCGGCACCTGGCATCTGCTGGGCGCCCACATCATCGGGCCGCAGGCGCCGTCGCTGATCCAGCCGCTGATCCAGGCCATGAGCTTCAATCTGCCGGTCCCGCAGATGGCCCGCGGCCAGTACTGGATCCATCCTGCGCTGCCTGAGGTCGTCGAGAACGCCCTCCTGGGCCTGCTCGACGCCCACCACCCGGTGTACCTCGACCGGTGAGGCGCCGGGTCCTCCAGGCACTGGCTCCCGCAGTTGCGGCGGTGGCCGTGGTCGGCTGCGCCCCGGCGCCGACGCTCCCGCCCACCGCCGACTCGGGGGTGGCCCCCGCCGCCGCGCAGGCGACGGAGGCGCAGGCCGCCGCCGCGCCGGCGGAGAGCCCCGCCCCGCGACAGTGCGCCGAGGTCGCCGAGGAGCTCCCCCTGTCCGCCCAGGTGGGTCAGCTGTTCATGGTCGGGGTGTCCACCGCCGGACTCGACGAGACGACCAGGCGCGCCATCACGCAGGGGCGCGTGGGCTCGGTCGTCCTCCTCGAGAACACCCGCTCCGGGGCCGACGACATCCGCCTGCTCACCGCCGAGCTCGGCAGCCTCGGCACCGCCGACCTCCCGCTCCTGATCGCCGTCGACCAGGAGGGCGGGCGCGTCCAGCGCCTCCGCGGGCCCGGGTTCGACGACATCCCCACCGCCGTCGACCAGGGCGCCATGCCCGGCGACGAGCTGCGAGAGGCCGCGGAGACCTGGGGCGAGCAGCTGCGACGCGCCGGGATCCACTACAACCTGGCGCCCGTGGCCGACGTCGTCCCGGCGGACCTCGTCGAGAGCAACGCCCCCATCGGGGCGCTGTCGCGCCACTACGGCAACGACGCGGGCGCCGTCGGCGAGCAGGTGGCTGAGTACGTCTCGGGCATGGACGCGGCGGGCATTCGCACGTCGCTGAAGCACTTCCCGGGGCTGGGCAAGGTCGACACGAACACGGACTTCGGCGCGGCCCGCGACGACGTGACCGGCCGCGACGACGCGGGCCTGGATGCCTTCCGCGCCGGGATCGACGCCGGTGCCGACTCCGTGATGGTGTCCTCGGCGGTGTTCAGCAGGATCGACCCTGACCAGGAGGCCGTCTTCAGCCACACGGTCATCACCGACCTGCTGCGCGACGACCTCGGGTTCGACGGCGTCGTCATCGCCGACGACCTCGGCGCGGCGCGGTCCGTGGCCGGCATCCCGGCCGCCGAACGCGCGGTCCGGTTCCTCGACGCCGGGGGCGACCTCGCCATCAACGCCACGCCGGGGCTGATGGCGGACATGATCGAGGCCACGGCACAGCGGGCCGCCGACGACGAGGACTTCGCCGAGCGCATCGCCGAATCGGCGACCCGGGTCCTGCGGCTCAAGGCCGCCGCTGGGCTCGTCGACTGCGCCTGACGCCCCTGATCACGGCCGCCCAGGCACGGTCCGGCGGCTAGGCTGGCGGACATGTCGCGCTGTTCCGTGTTGTGGGCCGCCGCGGGGCCGCCCGCGTGGGGGACCGCCGCGCGAGCCGACTTCTGGGTGTGCCTGGAGACACCTGGCCCCTGGGGTCCGAAGGCCGCCACCAGCGCCCGAGCCCTCGACCCGGCCCTCGGAGGGCGCCTCGAGTCCCTCGTCGAGGCGATGGGCGGCAGGCTGCTGCTGCTGCGCCGCGCCACCCGCAACACCGTCGGGCAGGACCCACTGACCGTGCTCGTCTCGGGCGGCTTCACCGACGGCGGGTGGGCGACCCGCTTCGAGGTGCCGACGGCGGCGGAGCTGATGGACTGGCTTGCCCGGTGGCGCGCCGACGGGATGCCCACCCCGGCCGAGCTCGAGACCGATCCGGTGCTGCTCGTGTGCAGCCACGCGCGTCGCGATCAGTGCTGTGCGCTGGAGGGACGCCCGCTGCTGGCCGACCTGGAGGATGACATCGGCCCCGAGTCGTTGTGGGAGTGCTCGCATCTGGGTGGCCATCGGTTCGCCCCGACGGCGCTGCTGCTGCCCACCGGCCAGGTTCTCGGCCGCCTCACCCCCGCGGAGGCCGTGGCCGCCTACCGGGACGCCGGCGTCGGGCTGCTGTGGCCGGGCGGCGCCGCGCGGGACCGCGGGCGCAGCCACCTCCCCCCGGAGCGGCAGGCGGCCGAGGCGTGGGCCTTGGAACAGTTCGGGCCCGCCCGTCCGGCCGAGCTCGCGAGCCGCGACGAGGGCTCCGGGATCCGTGTCACGCACGGGCATCGGGAGGCCCTGGTGCGGGTGTCGCGGGTCGACACCGGGGCCTCCGCGCCCCTGAGCTGCGGGAAGACGGCCGAGCCGATCACCTACTGGGCCGTCGACCCCGCCTGAGACGGGTCAGCCGAAGCGGCCGGTGATGTAGTCCTCGGTGGCCTTCTGGTCAGGGTTGTGGAAGATCTTCTCGGTGGGGCCGTACTCGATCAGTTCACCGGGCTGGCCGTGAGCCTTGAGGTTGAAGAACGCCGTCGAGTCCGAGACCCGCGCCGCCTGCTGCATGTTGTGCGTGACGATGACGACGGTGTAGGTCTCCTTCAGCTCCTTGATCAGATCCTCGATCGCGAGCGTGGAGATGGGGTCGAGGGCCGAGCACGGCTCGTCCATGAGGAGCACGTCGGGGGAGACGGCGATCGCGCGGGCGATGCAGAGCCGCTGCTGCTGGCCGCCCGACAGGCCGGAGCCCGGCCGGTCGAGGCGGTCCTTCACCTCGTTCCACAGGTTGGCGCCGCGCAGGGACTGCTCGACCAGCGCGTCGGCCTCCGAGCGGCTGATCTTGGTGTTGTTCAGGCGCACCCCGGCGAGGATGTTCTCGCGGATCGACATGGTGGGGAAGGGGTTGGGCCGCTGGAACACCATCCCGATGTGCCGGCGGACCCGCACCGGGTCCACGGCCTTGTCGTAGAGGTCGACGCCGTCCAGCAGCACCTGGCCCTCGACGTAGGCGCCGTCGATGACCTCGTGCATGCGGTTGATGGAGCGCAGCACGGTCGACTTCCCGCAGCCCGAGGAGCCGATGAAGGCCGTCACCGCGCGGGGCTCGATGGTCATGTTGACCGACTTCACGGCGTGGAACTTGCCGTAGAAGATGTTGAGGTCCTTGAGCTCGATTCGCTTCGACATGGTGTGGGGGTCTCCTGATCAGCGGCCGGTCTTGGGGGCGAACTTCCACGCGATGAGTCGGCCGATCGCGTTGAGGCCCATGACGATGAGGATGAGCGTGAGGGCGCCGGCCCACGCTCGCGCGTAGAACGGATCCTGGGGTACGCCGGGGGTGATGTACTGGTAGTAGACGAACACCGGCAGCGTCGCCATCGGATCCGCGAACGGGTTGACGTTGAGCGACGACGTGATGCCGGCGGTGACGAGCAGCGGGGCCGTCTCGCCGATGACGCGGGCGACGGACAGCACCACGCCCGTGACGATGCCCGCCAGCGCGGTGGGGAGGACCACCTTGGCGATGGTGCGCCACTTGGGGACGCCCAGCGCGTAGGACGCTTCCCGCAACTCGTTGGGGACGAGCCGAAGCATCTCTTCGACCGAGCGGACCACCGTCGGGATCATCAGCACCGACAAGGCGATGGCGCCGGCGAAACCGCTGTTGGTGCCCGGACCGAAGACGAAGCTGAACAGGGTGTAGGCGAACAGGCCTGCCACTATCGAGGGGATGCCGGTCATGACGTCGACGAAGAACCTGATGGCGGCGGCCAGCCTGCCGCGGCCCGAGTACTCGACGAGGTAGATGGCCGTGAAGAGCCCGATCGGCACCGAGATGAGGCCCGCGATGCCGGTAACGATCAGCGTGCCCCAGATCGCGTGGACGGCGCCGCCGCCTTCGCCGATCACGTTGCGCATGGAGTAGGAGAAGAACTGAGCGTCCATGCGCTCGAGGCCCTTGGCGATCGTCTGCCAGATCAGCGACACCAGAGGGAACAGCGCGATGATGAAGAACCCCGTGACGACGTAGCGCGCCAGGCGATCCTTGGCTTTGCGGATGCCCTCGACGGCCCCGGACAGCGCGAACATCGCCACGAGGAAGAGCAGCGCCCCGACGATGATGATCGACGCGGGGCCCGCTGCGCCGAACAGGGCCAGGACGCCTGCGGTGATCGCCACGGCGACCACGAGCATGGCGAGGGCGGTGTGCTTCGGCAGCTGGCCGGCAGTGAGCGCCTCGCTGGGGAGGGACGACGAGGTGGTGACGGACATCAGTTGGCTCCCGAGAATTCCTTGCGCCTGGACAGGACCCAGCGCGCGGTCATGTTCACCGCGAGGGTGATGATGAACAGCACGAGGCCCGTCGCGATGAGCTGGTTGATGCCGAGACCGAACGCCTCGGGGAACGCCAGGGCGATGTTGCCGGCGATGGTGTTGGGGTTGCTCGGCGTGAGGAGCTCGAAGTGGATGACGGCCGCGGGCGAGAGCACCATGGCGATGGCCATCGTCTCGCCGAGGGCGCGGCCCAGGCCCAGCATGCACGCCGAGACGATGCCGGGCGTGCCGAAGGGCAGGACGGCCTGACGGATCATCTCCCAGCGTGTCGCACCGAGCGCCAGGGACGCCTCCTCGTGGAGGCGGGGGGTCTGCAGGAAGACCTCGCGCGAGATGGCGGTGATGATGGGCAGCACCATGACCGCCAGCACCAGGGCGGCGGTGAGGATCGTGCGTCCGGTCCCGGAGACCGGTCCGGTGAAGAACCAGCCCAGCACGGGGAGCTCGCCGAAGTTGTCCGCCAGCCACACGTAGAGGGGGCGCATCATCGGGGCGAGGGTGTTGATGCCCCAGAGGCCGAACACGACGGACGGGACGGCGGCGAGCAGGTCGATGATGTAGCCCAGGCCCTGGGCCAGCCGGCGTGGGGCGTAGTGGCTGATGAACAGCGCGATGCCGATGGCCACGGGGACGGCGAACACCATGGCCAGGGTGGCCGCCCACACCGTGCCGAACGCGAAGGGGAGCGCGTAGCTCCAGAACTCGCCGTACTGCAGGTCCTCGGCGTCGGCGGTGAGCGCCGGGAGCGAGAGGCCGACCAGGAACGTGGCGACGGCGGCCAGGATCACGAGGATCAGCGTGCCGGACCCGCTCGAGATGCCCTTTAAGACCTTGTCGCCGAAGCGGCGCCTGCTGTGCCGGAGGGTGGTGAGGTCGTCGGTGGTGTCGTTCGGCTGCGACGTGGTCGCCTCCGCGTCCGTGGTCGACATGG
Source organism: Tessaracoccus sp. O5.2 (assembly GCF_964266725.1). Taxonomy (NCBI): domain Bacteria; kingdom Bacillati; phylum Actinomycetota; class Actinomycetes; order Propionibacteriales; family Propionibacteriaceae; genus Tessaracoccus; species Tessaracoccus sp. O5.2. Next base: position 38,899 of record NZ_CAXWGV010000034.1, on the reverse strand, counting down.
TTCTCCTGGGGTGGCCGGTTCAGGGGGTGGGGCCTGAGCCCACGAGTCGCGCCTCCCGCGGACGAGAGGCGCGACTCGTGTGGGTTCAGCTAGATCCTACGGTCACTTGATGCTGTCGATGGCAGCGAGCACCTTCGCGCGGAGACCCTCGGCCAGGGGTGCGGAGCCCGCACCCTCGGCGGCGTCGTTCTGGCCCTGCTCGGAGGCGACGTAGCCGAGGTAGGCCTTGACCAGTTCGGCCTTGGCCGGGTCGGCGTACTCGGCGCACGCCATGGCGTAGGCGACGAGAACGATGCCGTAGCCCTCCGCGCCGCGGTCGAGGTCGATGGCCAGGTCGTTGGCGTCACGACCGTCCTCCATCGGGGAGCCGTCGACGGCCTTCGCGGCGTCCTCGGCGGTGGGGCCGAAGAAGTTGCCGTCCGTGCCGATCTTCGCGACCGACAGTTCGCCGGCCTGCGAGGCGTCGGCGTATCCGATGGTGCCGGTGCCGTTGGTGACGGCGGCCACGACGCCTGAGGTGCCCTTGGCCGCCTCACCGCCCTCGTAGGTCCACTCGCCGTCGGCCTCGTTCTCCCAGACCGACGGGGCGGTCTTGTTGAGGTAGTCGGTGAAGTTCTCGGTGGTGCCCGAGTCGTCCGAGCGGTGGACGGCGGTGATGTCCATGTCCGGGAGCTCGACGCCCTCGTTCAGGGCGGCGATCTTCGGGTCGTTCCACTTCGTGATGTCGCCCTTGAAGATGCCGGCCAGCGTGTCGGGATCGAGGTTGAGCTCCTCGACGCCCTCCAGGTTGAAGATCACGGCGATGGGGGAGACGTAGATCGGCAGGTCGTACGCGATCGAGTCGTCGGCGCAGAGGCTGGAGGCCCCGGCGACGTTCTCGTCGAGCTTGAAGGCGCGGTCCGAGCCGGCGAAGTCCACGCCGCCGCTCATGAAGGCCTCGCGGCCGGCGCCGGAGCCGTCGGGCGCGTAGTTGACGGTGACACCCGGGTTGGCCTCCTGGAACTTGGCGATCCAGGTGGTCTGCGCGGAGTTCATCGCCGAGGAGCCCTTGCCGGAGATGGTCCCCTGCAGGTCCGAGGCGGGGGCCGAGCCGTCGGTGGCGGCGGAGCCGGTGGCCGAGTCGGCCGGAGCGGGGGTGTCCTCGTTGGCGGCGCAGGCCGAGAGGAGGAGAGCGGCGGACAGACCGAGAGCAGCGGTCAGACGGATCTTCATTCGGGTTGTGCCTTCCGAGATGGGTGGCGGGCCGACGGGCCCGGTACGCGGTGGAGCTGCGTTCCTGTACCGGACAGTAGGCACCCGAAGTAACGCGACAGTCCGCGTTGGGTGAACAGCAGGTGAACGCCCGACGAGTTCTCGCCCGCGCGGGGGCCGGCTGGGGTAGCCGTCACGGTTTGGGCCCGTCACGCGGTGGGCTTGTGCACCTCGACGGCAACCTTGTCCCCGGCCTCGTCCCGGTGGACGACGATGACCTCGCCGACGACCATCGGCCGGGCCGGCAGGTCGAGGCCGCGGAACATCGCGGGGAGGACCGGGCGGTGCCCGCACACGGCCGTGGGACCCTCGATCTCCCGGAAGAGCCTCGCCGTGTAGGCCGTCACGTCGTCGGGGTGGACGGTGCCCTCCTCCTCCGTCAGCAGGTCGGCGGTCTCGACGGCGATGCCACGGGCCTCCCCGTACGGCTTGAGTGTGTGGACGCAGCGCGTCGAGGCGGAGGAGACGAGGCGTTCGACGCCGTACGCCCCCAGCAGGGGCACGAGGCCGCGGGCCTGCCGCCGGCCCCGCCCGGACAACCGTCGCTCCTGGTCCGGGCCGGACCAGTCCTTGCGCAGCATCGCCTTGGCATGGCGGACGAGCAGCAACGGCGTGGTGCGGGGCGTGAGCAGCGCCGCCGACAGGATGCGCCGCTCATCGGCGTAGGTGAGGCGGGTCATGGCCTTGGCGACGGGGAACCAGCGGACCTTGTCGACCTCGTCGTCGGACTCCCGCGGGTGCTGGTCGACCACCTCGGCCCGCCAGTAGGCCACCGTCTTGAGCCCCTTGGCGAGCTGGTACTTGATCGACGGCAGCCGCAGCCCCAGGTGCACTACGGCGCCGGTCTCCTCGAGCACCTCCCGCACCGCGGTCTGGGGGGCGAGCTCGTCTGGGTGCCCCTTGCCCTTCGGCAGGGTCCAGTCGCCGTAGGAGGGGCGGTGGATCATGAGGACCTCGAGGTCGTCGTCGCCGCCGCGCAGCACGACGGCTCCGGCGGCCCGGATCTTGGGGCGGCTGCTCATCGGGACGCGCGTCGGGCCGCGGTGCGCTGGATCAGCGTCTCCTGCAGGTCGGTCAGGGGCTCGCCGTCGGGGCTGGTGGTGTGCGCCGTCCACCGGGAATCGACCAACTCCCAATGCACGGTGTCGGGCGCGAACGCCATGTCGAAGAGCTCCTCGACCTGCGCGACGTGGGCGGGGTTGCTGATGCCGACGATGGCCTCGACCCGGCGGTCCAGGTTGCGGTGCATCATGTCCGCCGACCCGATGCCGACGATGGGCCGGCCGCCGCCGGCGAACCAGAACACGCGGGAGTGCTCGAGGAACCGGCCGAGGATGGAGCGGACCCGGATGTTGTCGCTGAGCCCGGGTACGCCGGGACGGATGGTGCAGATGCCACGCACCCAGATGTCGACCGGTACCCCGGCCTGCGAGGCCCGGTAGAGCGCGTCTATGAGGGCCTCGTCGACCAGGGAGTTCACCTTGATCCGCACCCCGGCGGGCCGGCCGGCGCGGTGGTTGGCGATCTCCTTCTGGATGTACTCGATGAGCCCGGTGCGGATCCCGTGCGGCGCGACGAGCAGGCGCCGGTAGTTGGTCTCCTGCGTCATGCCCGAGAGGTGGTTGAACAGGCGGGCCACGTCGTCGGTGATCACCGGGTTCGACGTCAGCAGGCCCATGTCCTCGTACTGCCGGGCGGTCTTCGGGTTGTAGTTGCCGGTGCCGATGTGGCAGTAGCGCCGCAGGCCGTCGGCCTCCTCGCGCACGACGAGCGCGAGCTTGCAGTGGGTCTTGAGGCCGAGCATGCCGTAGACGACGTGCACGCCGGCTTTCTCGAGCTTGCGGGCCCACGCGATGTTGTTCTGCTCGTCGAAGCGCGCCTTGATCTCCACGACGGCCAGCACCTGCTTGCCGGCCTGGGCCGCCTCGATGAGCGCGTCGACGATCGGGGAATCGCCGGAGGTGCGGTAGAGCGTCTGCTTGATGGCAAGCACCGCCGGATCGGCCGCGGCCTGCTCGATGAACCGCTGTACCGAGGTGGCGAAGGAGTCGTAGGGGTGCTGGACCAGCACGTCGCGCAGCTTGAGCGCCTTGAACATGTCCGCGGGGCTCGCGCTCTCCACCTCGGCCAGGTCCGGATGGGTGATGGGAAGGAAGTTGGGGTACTTGAGGTCTTCCCGCTGGGAGTCGGCCAGCGAGAAGAGCCCGGTCAGGTCCAGCGGGGCGGCCAGCCGGAAGACCTCGCTCTCGCTGACATCCAGCTCGGACATCAGCATGTGGAGCATGCGCTCGTCGATGTCCTCCTCGACCTCCAGCCGCACGGGCGGCCGGCCGACCTTGCGCCGGAGCAGCTCCTTCTCGAGGGCGAACAGCAGGTTCTCGGCGTCGTCTTCCTCCACCTCGATGTCCTCGTTGCGGGTCACGCGGAAGGTGGTGTGGCTCAGCACCTGCATACCGGTGAACAGCTGTCCCAGGTGCCGGGAGATGATCTCCTCCAGCGGCAGGAACCGGCCCTCGGCCAGCTTCACGAGCCGCGACAGCACCGGGGGCACCTTGACCCGGGCGAACTGGCGGGCGCCGGTCTGGGGGTTCTTCAGCAGCACGGCCAGGTTGATCGACAGCCCCGAGATGTAGGGGAAGGGGTGTGACGGGTCGACCGCCAGCGGCGTGAGGACGGGGAAGATGCGCTCCGCGAACAGGGCACGCATCCGGTCCTTCTCGGTCGCGGTCAACTGGTCCCAGCGCAGGATCTCGATGCCCTCGGCGGCCAGCTCCGGCCGGATCACCTCTTGGAAGACGCGCGACTGCTCGGACACGAGGCGTGCGACCTCCTGCAGCAGCTCGGCGTGCAGCTCGCCGGGCATCTTGCCCGTCACCGTCGGCACCGCGACGCCGGCGGCGATGCGCCGCTTGAGGCCGGCGATGCGCACCATGAAGAATTCGTCGAGGTTGGACGAGAAGATGGCCAGGAACTTGGCCCGCTCGATGAGCGGCACCCGGGCGCGGTCGCGGGCGAGATCGAGCACGCGGTCGTTGAACTCGAGCCAGGAGATCTCCCGGTCCAGGTAGCGGTCCACGGGCAGTGGGGTCTCACTCACTTCGGCTCACCTCTCGACGCGGTAACTGGTGTCTGTCTGGACGACCGTGAACCCCGCATTCTGGTACATCGCGACGACCCTGTCCTGGTCGCCCTCCACGTAGAGCTGTACCCGGTCATCGCCCTGCTGCGCGAGGTGGTGCAGACCCTGCGCCAGGAGCCACCGGCCCAGGCCCCGTCCCTCGTGCTCCGGCGCGACCGCCAGCACGTAGACCTCGCCCAGCCGGCCGCCGTGCCGCTTCGTCCAGTGGAAGCCGATGACGTCGTCGCCTCGGACCGCGACGAAGAGCCCCGCCGGGTCGAACCAGGGGAGCCGGGTCAGGTCGTGGAACTCGTCGAGGGTGAGGCGGCCCTGCTCGGGGTGGCCGGCGAACGCGGCGGCGTTCACGGCGACGATCGCCTCCGCCAGGTCCGGCGTGTAGGTGACGATCCGGACGTCGTCGGCGCCCTGGGGGCGCTGCGTCTCCGGGTCCGGGACGTCGACGAGCGGCTTCTCCATGCGCAGCAGGCGCCGCACCGGGTACAGGCCGACCCGCTCCGCGAGCGAGGCCGCGCCGGGCAGGGTCCCGAAGGCCCAGACCGCCGAGTCCGGGTGGGACCGGATGGCCTCCTCCAGCAGCCGGGTGCCGACACCCTCGTGCCGGTGGTTCGGGTGCACGCCCAGCAGCAGAGTCCCGTCGCGCTCGTCGCACACGACGAAGCCGTAGGGATCCGACCGGCGGCCCATGAAGAAGAAGTCGGCCTCCCGGCGGCCATCGATGCCCAGCGACGCGGACTCGTTGATGGGGGACACGCCGTCGTGCTCCGTGATTTCGGCCACCAGGCGGCGCAACGCCTCCTGCATCGTCGACGTCAACGTCGTCAGACTAACCAGCACGGTGGGCCTCCCTGGCACTCGCGAACCGGTAACCCACGTTACGCACCGTGCCGATGTAGTAGTCGTACTGGCCCAACTTCGCCCTCAGCCGGCGGACGTGGACATCGACGGTGCGGGTGCCGCCGTAGTAGTCGTAGCCCCACACCTGGCTGACGAGGGTCTCGCGCGACAGGACCCTGCCCGGATGCTGCATGAGGTAGCGCAGGAGCTCGAACTCCGTGTAGGTGAGGTCGAGGGGGGTGCCGTCGACGCTCGCGGAGTAGGCGGCGCCGTCGACGCGGATCGGGCCGGCGACCAGCACATCCGGGTCCGAGCCGGCCTTGACGAGGATCCGCAGGCGGGCGTCCAGCTCGGCGGCCTCGCAGCCGGCCGCGACGAAGTCGGTGAACCCCCAGTCCGGCGCGAGGACGGCGAGCCCGGTCGGCGCGACGAGCAGCAGCACCGGGGTGCCGCCGTTCTTGGCCAGGGTCTGGCACGAGGCGCGGGCGCCCGCCAGGTCCGTCCGTCCGTCCACCATGACCACGTCGACGCCGTCGGCGTCCACCAGTGCCTGCGCCACCGAGGTCGTCCGTGCCACGTGGTGGCTGAGGAGCCCGAGTTCCGCGGGGGGCTCCGACTCCGAGACGAACAGGACGTTGCTCACGCGGGGACCCTCCCTTCCAGACCGGTCGGCCGTGCCCATGGTATCGCCGCAAGCCCGTCCGGTGATATCCGCGACGACTTGTAGCATGACGGCATGGAGCAGCGCGTTCCGGATGAATACTTCCGGCCGGCTGCTGAGTCCGACGATGTGCGCCGCGACGCGGCGGTGCCATCACTCCCGGGCACGGCGGCCGTGAAGGCTGTCGCGCCCGGCGAGGTGCGCGACGGTCTCGCGCCGCGTGCCGTGGCGACCATCGCGATCGTGGCCGTCGGCCTCGGGTTCGCGCTGGGGCGGTTCTGGCTCTTCGCGCCCGGCGCGCTGCCGCAGTCGCCCGGTCTCGCCCCGGCCTCGCCGAGCGCCTCCGCGACCGCGACGCCCTCGCCAGACGCCCTGGCCCCCTACGACGGACCCGTCGCGGCGGTCCGGGCGGTCGCCGCCGAGGGGCGGTGCGTCGAGGGCGGAATCGACGCCGACGCCCAGGCGCTCATCGACGGCGACGACGAGACCATCTGGCGCTGCCGCGGCCGGGGCGTCGACGAGGCGGCCACGTTCACGTTCCCCGGGCCGCGCCCGTTGGTCGGGCTCCGGCTGGTCAACGGCAACACCGTGTGGACCGACCGCTACCTGGCGGAGCGGCGCATCGTCGGGATCCGGTGGACGTTCGCCGACGGCTCCTACTTCGACCAGGGGCTGGTCGCCAACGACCGCAACCCGCAGGAGGTGCGCTTCCCGGAGGTGACGACGGACCAGGTGACGTTCCAGATCCTCGAGGCGACCGTGCCGGGGTCCGGAGCGGCGTCGGCCGACGCGGTCTCCATCAGCTCGCTGGAGTTCCTGGGCCCGGCCCGATAGTCAGTCCCAGTCCTTGGTGTCGATGAGGATCGTCACCGGCCCGTCGTTGACCGACGCCACGCGCATGTGTGCGCCGAAGCGCCCCCGCTCGACGTGCGCGCCCAGCGCCTCGAGGTCGCGGCAGAGCTGCTCGACCAGTGGCTCGCCCACATGTCCGGGCGCGGCCCCGCTCCACGACGGGCGGCGCCCCTTCCTCGTCGACGCGTACAGCGTGAACTGGCTGACGACCAGCAGCGGGGCCCCGACGTCCGAGGCCGAGAGCTCGCCGTCGAGGATCCGCAGGCCCCAGATCTTGCGGGCCAACGCGGCGGCGTCGTCGGCCGTGTCGTCGTGTCCTACGCCGGCCAACACGAGCAGCCCGGGCCGCCTGAGCCGGCCGACCACCTCGCCGTCGACCTCCACCGACGCCTCCGCCACCCTGGTCACCACCACGCGCATGGGCCCATTGTGGCCGGTTCGTATACTGGCCCGCATGGCCGCGGTCCTGGTGTGGGTGCTGATCGTCGCCTCCGCGGCAGTGTGCGTGGGGGCGCTGGTGGCGCTGTGGTCCACCTTGGCGGGCCTGTGGCGACAGCTTCGAGGAGACACGCGTGAACATTGACATCGAGGTGCCCGAGGGCCTGAACCCCGCGCTGACCGCGCTCGGCTGGCTGGTCGGCCGGTGGGAGGGCACCGGCAACGGGACGGACCACGAGGGCAACGCCTTCGAGTTCGAGCAGCGCATCGAGTTCAGCCACAACGGTGGGGACTACCTCTACTACGCCTCGCAGACCTTCCTGCTGGAGACCGACGGCGCCGGACAGGTGCCGCTCAGCATGGAGACGGGCTTTTGGCGGCCCAAGGCGGACGCGTCGCTCGAGGTCTTGCTGACCAGCGCCGAGGGCTGGACCGAGGTGCTGATCGGCAAGATCCAGTTGACCCGGATCGACCTGCTGAGCGACGCCGTCGTCCGGACGGAGACCGCCGCGGTCGGGCACTCGGCCGGGCAGCGCCTCTACGGCAAGGTCGAGGGCGACCTCATGTACGCCCTGGACCGCGCCACCACCGAGCACGAGCTCCGGCCCCACATGTGGGCCCGCCTCAAGCGGGTCTGACGTGGCGGTCGCGGTGGAGTCCGGTGTGGATGCCGGCCTCACCTGGCACTTCGGCAATCCGGTGACCGAGGCACGCGCCCTGGCGGCGGGCGACGGGGTGGTAGCGCTCGGCAACCGTGAGGTCGTCGAGGTCACGGGCCCGGAGCGCCTCACGTGGCTGCACGCGCTGACGACGCAGCACCTCACCGGCCTGCGGCCGGGGGAGTCCACCACGGCGCTCATCCTGTCCCCGACCGGCCACATCGAGCATGTGCTGCACGGCGTCGACGACGGCACGTCCTTCCTCGCCTGGACCGAGCCGGGGCGGGCCGCGGAGCTGGTCGACTTCCTGGGGCGGATGCGGTTCGCGACGCGGGTCGACGTGCAGATCCGCACCGACCTGACGATGGCCTGGGCCGGCCACCGGGTGGAACTGGACCCGGCCTGGCGCGTGCGGGACTCCGAGCTGGGCGGGCTCGACGTGTTCCTGCCCGCGCAGGCGGAGCTGGCCGACACCGTCGGGACGTGGGCGTTCGAGGCGATGCGCATCGCCGCGGGCGTGCCGCGGATCTTCGTCGACACCGACCACAGGACCATCCCGAACGAGATCGGTCTCGTGGGGACGCACCTCGACAAGGGCTGCTACCGCGGACAGGAGACGGTCGCCCGGGTGCACACGCTCGGCCGCCCGCCGCGCCGGCTGGTGCAGCTGCATCTCGACGGCTCGATGTCGGCGCTGCCGGCGCCTGGCGACGCGCTCGAGCTCGACGGCCGGACCGTCGGATTCGTCGGGTCGGCGGCCCGGCACCATGAACTCGGCCCCATCGCGCTGGGCCTGGTGAAGAGGTCGGTCCCCGTGACCGCGCAGCTGCTGGCCGGCGGCATTCCGGCAACGCAGGAGGCCCTCGTGGATCCGGACGTCGGCCTGCACGTGCGCCCGCTGCTCGGCTGACCCGGCCCCGGGTGGCATCATCTCCCACGTGCACATCGAGGAGGGGCGCAACCACACGGTCGACGTGGTGCGCGTGCTGTCGGTCGCGGTGGTGGTGGTCTTCCACGGCTTCATCTACCAGGCGTCGCTGACGCCGGAGGGATCGCTCCGCGCCGAGATGTGGGCGCCGCCGATCTGGGTGTGGGGGCTGTCCTGGCTGCTGATGTCCATGCCGGCGTTCTTCGCCTGCGGCGGGTTCGCCAACGCGCTCATCGTCGACAAGATGGTCTCGCGCGGCACCGGCTTCTCGCACTACCTCGCCAACCGCGGCCGCCGGTTGACCGGGGGGCTGACGCTCTTCGTCACGTTCTTCGCGGTCATCGCCACGGCGATCGCGTGGGCGGGATACCCCGACGTCGCGGCTGAGCTGAGCCGCACGCTGATGTTCCTGCTGTGGTTCATCTCCGTCTACCTGGTGATCGTCCTGGTGGCCCCCTTCATGGTGCGGCTGCACGACCGCTTCGGGGCGTGGGTCGTGGTCGCGATGCTGCTCGCCATCGTCGTCGTCGACCGCTTCCACCTCGGGTTCGGCCGGCACGACATCGGGCAGCTGAACATGTTCCTCGTGTGGCCGCTGTGCCATCAGGTCGGCATCGGCTACCAGCGCGGCTGGTTCCGGCGGGGCCGGGTCTGGGGCGCGTGGACGGTCCTCTTCGGCTCGGCGGCCGCGATCGGCGCGCTCATCGCGTGGTTCGGCTACCCGGCGTCCGCCGTCGGGTTCGCCAACGCGCCGTCGGCGAACCACCTGCCGCCGACGCTGGCCATGGCGCTGCTGGGAGTCGCGCAGGTGGCGGCGATGGGCCTCGTGGAACGCTCCCGGATCTTCGCCCGGCCGGGCGAACGCGCCCAGGCGGTGCTGTCGCGGATCAGCGCGCTCATGATGACCGTGTACCTGTGGCACGTCCCCTGCCTGCTCGTTGGGGGCGGTGGGCTGCTGCTGCTGGCGCGGATGGTGCCGGACGCGGCCCCGGTGCTGCTGTCGCAGCCGGTGGTGCTCCTGGTGGGCATCGTCCTCATCGTCACGCTGGTGCCGCTGATCGGGCTGCTCGAGTACCGGCTCATCCCGCCGCTGGGAACCACTCAGGACCGGTATCTGGCGCTGCTGTCGTTCATGCTCATGATCGCCGGCTCCATGCTGGTGTGGCACCACGGCACCGCGCTGCACTGGCGCTACCCGTTGTCGACGGTGGGCGTCGTCGCGATCTGGGCCGGAGCGTCGACCATGGTCAGGGCGTCCCGGCCCGCCGGCGTCGAGCGGGTGGCGGCCGATCCCCTCAAGCAGGGACGATCCCCGAAGGCGTCGGCCTCCGGGGATCGTGGGGTCGGTCGGGTCAGCTGAGGGCCGCGAGCGCCGCGTCGTAGTCCGGCTCCTCGGACGACTCAGCGACCTGCTCGGTGTAGACCACGCGGCCCTCGGCGTCCACGACGACCACGGCGCGCGACAGGAGCCCGCGGATGGGGCCATCGGTGTAGGTGACGCCGTAGCGCTGCCCGAAGTCCGAGCGGAAGTCCGAGGCGACGTCGACGTTGTCGATGCCCTCGGCGCCGCAGAACCGCTTCTGCGCGAACGGCAGGTCCTTGGACACGTTGAGCACCGTGACGCCATCGAGGCCCGCGGCCTTCTGGTTGAAGGCCCGGACGCTGTTGGCGCAGGTGCCGGTGTCCAGGGAGTGGAAGATGTTGAGCACGAGCGTGCGTCCGGCGTAGTCCGCCAGGGTCACGGGGGAGAGGTCCGGGCGCGTGAGCTCGAAGTCCGGGGCGGGCGAGCCCACGGAGGGCAGCTCGCCGACGGTGTGGATGGGGTTGCCTTTGAAGGTGATCTCAGCCATGGAACCGATCTTTGCCGATGGACCCAAATCCCGCCAGGGTCCCGTCGTCCCGTTCGCCGTGGGCGCACCCGCGTTGAGCCTGACACGCGGCGTGCGGGGGTCGGTTGAGCCTGACTCGCGGCTCGTCGGGGTTCGACGAGCCTGCGGCTGGTCTCGACCCCGGAATCCAGCCTGTCAGCGTTGCCATCGGCGTCGAGCCTTGGCGCAGGCTCATTCGGCGGGTCCGGTTCCGGCCGCGTTCAACTCCCGTTCACCGCGACGTGGTGAACTTGGCCCATGAGTCAGAACCTCCGCGAGTACATCGACCATTTGCGCGCCGAAGGATACGCAGTGGCCGACGTGCACGGCGAGGATCCGTACCTCATCGACCCGATGGGCAACGCCGTCGAGACCTGGCGCGACCGCTACCCGTACGACGAACTCCTCGACCGCACCGAATACGAGGTGGAGAAGCGGCAGCTGCAGATCGAGCTGCTGAAGTTCCAGTACTCGGCCCAGGACCACGGCACCAAGCACGTCATCCTGTTCGAGGGCCGCGACGCCGCCGGCAAGGGCGGCGCCATCAAGCGATTCACCGAGCACCTCAACCCGCGCACCGCCCGCGTGGTGGCGCTCGCCGCGCCGACCGAGCGCGAGCGCGGCCAGTGGTACTTCCAGCGCTACGTCCAGCACCTGCCGACGGCGGGGGAAATCGTGCTGTTCGACCGCTCCTGGTACAACCGCGCCGGCGTCGAGCGCGTCATGGGCTTCTGCACCGACGAGGAGTACGAGACGTTCGTGCGTCAGGCGCCGGTGTTCGAGGAGATGCTCATCGAGTCCGGCATCACCGTGACCAAGCTGTGGTTCTCCGTGACGCAGCGCGAGCAGCGGACCCGCTTCGTGATCCGGCAGATCGACCCGGTGCGGCGGTGGAAACTCTCGCCGATGGACCTGGAGTCGCTGGGCCGGTGGGAGGACTACACCGCTGCGAAGACCGCGATGCTCAAGCACACCGACACCGGCAGCGCGCCCTGGTACCGCATCAAGTCCAACGACAAGAAGCGGGCCCGGCTCAACGCCATGCGGCTCTTCCTGGACCTGCATGACTACGACGGCAAGGATCCGTCGGTCATCAAGCCGACGGACCCGCTCATCGTGCAGCGTGGCCGCAAGAAATGGGCACGTGCCGACGAAGTGACCGACCGGGCCGCGAACGCGGCGCTGGAGCTCGACGACGAGGGAGACGACGAATGACCGACACCGACCGCAGGCCCAGCGTCCTGTTCGTCTGCGTCAAGAACGGCGGCAAGAGCCAGATGGCAGCGGCGCTGGCCAGGCTGCACTCGCAGGGCGCCGTCGATGTCTACTCCGCGGGAACACAGCCCGGGTCGGCGCTGAACGAGGAGTCACGGGCGAGCGTCGAGGAGGTCGGTGCCACGTTCGACGGCGAGCACCCCAAGCCGCTCGACGAGGATCTGCTGCGCTCCGTCGACCGCGTGGTGCTGGTTGGTGGGGAGGCCGAGGTAGCGCCCGTGGAGGGCATGCGCGGCACGATCGAGACGTGGATCACCGACGAGCCGTCGCTGCGCGGCATCGACGGCGAGGAGCGCATGCGACTGGTCCGCGACGACATCGACCGCCGCGTCCGCGCCCTGGTGGCGGAGCTCGTCGGCGCCTGATCAGGGCAGCTCGCCCAGCGCCCGCATGGTGTCGACGAGCGGGCGCAGCTGGTTCGTGCGGATCCGCTGCGAGTTCGCCGAGGGGCTGATGCCCTCGCGCTCCGCCGCCGCGGCGTTGTCGAGGCCCTCCCACAGCCCCCGCAGCGTGCCGACCACGGCGGGCCGCAACCGGGCGATGTGGGCGTCGACCAGCCGCGCCGTCGGATCGGCCAGGGGGTCGGCCGCAGGCCGCTCGTCGCGGATGGCGGTGCGGACCGCCTCGTACCCGGGCCGGGTGGACCGTTCCGCGACCCAGTCGATCGCCTCTCTCGCGAGCCACCACGCCGAGCCGTCCTGGATCCGGCGCGCCGCGTCGACGACGATCACCTCGCCTCCGCCCAGCCCGCAGCGCACGTCCCAGCCGGGGGCGAGGGTGAGCCGCAGTGTGAACGCCGCGCGCAGGGCGTCGCCCAGGGAGCGGTAGACGCCCTGGAGCTCGTCGCCGACGGTGGGGTGCAGGGGGTCGACGGCGGGGACGGCCGCGTTCGCCGCGTCGGCGGCGGCCAGGATGGCGGCATGGAGGGCCGAGCGGTCGGCGGCCCGGGAAGCGACGACGTCGATCAGCAGGGCGATGCGAGGGGTGACGTCCATGTGTAGACAATACCTGAATCTCGAATGAATGTAGCGTAAACCTGAACTGAGTCTGTCAGGGCGGCCGTGTAGCGTGCGGGGCATGGACTGGATGCTGTTCGGCCGGGCCGCGACGGTCGTCGTCGCGGGGGTCCTGGCGACGTTCGGCAATCCCGTGGTCCGGGGCCTGCTGCGGCGCATGGATCGCCCGCCGCGCGTGGACGACGCCGACGTCGCAGTCGCCCGGGCCAACCTGGGGCTGGCGGCCGCGCAGCGGGAGCTCCCGGGTGGCCGGTGGATCGGCATGCTCGAGCGGCTCGCGGTGTACGCCTGCATCGTGACGGGATTCCCGGCGGGCATCGCCATGGTGCTGGCCGTCAAGGGCCTCGGCCGCTACGCGGACCTCGCCACCTCCGACACGCCCCGGACGGGCGAGCTCTTCATCGTGGGCACGTTCGCGAGCCTGCTGTGGGCGGCGCTGTGGTCCGGCGTCGGCTGGCTCGCGGTCTGGTGGTTCTGACGGGCCGGCGCACCGGCCCGTCACCACTCAGTTGCGCTTGGCGCGGTTGCGTTCCTTCGCTCGGTCGTTGCCGTTGAGCGTGACCTTGCGGATGCGGACGGCAGACGGGGTCACCTCGAGGCACTCGTCGCCGGCGCAGAACTCCAACGCCTGCTCCATGGACATCTGCTTGGCGGGGATCAGCCGCTCGAGCTCGTCGCCCGTGGAGGAGCGCACGTTGGTGAGCTTCTTCTCCTTGGCCGGGTTGACGTCCATGTCCTCGGCGCGAGGGTTCTCGCCGACGATCATGCCCTCGTACACCTCCATGCCGGGCGAGACGAACATCGTGCCGCGCTCCTGCAGGTTGAACAGGGCGTAGGCGGTGACGACGCCCTGCCGGTCCGCGACCAGCGAGCCCGTGGGCCGGGTCCGGAAGTCGCCGGCCCACGGCTCGTAGCCCTCGCCGACGTGGTGCATGATGCCGGTGCCGCGGGTCTCGGTGAGGAATTCGGTGCGGAATCCGATGAGTCCGCGGGCGGGGATGATGAACTCCATGCGCACCCAGCCGGTGCCGTGGTTGACCATCATCTCCATGCGCCCGCGGCGCAGCCCCATCAGCTGGGTCACCACGCCCACGAACTCCTCGGGGATATCGATGGTGAGGCGCTCGATGGGCTCGTGGACCTTGCCGTCGACGACCTTGGTCACGACCTGCGGCTTGCCGACCGTCAGCTCGAAGCTCTCGCGCCGCATCATCTCCACCAGGATGGCCAGCTGCAGCTCGCCGCGACCCTGCACCTCCCAGGTGTCGGGCCGCTCCGTGGGGTTGACCCGGATGGACACGTTGCCGACCAGCTCCTGGTCGAGGCGGGCCTTGACCAGCCGGGCCGTGAGGTTCTTCCCGGACTGGCCCGCCAGCGGCGACGTGTTGATGCCGATCGTCATCGAGATCGACGGCTCGTCGACGTGGATGAGCGGCAGCGGCTTCGGGTTCTCCGGGTCCGACAGCGTCTCGCCGATCATGATCTCGGGGATGCCGGCGATGGCGACGATGTCGCCCGGCCCTGCCTTCTCGGCCGGCACCCGGTCCAGTGCCTCGGTCATCAGGAGCTCGGTGAGCTTGACGTTCTGGATGCTGCCGTCGCCCTTGCACCACGCCACCTGCTGCCCACGGCGGAGTTCGCCGGAGACGATGCGGCAGAGCGCCAGACGCCCGAGGTACGGGGAGGCGTCGAGGTTGGTCACGTGCGCCTGCAGGACCTCGCCCTCCTCGTAGACCGGGGCGGGGATGTGCTCCATGAGCGCGTCGAACAGCGGTTCGAGGTTGGGGCTGTCGGGCATGCCGCCGTCGTCGGGCTGCGTCATCGAGGCGCGGCCGGCCTTCGCCGAGGCATAGACGATGGGGAAGTCGAGGACGTGCGCTGCGTCGTCGTCGATGAGGTCCATGAACAGGTCGTAGGTCTCCTCGACGACCGCGGAGATCCGCGCGTCCGGCCGGTCCACCTTGTTGACCACCACGATGATGGGGAGGTTCTTGGCCAGCGCCTTGCGCAGCACGAACCGGGTCTGGGGGAGGGGGCCTTCGGACGCGTCGATCAGCAGGACCACGCCGTCGACCATCTCGAGGCCGCGCTCCACCTCGCCGCCGAAGTCGGCGTGGCCGGGGGTGTCGATGATGTTGATCGTGACGCCGGTGCCGTCGGGGCGGATGTGCCGGACGCCGGTGTTCTTCGCGAGGATCGTGATGCCCTTCTCGCGCTCGAGGTCCATCGAGTCCATGACGCGGTTGTTGACGTCGGACCCCTCGCGGAAGGCGCCGGACTGCCACAGCATGGCGTCGACGAGCGTCGTCTTTCCATGGTCGACGTGGGCGACGATGGCGACGTTTCGCAGGTCTTCGCGTGTGGGCATGGGTGATCTCCCGGGGGATCGACGGTGGAGGGCCGCGGACGAGTCTACGGCCAGCGGGGCGCCTGCCACGATTCCTGGCCCGCTGCAACGAGACTGGAGCGCGTCGCGTTGAGGGAGGGTGTGAGCGTGTCCACGTCGTTCGACGCCTGGGTGGTGTCGTCGCAGCCGAAGCTCCTGGCCTACGCGTATCTGCTGTGCGCGGACCGGGAGGAGGCCCGCGACGTCGTCCAGGACGTCTACAGCCGCCTGGCTCGGCGGTACGACCGCCTAGCTGACGACGGCGGGATCGACGCCTACGCGCGGCGGTCCGTCACGAACGAGGTTGCCTCGCGGCGTCGCCGACGCCGTCCGGTGACGGTCCCACTGATCAGCGAGCCCGCTGTCGCGGCGGTGGCCGACCGGGTCCCCGATCGGATGCTGGCCTGGCGTCTGTGTCAGGAGCTGCCCACGGCCCAGCGGGCTGCCGTCGTGCTGCGGTTCTTCGACGACGCCAGCTACGCCGAGATCGGCAGGATCCTCGGCATGCCAGAGGCCACCGCGCGCTCACACGTCCACCGCGCCCTCGCCGCGTTGCGGGAGCGCCTGACCGAGGAGGATTCCCGATGAGTGACCGCGCCGAACAAGCCTTCCGCGACGCCTTCGCCGAGCAGGCGCGGATCCCGCTGGGCAGGGTGGCGCCCAAGCCGCCGCACCGGGCGCACCGCGCGTGGGCCGTCGCTGCGGCGGTCGCGGCCGTGGCCCTCGCAATCCCTCTGGCGGTCGTGCTCGGCACCCGTCCCGTCCAGGTCACGACTCCCGCGGTTCCCGCGACCGTCAGCGGGCTGCCTGCGCCGGAGGAGGGCTGGCGGTGGGTGTCGCGGGGAGACGTCGCCGTCCAGGTCCCGGACGAATGGGGGTGGAGCGACTACGCGTGGACACCGTGGTGCCTGGGCGAGACTCCGGAGCCTCAGCCCCCCGCTACTCCGTTCGTCTCCACGCCCGCCGGCCCCGTCGCCGCGATCGCCTGCCCCGAGTGGCAGCCCGAGTGGGTCCAGACCTACCTGGACTTCGCCGATCCTGCCTCCGAGCCTCCGAGCCTCACGCCGGTGCTCAGCCGAACCGTCGGAACCACCGACGTGCGGGTGGTGCTGCGAGCGGACGCGACTGCCGCCGACGAGGCGGTGGCCCAAGGGATCCTGGACTCCGCGACGGTGTTCGAGCGGGACGCCGCGGGATGCGCCCCGGTCGCGCCCTTCGCCGACCTCGAGGCGCGCCCGGAGGCGTGGGACGTGACCGGCGCAGAGGGCGTCGTGGAGGTGGGGCTGTGCCGGTATCTGGACTACGCGCTCGAGGCCGACCGCCCCAATCTGACGGCGTCGCGGGTCCTCGGTGGTGAGGAGGCCCGAGCGCTCATCGCCGCGGTCGCCGCCGCACCCGAGGGCGTCAGCGGAAACCCCGCCGACTGCCTGTCTGACTACGACCAGCGCTCCGGGCTCGTCCTGAGGGTGCTTGACGCCACAGGGGTCCACGACGTCTACCTCCGCGTCGACGGGTGCCGCAACCTCGGCTTCGACGACGGCACCACCCGCAGGGAACTCACCCGTGACGGGTGCACCCCCGTCTTCGCGGCACCGCCCCTCAGATTCGACGGGGGGCAGCCGGAGGCGGTGTCGGCCTGTTTCGCGGGCGAGTGAGCCTCAGCCGATCCGGAGTTCGCCCATCTCGTCCCAGCCGGCGCCGTCGATGGTGCGGGAGATGATCTTCGGCGTGGCCACCAGGTGGGGGCGCATCGCTTCGAGGCCCTGCGGGAGGATGCCCAGCCTAGCCAGCGGGCTGGGCGAGCACCTGGTACGCGGTCTCCGACGAGTCCCGCAGGAATTGGGCGCAGCGCTCCTGCTCCTCGGCCTCCCCGATCCGGCCCGCCGCGACGCTGAGCGCCCACAGAGCGCGCAGGAAGCCGCGGTTCGGCTCGTGTTCCCACGGGATCTGGCCCGACCCCTTCCAGCCGTTGCGGCGCAGCGTGTCCAGGCCGCGGTGGTAGCCGGTGCGGGCGTACGCGTAGGCAGCGACCGCGCTGCCGAGGTCGTCCTCGGCGAGGCAGGTCTCGGCCAGCAGTGCCCAGCACAGTGACGACGCCGGGTGGTGAGCGACCACGTCCAGGAACCGCTCCTTGCCGTGTTCGGCGATGGCGGCCAACGCCGGGTCCTCCGGCAGGCGCACGACGACGTCGGAGGCCATGAGGTTGGGATGCGTGTCGCTCATGCCGCTCAGCCTAGCGACGCTGGTTCAGAGCTCGCCGAAACCCGCCGAGATGAGCGCCACGAGGGTGTCGACGGCCTCGCGGGCCTGCGGGCCCGTCGCGGTCAGCCGGAGGGTGTCGCCCTTGCGGGCGTTGAGCGTGGCGAGCCCGATGCTGCTGGTGGCCTTCACGGGGCCGGCGTCCCCGTTGCGCAGCTGGATGTCCGCGTCGAAGCGACGGGCCTCGGCCACGAACAGAGCCGCTGGACGCGCGTGCAGCCCCGTCTCGTTGACGAGTACGGCCTCGCCCGACACGTCCCCGTCGCCGCTGGGTGGTGGTTCGGCGGGGGCGTCGCCGCCGGTGGTCATGCCGAGGGCGGCGAGTTTCGGCGACAGCGCAGCCTCGGCCTCCTCCGCGACCTCGGCGAGCGTGGCCCCGCCCACGGCGCGGACCACGGCCGCCGTCAGCCCCTCGACGAAGGGCGCGGCCAGGATCCGCACGGTGCCCTCCGCCAGACCGGCGAACTCGACGCCCATCTCGGCGCTCATCAGCGCCGAGCCCATGTCGACCAGCACCGCGACCCCGGCGCCCCGGTCCACCTCTGTGATGGCCGCGGCGACCGCCGCGGCGTCCGTGCCGAGCCCGCCGTCGGGCATACCGGCCGCGACCGCCACCGGCGGCGGGTCCTCGTGCACCATCTGCATGGCGAGATCGACGGCGGCATCGGCCAGCGCGCGACTGTGCGACACGACGACGATCCCGACGGTCATCAGGCGCCGATCACATCGGCCAGGGCATCGAACAGGTACGTCGACGACGTGGCCCCCGGATCCTGGTGGCCGGCGGAGCGCTCGCCCAGGTAGCTGGCGCGGCCCTTCTTCGCGACCATCGGCGTGGTGGCGTCGCGACCGGCGGCTGCCGCCTGCGCGGCCGCCGCGACGGCGTCGTGCAGGTCCGATCCGTCGGCCAGGGCGGCGTCGTACGCGTCCAGTGCCGGCGCGAGCGCGTCGACCATCGTCTTGTCCCCGAGCTCGGTCTTGCCGCGCGCGACGAGCCCCTCGAGCCCGGCGCGCAGCGCCTTGCCGAAGTCCTCCGCGCTGAGCTCGACGACGCTGCCGGTGGCCATGCCCATCTTCATCAGCAGGGTCCCGTACAGCGGCCCTGAGGTGCCGCCGACGGTGCTCACCAGCGTCATGCCCGCCTTCTTCAGCAGGGCGTCGATCGTGGTGGCGTCGTCGACGTGCGTGAGGACCGCCGCGGTGCCGCGGGCCATGTTGGCGCCATGGTCCGCGTCACCGATGGCCGAGTCGAGCTCGGTGAGGTAGGTCTTGTGCTCGTCGACGATGGCGGCATACCGGCGCAGCCAGTCGGCGAGCAGGTCCAGAGTCAGTAGTTGTTCGCTCACAGACCCCACCGTAGACCTGCGGTCTTGACCGGGGCGTCCCAGAGGCGAATCATCTCCTCGTCCGCCTTGACCAGGGTGAGCGAGCAACCGGCCATGTCCAGGCTGGTGATGTAGTTGCCCACCAGGTTGCGGCTGATCTCGACGCCCGCCTCCTTGAGCAGCGCCACGACCTCGCCGTACATGAGGTACAGCTCGATGAGCGGCGTGCCGCCCATGCCGTTGAGCATGGCGATCACCGGCGAGCCGGTGAAGTCGAGGTCCTGCAGGATCGGGTCGACGAGTTGCTTGGCGATCGACTTCGCGTCGCCGATCGGCTCGCGGTGCCGGCCGGGCTCGCCGTGGATGCCGATGCCGATCTCCATCTGGTCCTCGGGCAGGTCGAACGTGGGCTTCCCGGCCGACGGGACGGTGCACGAGGTGAGCGCCATGCCCATGGAGCGGCCGTTGTCGGCCACCTTCTGCGCGAGTACCTTCACCGCGCCGAGGTCCTGGCCCTCCTCCGCGGCCGCGCCGACGATCTTCTCCAGCAGCACCGTGGTGCCGACGCCGCGGCGGCCGGCCGTGTAGAGGGAGTCCTGCACCGCGACATCGTCCGCGACGACGACCGTCTCGACGGGGATGCCCGCGTCGGCGGCCATCTCGGCGGCCATCTCGAAGTTCATGATGTCGCCGGTGTAGTTCTTGACGATGTGGAGGACGCCGGCGCCGGTGTCGACGGTGGTGGTGGCCTCGAGCATCTGGTCCGGCGTGGGGGAGGTGAACACCTGCCCGGCGCACGCGGCGTCGAGCATGCCGACCCCGACGAAGCCGCCGTGCATCGGCTCATGTCCCGAACCACCACCGGAGATGATGGCGACCTTGCCCGCCTCCTTGGGCGTGGCGCGGTAGATGACCCGGTTCGCGTGGTCCACGCGGACGTTGCCGTCCGACGCCTCGACGCCCTTGAGTGCGTCGGCGATCACGTCGTCGGGGGAATTGATGAGCTTCTTCACGGTCCCTGACCTCCTGCGTCGTTGCGGGGATGCATCGATCCTGATTCCCCACAGTGATGCTAGGCAAGAGGACTGACCTTTCGTGCAGATTCCCGCCAGGCCATGCCACCGATGTGCGCGCGGGCGCGCCCCTCGCGTGCCGCCGCGGGCCAGAATGGGGGCATGAGCATCGTCAGCTGCGTCTCGTGTGGTGCCAAGAACCGGGTCCCCGCCGCCGCCTCCGGGCTGCCCCGGTGTGCGAAGTGCAAGGCGGACCTGCCCTGGCTGGTCGAGGGCACCGACCGCGACTTCGACGCCGTCGCGGCGGCCAAGGTCCCCGTCGTCGTGGACCTCTGGGCACCGTGGTGCGGGCCCTGCCACATGGTGGCGCCGGTCCTGGAGAAGCTGTCGCGGGAGCGCGCCGGGCGGCTCAAGGTCGTCAAGGTCAACGTCGACGACAACCGCGAGGTCCAGGCCCGGTTCGGTGCCATGAGCATCCCCACGCTCGTGCTGCTGCGTGACGGGCGGGAGGTGTCGCGGCAGGTGGGCGCACTCCCGGCGCGGGAGCTGGAACGCTGGGTGGACCAGCACAGCGCCTGAGCGTCCGGCAGCGCCCCGCGGCCCCGCCGGCGACACGAGGGTCCGTTAGACTGCCCCGGTCAGGCCCCCGCGGAGAGCAGGGGCTTCATCCATGTGTGTGGAGGTGGCGAGATGCCGAGCGTTGTCGTGGTCGGTGCTCAATGGGGAGACGAAGGCAAGGGCAAGGCGACGGACCAGCTGGGGGACCGCGTCGACGTCTGCGTGCGCTACTCGGGCGGTAACAACGCCGGCCACACGCTGGTGGTCGGCGGCGAGAAGTTCATCCTCCACCTGCTGCCGTCGGGCATCCTCAACCCCGGCACCACGACGGTGATCGGCAACGGTGTGGTGGTGGACCTCGACGTCCTGGCCGAGGAGCTCCACGTGCTCGCGTCGCGCGGCGTCGACGTGCCGCATCCGCTGATCTCCGCCAACGCCCACATCATCACGGAGTACCACAAGGTCCTCGACAAGGTCACCGAGCGCTTCCTCGGGAAGCGGCGCATCGGTACCACCGGCCGCGGCGTCGGGCCCTGCTACTCGGACAAGGTCAACCGGCTCGGCATCCGGGTGCAGGACATCCTCGACGAGTCGATCCTCCGGCAGAAGGTCGAGGCCGCGCTGGATCAGAAGAACCAACTGCTGGTGAAGGTGTACAACCGGCGCGAGATCATCGCCGAGGAGGTCGTGCAGGCACTGCTCAAGCACGCGGACACCATCCGGCCCCACATCGTCGACTCCGGCCGCTACGTCAACGATGCGCTCGACGCCGGAAAGGTCGTCCTGTTCGAGGGGGCGCAGGCGCACCACCTCGACGTCGACCAGGGCACCTACCCGTACGTGACGTCGTCGAACCCGACGGCGGCCGGCGCGACCACCGGCGGCGGCGTCGGCCCCACGCGCATCGACCGCACCATCGGCATCGCGAAGGCCTACACGACGCGCGTCGGCGAGGGGCCGTTCCCCACCGAGCTGTTCGACGAGGACGGCGAGAAGCTGCGCACCATCGGCGCCGAGTTCGGCGCCACCACGGGCCGCCCCCGCCGCTGCGGATGGTTCGACGCCGTGCTGGTCGAGCAGGCCGTGAAGATCAACGGCTTCACCGACATCTTCCTCACCAAGCTCGACATCCTCAGCGGCTGGGACAAGATCCCCGTGTGCGTGGCCTACGACGTCGACGGCGTCCGGCACGACGTCATGCCCATGACGCAGTCGGAGTTCCACCACGCCAAGCCCGTCTACGAATACCTCGACGGCTGGACCGAGGACATCAGCGGCTGCCGCAGCTTCGATGAGCTGCCCCCGACCTGCCAGGCGTACGTGCGCCGCCTCGAGGAGCTCATCGGGTGCCGGATCAGCGGCATCGGGGTGGGCCCCGGCCGCGAGCAGTCGGTCGCCATCCACGACCTCATCTAGGAGACGCCCGTGAAGATCCTCCTGCTCGGCTCGGGCGGACGCGAGCACGCGCTCGCCCGCTCCCTGGCCGCCGACCCGTCCGTGACCGAGCTGCACGCCGCCCCCGGCAACCCGGGCATCGGGCGCCTCGCGACCCTGCACGCCGTCGACCCGGCGTCGCCCGAGGCCGTCGTCGACGCCGCCCGCGCGCTGGGCGTCGACCTCGTCGTCATCGGGCCCGAGGCACCTCTCGTGGCCGGGGTCGCGGACGCGCTGCGCGCCGCGGGGATCGACACGTTCGGACCGGACCGCGCCGCCGCCGAGCTCGAGGGATCGAAGGCATTCGCCAAGGACGTCATGCTCGCCGCGGGAGTCCCGACGGCGGACGCCCGCGTCTGCACGACGCCGGAGGAGGCCGCGGCCGCGCTCGACGAGTTCGGCGCGCCCTACGTGGTCAAGAACGACGGGCTGGCTGCCGGCAAGGGCGTCGTCGTCACCGAGGACCGCGAGGCGGCCCTCGCGCACGCCGCGGCGTGCGGGCGCGTCGTCATCGAGGACTACCTCGACGGACCCGAGGTGTCGCTGTTCGCGATCTGCGACGGCGAGCGCGCGCTTCCGCTGCTGCCCGCGCAGGACTACAAGCGCGTCGGCGACGGCGACGCCGGGCCCAATACGGGCGGGATGGGCGCGTATAGCCCGCTGGCCTGGGCGGATCGCGGGCTCACCGGGCAGATCATGCGCGAGGTCGTCGAGCCGACGCTGGCCGAGATGAACCGGCGCGGCACGCCCTTCGTCGGGCTGCTCTACGCGGGGCTGGCGCTGACGTCGCGCGGGCTGCGGGTGGTCGAGTTCAACGTCCGCTTCGGTGACCCGGAGACCCAGGCCGTGCTCGCGCTGCTCGAGACCCCGCTGGCGGGCGTGCTCCGCGCGGCGGCGCGCGGCGAGTTGGACACGGTCGGCGGTCTCGCCTGGCGCGACGGGGCGGCGGTGGTCGTCGTGTCCGCCGCCGCCGGATACCCCGGGACGCCCGCCACGGGCGGGCGCATCACCTTGCCGGACGACGAGGACGACGCCTACGTCCTGCACGCCGGGACCCGCCTCGACGGAGACACGCTCGTCGCGGCGGGCGGCCGCGTGCTCGGCACCGTCGGGCGGGGCACCGACGTCGAGGAGGCCCGGGCCCGCGCCTACGCGCTGGCGGCCCGGATCGACTTCCCCGACGGGTTCCACCGCACCGACATCGGCGTCGCCCACTGACCCCGGTCAGGGCAGCAGCGGAGGCACCGCCTCGCGGGGGTGCTTGAGCCACTCCTCGGGGACGCCCAGGCCCTCGGCCAGTTCGCGGGCCTTGGGCCGCAGCTCGCCGCACAGGTCGTCGACGGTGGCCGTGATCGACTTGCTCCGCTTGGCGTCGAACACCTCGTGCTCGAGGAACCAGGCGCGGTTCGCCTCGACGGTGCTGAGCGCGTAGAGGTCGCACACCTTGACCAGGATGGCCTTGATGTAGTCGTCCTCGCACTCCTCGATGCCCTCGATGAACGCCTCGAGCACCACGCGGTCCACGTGAGCCTTCGCGGCCTCAAGCATGTGCGGCTGACAGGCCATGATGGCCGCCTGCTGCTCGGCGCCCTGCAACTTCCCGGCCGCGCGCATGCGCTTGGCCAGGCCCTCGACCGTGTGCTTCTCGCGGAACTCGAACAGCTGCACGTGCCAGCCGCGCGCCCGGATCCGCTCGGACTCGGGCTTGCGGTCCGCCACCGCCACCAGTCGCTCGATGACGGAGCGCGCCGTCGTGCGCTCCAGGACCGTCTGGCCCAGCATCGCGGCGGTCTTCTGGGCGGTGCCCCGGAGATCCATGTCGCCCCACGTCGACTTGTACTCCAGCAGCAGCGCCTTCGCCACCAGCTGCAGCAACACGGTGTTGTCGCCCTCGAACGTGGCGAAGATGTCGGCGTCCTGCCGGGCCATCGTGATGCCGTTGTCCGACATGTATCCCGCGCCGCCGCACGCCTCGCGGGCCTCCTGCATGGAGTCCAGCGCCCAGCGGGTCAGCAGGGCCTTCATGCCGGCGGCCCGGGTCTCGAGCTCGCGGGAGTCGCGGACGTCGCCGTCGCCGTCGGACACCCGCTGCAGCTGCAGCGCCAGTTCGTTCTGCGCGAAGCCGTACGCATAGGCCCGCGCCACGTGGGGGAGGAGGCGGCGCTGGTGCGTGAGGTAGTCGAGCAGGAGGATCTCCTCGCCCAGGCCGGGGCTGCGGAACTGGCGCCGCCGGTCGCCGTAGCGCACCGCGATACTCAGCGCCTTCCGGGCCGCCGAGGCGGCGCCGCCGCCAACGCAGATCCGGCCCCGGACCAGCGTGCCCAGCATGGTGAAGAACCGCGCGTTCTTGCTCTCGATCGGCGAGTGGTACCGGCCCTCCTCGTCGACGCCGCCGTAGCGGTCGAGCAGCATCTCCCGCGGGACGCGGACGTGGTCGAACCGGATCGTGCCGTTGTCGATGCCGAGCAGGCCACCCTTGTGGCCGTGGTCGCCCGTGGTGACGCCGGGCAGGTCAGCGCCCGCCTCGTCGCGGATCGGCACCAGCACCACGTGCACGCCCTGGTGCTCGCCGTCGACGATGAGCTGGCCGAACACGGCGGCCATCCGGCCGTCGCGGGCGGCGTTGCCGATGTAGGCCTTGGTGGCCGATGGCGTCGGCGAGTGCACCTCGAACTCGCTGGTGTCGGGCAGCCAGGTGATGGTGGTCTCGAGCGACTGGACGTCCGAGCCGTGCCCCAACTCGGTCATCGCGAAGCAGCCGAGCAGGTCGGTGCTGATGGCGCCGGGCAAGAAGGTGCGGTGGTGGTAGTCGGTGCCCAGGTTGGTGATGGCGCCGCCGAACAACCCGTGCTGGACGCCGGTCTTGATCGTCAGGGACAGGTCGCCCATCGCGACCATCTCGAAATTCGCCACGGACGCCGCGACGTTCCCGGTCCCGCCGACCTCCGCGGGGAAGCCTGCCGTGACGAGATCTCGGTGGGCGAGCCGGACGACGCGGTCCAGGGTCCACTCGCGGGCCTCCTCGACGCTGAGGGCGGTGTCGCGGACGATGTCGTCGGCGGTCACCTCGTCCCGCCAGCGCTGCTTGAGGTCGTGGAACGGTCCGTCCAGGGCTCGGCGGAGGCCTTCACCGGTGGGGGAGAGGGTCATCAGGGTCAACTCCTTCGTTGTGCGTCGAACGCGGGCGTGAACAGTCGGTCGATGTAGTCGACGACCTCGGCGCGGGGTCGTCTGAGGTTGGTGAGGATCCAGCGGTCGGCCACCGCCCAGATGAAGCCGACGGCGCCGTGGCCCCACGTGTTGGCGGGCTCCTCGTCGAGGCCCTCGCGGTGCAGCCAGGCCCGGAACGCGGCCGACACCTCGTTGCCGATGCGGGTGGTGATGGTGAACACCGGGTCGTCGACGGGGGTCTCGCCGGCCGGCCGGGACGCGACGAACAGGTAGAGGTTGCGGTCCCGTTCGACGACGGCGAGGTAGGCGTCGGCGAGGTTGCGCACCAGCTCGCGCGGCTCGAACGACTCGGCGTCGGCGAGGGGCAGCTTGCGCAGGATGAAGTCGTGCACGGATTCGACGACGGCCTGGTACAGGCCCGCCTTGTCCCCGAAGTGCCGGTACAGCACGGTCTTGGAGGTGCCGCTCTGGGCGGCGATCTCGTCCATCCCGATGGCCGGTCCGTGGGCGCGGATCGCGCGGACGGCCTCCTCGACGAGCGCGCGGCGGCGCTGGATGTTGTGTTCCTCCCAGCGGGCTGCGCGGCCGTCGGGCGTCGGGGCGACGCCGGTGTCGATCTTCATGACACCGAGAGTATCGGAAACTTTGCGTACCTGCTACTGTGGGTATCGAATAACCCGACTGGGAGGACTCAACGATGACGTCACGCACAGCTGTGGTGGTGGGCGGCAACCGCACACCCTTCGTCAAGGCCGGCGGCCGCTACGCGGACGCCTCCGCGCAGGACCTGCTCACCGCCGCACTCGATGGGCTCGTCGCCCGCTTCGGCCTGGCCGGACAGGAGGTCGGCGAGGTGGTCGCCGGCGCCGTGCTCAAGCACACGCGGGACTTCAACCTCACCCGCGAGGCGGTCCTCGGCTCGGCGCTGTCTCCGCACACGCCCGCGTGCGACCTGCAACAGGCCTGCGGCACCGGGCTCGAGGCCGTCGTCTACGCCAGCAACAAGATCCGCCTGGGGCAGATGGACGTGGCGATCGCAGGCGGGGTCGACTCGGCCTCCGACGCCCCGCTCGTCGTGACCGAACGGCTCCGCAAGGCCATGCTCGCGCTGTCGCGGGCCCGCAGCCTTCCGGACAAGCTGACGGCCCTGGCCCGCGTGCGCCCGGCCGACCTGGCTCCGGTGCCCCCGGCGGTCGTCGAGCCCCGGACCGGACTGAGCATGGGCGAGTCCCAGGCGCTGACCACCGCCAAGTGGGGCATCACGCGCGAGGAGCAGGACGATCTGGCGCTGGCCTCCCACCGCAACCTCGGCGCCGCGTGGGACGCGGGCTTCTTCGACGATCTCGTGACCCCCTACCTCAAAGTCGCCCGCGACTCCATCCTGCGCGCCGACACCTCGAAGGAGGCGCTCGCCAAGCTCCGCACCGTCTTCGGCAAGGGCGACAGCGCCACCATGACGGCCGGCAACTCGACCGCGCTCACCGACGGCGCGGCGCTGGTACTGGTGGCCGAGGAGGAGTACGCGCGCGGCCGGGGCTGGCCGGTGTGGGCGAAGGTCGTCGATGCCCAGGTCGCGGCCGCGGACTACGTGACGGGGCGCGAGGACCTGCTCCTGGCCCCGACGAGGGCGATCCCGGTCCTGCTGGAGCGCAACGGCCTGACGCTGGACGACTTCGACTTCTTCGAGTTCCACGAGGCGTTCGCCTCCACGGTGCTGGCCACGCTGAAGGCGCTGGAATCCAACGGCGTGGGCACCGTCGACCGCTCGAAGCTCAACGTCAAGGGCTCGTCGCTCGCCGCGGGCCACCCGTTCGCCGCGACCGGCGGACGCATCGTCGCCTCCCTGGCGAAGATGCTGCATGAGCGCGGCCCCGGGTCGCGCGGACTGGTGTCGATCTGCGCTGCCGGCGGCCAGGGTGTCGTCGCGATTCTGGAGGCCTGACATGGACGTGTTGGAGAAGCTGTACGCCACCCCCGCGGGGAAGTTCGTCGCCCGGAAGGCCGGCCTCGCCGATCCGCCGCGGCTCCGGCGGGGGCGGGTCCTGCCCACCGGGCCCGTGGTGCTCGCCGAGCTCGACGGCGGCGGCCTGGGTCGGGCCACGCTCGCGCAGCTCGGCATCGAGGCGGCCGAGCCCTTGCTGGACCTGCCCGAGTCGCGCACCACGGACGAGAAGGGCCGCGACGTGCCGCCGCGGTACTCGACGCGCCCGGGCGCGATCGTCGTCGACGCCACCGGCGTGCGGGAGATCACGCAGCTCGAGGGGATCCGCCGGGCGCTGCGCCCGGTCATGCGCTCACTGGAGGATTCGGGGCGCGTGATCGTCCTGGCCACCGACGCGGCCGACGTGGAGGGGCTGGAGGCGAAGGCCGTGGCACAGGCCGTCGACGGCATCAACCGCACCGTGGGCAAGGAGCTGCGCGGCGGCGCGACGGCGAACCTCGTGTTCGTGCGCCGGGGCACGGAGCCCGCCGACCTGGCGTCCACCATGTCGTTCCTCCTGGAGGGTCGCTCGGCGTTCGTCAGCGGGCAGGCCTGGCGCGTGGGGACCGCGGAGCGTCGGCACAGCGTCACGGCCCGGCCGTTCGACGGCCGTGTCGTGGTGGTGACCGGAGCCGCGCGCGGTATCGGCGCGGCGATCGCGCGCACCTTCGCCAGGGACGGGGCGACGGTGGTCGCCGTCGACATCCCCGCGTCGGGTGACGCGCTGGCGTCGGTCGCCAACGAGGTCGGGGGGTCGGCCCTGCAGCTCGACATCACGTCGGCCGACGCGGGCGCCCGCATGGCGGAGCATGTCGCGCGCGTGCACGGCGAGTCGTCGCGGATCTGGGCGGTGGTGCACAACGCCGGCATCACGCGCGACAAGCTGCTGGCCAACCTCGACGAGAAGCGCTGGGCGTCCGTGCTCGACGTCAATCTCGCGGCCGAGATGCGCATCAACGACTACCTCCTCACTCACGACGTCCCCGGCGGGCTCGCCGAGGAGGCGCGCATCGTCGGCATCGCCTCGACCTCCGGCGTCGCGGGCAACAAGGGCCAGACGAACTACGCGGCGTCGAAGGCCGGCGTCATGGGCCTGGTCTGGGCCATGCGGGACGAACTCGCCGCCCGGCCGATCACCGTCAACGCGGTGGCTCCCGGATTCATCGAGACCGAGATGACCGCGGCCATCCCGTTCGTGCAGCGAGAGATCTTCCGTCGCTCCAACTCGTTGAACCAGGGCGGTCGCCCGGTCGATGTCGCGGAGACGCTCGCCTACCTGTGCGATCCCGCCTCCGGCGGCGTGAACGGGCAGGTCATCCGCGTGTGCGGCCAGAACCTGGTGGGTGCCTGATGGGCCGCGACGTGGTGGTGCTCCCCACCCTCCCGGAACCGAAGGGCGTCCTCGCGAAGGCGCTGCGGGGACTGACGAAGAAGCCAGGCGACGTGGCCACGCTGCCCGCGCGCACCCACATGGTGTTGGAGCACCGGGTGGCGGTGTCGCGGCTGGCGGCCTACTGCGCCGAGACCGGCTTCGCCCTGCGCGACGAGATGCCCGCCACCTGGCTGCACGTGCTGACCTTCCCGCTCCAGATGGAGGCGATGGCCGCGGACGACTTCCCGTTCCCGCTCGCCGGGCTCGTGCACGTCACCAACGACATGACGCTGCACCGTCCCGTTCGGGTGGACGAGGTCCTGCGCGTGTCGGTCCGGGCCGGGAACCTGCAGCCCCACGCGAAGGGCGCGACGTTCGACATGGTGGGCGAGGTGCACGTCGGCGACGAGCGGGTCTGGCACGGCACATCGGTGTATCTGGCGAGCGGGGCCCGCGTGGCCGGCGATGCGCCGCCTCCCGTGCGCCTGGCCGCGCCGTCGGTGGCGCCGTCGCAGGAGTGGCGGTTGCCCGGCGATCTGGGCCGCCGCTACGCGTCCGTGTCCGGGGACCACAACCCGATCCACCTCAACGCGCTGACGGCCCGGCTGTTCGGGTTCCCGCGGCCGATCATCCACGGGATGTGGACGCATGCGCGGGCGGTCGCGGCGTTGGGTGGTGAGCTGCCCGACGCGTACCGCGTGCGGGTCCAGTTCGCCAAGCCGATCCTGCTGCCCGCGAAGGTGGGCTACGGCGTGGTCCGCGAGGACGGGCAGTGGCGGTTCGCGGTCGTCAACCGGGAGGGCAAGCCTCATCTCGTCGGCGAGTTGAGCGTGGCCCGGCGCGGGGAGCCCTGAGACGAGGAGCCTACGGCCTCCCTGCCTCGCACAATGTGCCGCGCCACCGCAGTGAGGATCCGGGGAGATAGCCG
Source organism: Tessaracoccus sp. O5.2 (assembly GCF_964266725.1). Lineage (NCBI taxonomy): Bacteria > Bacillati > Actinomycetota > Actinomycetes > Propionibacteriales > Propionibacteriaceae > Tessaracoccus > Tessaracoccus sp. O5.2. The sequence continues at coordinate 9,551 of NZ_CAXWGV010000034.1, read as the reverse complement.
TCTATGGGAGCCATCTCCCCGGATTCTCACTGTTCCGGTAGAGGCGACGGCGGGGCGAGGTGCTTGCCCGTCCGCAGGATGCGCAGCACCTTGGCCTGTGTCTTGCTCCATGTTCTGTGGATCTGGCTGTAGCTCAGCCGCACCGTCGAGTAGCCGAGTTCGCGCGCAGCAAGGTCGCGGCGTCGGTCCTCCCGATGGTCCGTATGGTGGGCGGCGCTGTCGCATTCGATGATCAGCGATTTCCCCACGAGCAGATCCACCGCTCCAACTCCTGCGATCTTCTGCTGGGGGCGGACGTTGAAGCGATGCTGCTGCAGGAACAGCCTTACCCGTGTCTCCGAGCCGGACCCGGCCCTCCCGTCGAAGAACTGCAAGGTGCGCCGTTTGTGGACCGAGGCTTCGCGGATCAGGGCGTGGGCGTCGTCGTCGCTCAGTAGCGCCTTCTGGACCGCCGACTCCAGAACCATCAGCGCCTCCTCGGCAGTGTGATGCCGGATGACCTGGGTGAGGCACTCCGTCAGCGGAAAGAGTGCCGTCCTCGGTAGGCCCAGAGGCGACCGATGCCAGCTCGTCCTCAGGCAGGCGGATCCCCTGCCGATGATGACGTGCGGTTCTGCATGCTGGGGCGTCCAGAGGCCGTGTAGATGGCACCCGCTCAGGCAGCCGACTCGCCCGCCGACTGCGAGCGCCTCCAACTCCCACGCGTGTGTCTCCGGGCTCGCGTACCAGCCTCGCGAGACCTTCCGCAGTCTTCCGTCAGCCAAGGCGGCCCTGATTCTGTCCGGGGTGAAGCCGAGCGAGCTGAGATGGCTCGTGGACACTGCCCCCAGGCGCGGTGAGAGTGAAGATCCGGGGAGTTGGCCCTCTATGTGTGCTATCTCCCCGGATTCCAACTGGTTCGATGATGGATCTCGCGTCACCCTCGGCATGGTTGGACGAGGGCAGGGGCATTTTCCGGTATCCACAGGCTGAGTCCTAGGCTGTGGTGCCATGAGCGTCCCCAACGTGCTGGCCAACCGTTACGCATCGCAGCAGCTCCGCGACATCTGGGCCCCGGAGGCCAAAATCCTGTCCGAGCGCCGCCTCTGGCTGGCCGTGCTGCGGGCCCAGCGCGACCTGGGCGTGGACTTCGGCGGAGCGGACCCCGATGCGGTGATCAGCGCCTACGAGGACGTCATCGATCAGGTGGACCTCGATTCGATCAACGCCCGGGAGCGGGTCACCCGCCACGACGTGAAGGCCCGCATCGAGGAGTTCAACGCCCTGGCCGGTCACGAACACATCCACAAGGGCATGACGTCGCGGGATCTGACCGAGAACATCGAGCAGTTGCAGGTCCTCGAGTCGCTGCGGGTGGTCCGGGTCCGCGTGGTCGCGACCCTGGCGCAGCTCGCACGGCTTGCCACCGAGTACGCGGATCAGCCGCTGACGGGACGCTCGCACAATGTCGCGGCGCAGCTGACCACGCTCGGCAAGCGGTTCGCGACGGCTGCCGACGAACTGCTCGTGGGCCTCGGCCGGCTCGACGACCTCATCGCCCGCTACCCGGCTCGGGGCATCAAGGGACCGGTCGGCACGGCGCAGGACATGCTCGACCTCCTCGGTGGGGACGCCGACAAGCTCGCCGAACTCGAACGTCGCATCGCCGACGAACTCGGCTTCGCCGCTGTCCTGACATCCACCGGCCAGGTCTACCCGCGCTCCCTCGACTACGACGTCGTCACCGCCCTGGCCCAGATCTCGGCGGCGCCGTCCAACGTGGCCACCACCATCCGGCTCATGGCCGGCCTCGAGCTGGTCACGGAGGGGTTCAAGGAGGGGCAGGTCGGCTCGTCCGCGATGCCGCACAAGATGAACACGCGCTCGTGTGAGCGGGTCAACGGCCTGGCCGTCGTGCTGCGCGGCTACGTCTCCATGGTGGGGGAGCTGGCGGGCGACCAGTGGAACGAGGGCGACGTGTCCTGCTCCGTGGTCCGCCGCGTGGCGCTGCCGGACGCGTTCTTCGCCCTCGACGGGCTGTTCGAGACGTTCCTGACCGTGCTCGCGGACTTCGGCGCGTTCCCTGCCGTCATCGCGGCCGAACTGGAGCGGTACTTCCCGTTCCTCACCACCACGAAGGTGCTGATGGCTGCGGTGCGCAAGGGTGTTGGTCGCGAGGTCGCGCACGAGGCGATCAAGGAGCATGCGGTGGCCGTCGCGCTCGACCTGCGCCGCGGGGCGCGGGCCAACGACCTGCTCGACCGGCTGGCCGCGGACGAGCGGCTCCACCTCTCGCGCGACGAGCTCGACGCGCTGGTCGGCAGCCCGCTCGACCTCGCCGGAACGGCGCAGGCCCAGGTGGCTCGCGTGGCGGGCCGAGTGGCTGAGGTGGTCGCCGCCGACCCGGAGGCTGCGGCCTACCGCCCCGGCGCTGTGCTCTGATCGCCTTCCGGAGGTAGTTGTCCACAGGTGGCCGATTGGGGGGTGATTGTGACCCCTCGGGTTGGTTGAATGGCGGGCGAGTCGACCGATCGGAGTGCCGATGCGCCACTTGCTCGTCCCTGGTGTACTCGCCGCGTGCGTGGTGAGTGCGTGTACGCCTGCCGTGGAGGAGCCGACGACGGCGCCTCCGTCGAGTCCGACTGCGTCGGTGTCGGCTTCGCCCAGCCCGACGCCGGAGCCGTCGCCCAGCCCGACGGTCGCGGAGTCGTTTCCCCCGGCGCCGGCGTCGGAGTCGCCGGAGCAGGCGGCGGTGCGGGCAGCCTGGATGGAGTACTGGGAGACGTTTGAGACGTACGCCCAACGCCCCGAGCTGACTGACTTCACGCGGCTTCAGAATCTCCTTGAGGGCGAGGAGGCACGCCTGAGTCTGGAGTCCATCCGCAATCTGCGGGAGAGCGGAAAGAAGGCTGCAGGGGGTCTGGCATTTCGATCCGTCGAACTTGAGGTCCAACAGAGTTCCGCTTCGGTGGCGTACTGCTTGGACCGGTCAAATCTCGCGCTTGAGGATCTCAGTACTGGTGAAGTTGAGCTAGGCAGCCTCCCCAATCTGTCTGAGACGGCAACCCTGTCCAAGGGCGATGACGGCAAATGGCGAGTCTCACAGATCCGGAATGTGGAGGCCGAGTGCTGAGGAGGCTGTCAGCGGCACTGGGCTTGGCCAGCCTCATGCTCATGTCCCACACTCTCGTAGCCGCTGCAGACCCGCAATGTGAGCGGTCGGATGCTTGGGGCACCACTTGCAGCATCGTGGCCGAAGAGCCTAAGGGCTCCCCGGCGACAGGGGGCCACGGTGGGGAAGCGCCCAGCCCTGAATCCGAACGCGAGTGCTTCGTCGGTGACCGTGCTGTGTCATGTCGGACATACGCCGGCTCATGGAGCGAAATAGTCGATGCGTGGTGCAGGCTTGCAGAACCTCAGCCTCCGCTCACAGACCCTGTTTGGCGAAGCAACGGTGAAGGGGCCATCTATCTGTGCACAGGACCGAGCGGTGCCGTTCCGGACCCGGGAATGACTTTCCTGTGGTGGTTGCCGGCGGCGCCGGACGCGGTGACGCGGGCGGATGCGGAGGCCGCGGCGCGGCGGGTGTTGGCGTCGTTGGGACTGACTGCCATTGACCTGGGTATTCATCCGCGTGGCGACACCGTCGATCGGATGGGCTACGTGGGCTGGCATATGTGGTTGTGGGCGGAGTCGCCGTCGGATCGGCAGTGGGGGCCGATGGAGGCGCGGGCCTCGGATTCTGGTATCTCGGTGTCGCTGAGCGCGCGGGTGGCTGAGGTCACGTGGGACATGGGTAACGGCGAGGGCGTGACCTGTCAGCGGGGGACGGCCTGGTCGGAGGCGCGGACGCAGGGTGGGCGTAATGTGGCGTCGCCGGATTGCGGCTACGTGTATGCGGAGGATGGGCGTTACACGGTGACCGCGACATCTGAGTGGGCCGTCGACTGGTCGGCGGCCGGGTACACAGGCACGTTGCCGTTGACGCTCAGCCGGTCCGCCGACGTGATCGTGGGCGAGCTGCAATCCGTGGCGGTGGGCGGATGACCCGGCGCCGTGATCAGCGCGGGCTCGCGCTCTCGGTGTGGACGGCCGCCGCCATGCCGGGGCTGATCATCACCGTCGGGCTCGGCGTCGACTTCTCAGGCCACGCGGCGGCGGAGCAGGAGGCCCGCGCCGTCGCCGCCCAGGCCGCCCGCGCCGCGACCCACGAAGTCCGCGTCACCGCAGCCGGAGCCGCTCTCGACGCTCCCGCCGCACGGCGCGCCGCCGTCGCCTTCCTCCGCGACGCCGGCTACGACGGCTCCGCGACCGTCACGGCCGACAGCGCCGTCGTCTCCGCCCACGGCTCCTACCGCACGCTGTTCCTGGGGCTCATCGGCATCGCGGCGATCCCCGTCGAGGTCACGGGGTCGGCGCGGGCGGTCGCGACTGTCGACGGATCCGAGGCCTGACTGTTCGCCCCTGGCGATCAGGGTGCCGATCGGGGAATGACGAGCCACGCCGCCCGGTTGCACGCGGTCAGTAAGGCCCCCGACGAAGGACTACCGATGACCGAAGCCGCAGCCCGCCCCAAGCGCAACCAGGCCACCGGCGCGTGGGCCGACGGCGACACCACGCCGCTGAACCCCAACGAAGTGTTCAAGCAGGCCGACGACGGGCTGAACGTCCGCACCCGCATCGAGGAGATCTACTCCAAGGAGGGCTTCGCGAGCATCCCGGGCGACGACCTCCGGGGCCGGATGCGCTGGTGGGGCCTCTACACCCAGCGCAAGCCGGGGATCGACGGCGGCAAGACCGCCTCCCTGCCCCCCGAGGCCCTCGACGACGAGTTCTTCATGCTCCGCGTCCGCTCCGACGGCGGCGCCCTCAGCAACGAGCAGCTGCGCACCATCGCCGGCATCTCCACCGAGTTCGCCCGCGACACCGCCGACATCTCGGATCGGCAGAACATCCAGCTCCACTGGATCCGCGTCGAGGACGTCCCGGAGATCTGGCGTCGGCTGGAGTCTGTGGGCCTCATGACGACGGAGGCGTGCGGCGACACCCCGCGAGTCATCCTCGGCTCGCCGGTCGCGGGGATCGCCGAGTCGGAGCTCATCGACGGCACCCCCGCCCTGGAGCACATCCGCGACACCTACATCGGCAGCCCCGAGTTCTCCAACCTGCCGCGCAAGTTCAAGACCGCAATCTCCGGCAGCCCCAGCCTCGACGTCGCGCACGAGGCCAACGACATCTCGTTCGTCGGCGTCGTCCACCCGGAGCACGGGCCCGGCTTCGACCTGTGGGTGGCCGGCGGCCTCTCCACCAACCCGATGTTCGCCCAGCGCCTGGGCGCCTGGGTGCCGCTGGCAGAGGTTCCGGAGGTGTGGACGGGCGTCGTGTCGATCTTCCGCGACTACGGCTATCGCCGGTTGCGTAACCGCGCCCGCCTGAAGTTCCTCATGGCGGACTGGGGGCCGGAGAAGTTCCGCGAGGTCCTCGAGACGCGCTACCTGAAGCGCCGCCTGCTCGACGGCCCCGCGCCCGACGCGACGAACGTCCGCCGCGATCACGTCGGCGTCCACCCGCAACGCGACGGCCTCTTCTGGGTGGGCGTCGCGCCCATCGCCGGCCGCGTCTCGGGCACGATCCTCGCCCGGGTCGCCGACCTCGCGGCGACGCACGGGTCCGGGCGCGTCCGCCTAACGCCGCACCAGAAGCTGCTCGTCCTCGATGTGCCTGAGGGCGCCGTCGAGGCCCTCGTCGGTGAACTCGACGCCCTGGGCCTCCAGGCCCGGCCGTCGGAGTTCCGACGCGGCGTGCTGGCCTGCACCGGCATCGAGTACTGCAAGCTGGCGCTCGTCGAGACCAAGGCCCGCGCCCGCACGATCGTCACCGAACTCGAGGCCCGCCTGCCGGACTTCGACGTCCCGTTCACCATCCACGTCAACGGCTGCCCGAACGCGTGCGCCCGCACGCAGGTCGCCGACGTGGGCCTCAAGGGCATGGTCCAGACCGACGCCGACGGCAACCTCGTCGAGCTGTTCCAGGTCCACCTCGGCGGCAGCCTCGGTGCCATCAGCCAGCTCGCCCGCAAGACCCGCGCCCTCAAGGTCGCCGCCCCCGACCTGCCCGACTACATCGAGCGGCTCGCCCGCACGTTCCTCGCGCAGCGTGACGGCGACGAGTCCTTCGCGCAGTGGGCCCACCGCGCCGACGAGGACGACCTCCGATGAGCGCGGTCATCTTCCACTGCCCGTTCTGCGCGGAGGAGGACCTGCGTCCGGTCGAGGAGCCCCGCGGCGCCTGGCACTGCCTGGCTTGCGCCCGGGTGTTCTCCGTCACGCAGCATCGGGTCGCCGCGGAGTACATCCCGGCGCGCATCCAGGAGGAGCGCAATGACTGAGCCGCAAGCGCAGCTGCGTCAGCTGGCCGACGAGGCAGCGGCCCGGTTCTCCGCGCTCGAGACCGAGCCCGCCTACGCCGGCCACCTGGGCCGCGTCGAGCTCAGCCGCGAGGTCCTCCGCTGGGCCGAGGAGACGTTCGGGCAGGAGCTCACCGTGGCATCGTCGATGGGCGACGAGGTCCTGCTTGAGCTCATCGCCCAGTCGGCGCCGTCGCTCGACGTGTTCTTCCTCGACACCGGCTACCACTTCCCCGAGACCCTCGCCACCCGCGACCACTACGCCGAACGCCTCCACCTGCGCACGGTGCTGCCGCTGCTGACGGTCGCGGAGCAGGACGCCGAGTACGGCCCCCGGCTGCACGACCGCGACCCCGACCGCTGCTGCGCCATGCGCAAGGTCGACCCGCTCAACTTCGCCGTCCAAGGCCGCCGGGCCTGGGTCACGGGCATGCGTCGTGTCGACGCGCCGACCCGGACCGACATCACGCTGGTCGGCTGGGACGAGAAGCGCTCCATGGTCAAGATCAACCCGATCGCAGCGTGGGACGACGAGGACGTGGACCGGTTCGCGTTCGAGGAGGACGTCCACCTCAATCCACTGCGCGCGCAGGGCTATCCGTCGATCGGCTGCGCGCCCTGCACCCGTCCGGTCGCCCCGGGCGACGACCCCCGAGCCGGCCGCTGGGCCGGGAAGAACAAGACGGAATGCGGACTCCACACATGACACGTGCCACCGACTACACCCTCGACCACCTGGACCACCTGGAGTCTGAGGCGATCCACATCTTCCGCGAGGTGGAGGGCGAATTCGAGCGTCCCGTCATCCTGTTCAGCGGAGGCAAGGACTCCGTCGTCATGCTGCACCTGGCGCTCAAGGCGTTCGCGCCCGCACCGCTCCCGTTCGCGCTGCTGCACGTCGACACCGGCCACAACTTCCCGGAGGTCCTCACCTACCGCGACGACACGGTGGCGCGCACCGGCGCCCGGCTGCACGTGGCCAAGGTGCAGGACTACATCGACGACGGCCGCCTGCGGGAACGCCCCGACGGCACCCGTAACCCGCTGCAGACCGTCCCGCTGCTCGACGCCATCGAGTCCGGCCGGTTCGACGCCGTGTTCGGCGGGGGGCGCCGCGACGAGGAGAAGGCCCGCGCGAAGGAGCGGGTGTTCTCGCTGCGCGACGCGTTCGGTGCCTGGGACCCGCGCCGCCAGCGCCCCGAGCTGTGGGACCTGTACAACGGCCGGCACGCGCCCGGCGAGCACGTCCGGGTCTTCCCGCTGTCGAACTGGACCGAGCTCGACGTCTGGCGCTACATCGAGCGCGAGCGGATCGAGTTGCCGGCCATCTACTACGCGCACCGCCGCGAGGTCTTCCTCCGCGACGGCATGTGGCTGACGGCGGGCGACTGGGGCGGCCCCCGGCAGGGCGAGACGGTGGAGGAGCGCACGGTGCGCTACCGCACCGTCGGCGACATGAGCTGCACGGGCGCCGTCGAGTCCGAGGCGGCCGACGTCGCCGACGTGATTCTCGAGGTCGCGGCCTCGCGCGTCACCGAACGCGGCGCCACCCGCGCCGACGACCGGCTCTCCGAGGCCGCCATGGAAGACCGCAAGAAGCAGGGGTATTTCTGATGACGCACGACCTCCTCCGCCTCGCGACGGCTGGCTCCGTCGACGACGGCAAGTCCACGCTCGTCGGCCGGCTGCTCTACGACACCAAGTCGGTGCTCGCGGACCAGCTCGACGCCGTCGAGCGGGTGTCGCGGGAACGCGGCCTCGACGGCGCCGACCTCGCCCTGCTGACCGACGGGCTGCGGGCCGAACGCGAGCAGGGCATCACCATCGACGTGGCCTACCGCTACTTCTCGACCGCCACCCGCTCCTACGTGCTGGCCGACACCCCCGGCCACGTGCAGTACACGCGCAACATGGTCACCGGGGCGTCGACGGCCGAACTCGCGCTCATCCTCGTCGACGCCCGGCACGGTGTCGTCGAGCAGACCCGCCGGCACCTGGCCGTCACCGGACTGCTGGGCGTGCGGCACGTCGCGGTGGCCGTGAACAAGATGGACCTCGTGGACTGGGACCGGTCCCGCTACGACGACATCGTGGCCGACGCGCGCGCTCTGGCCGCCCGCTTCGACATCGAGGACGTCGTCGCGGTGCCGCTGTCGGCGCTGCTGGGCGACAACGTCGTCGAGCGCTCCGCGCACACCCCGTGGTACGACGGCCCGACGCTGCTCGAGCACCTCGAGGCCGTGCCCGTCGGTACCGACCCCGCGACGCAGCCGTTCCGGTTCCCCGTGCAGGTCGTGATCCGGCCGCAGGCGGGGGAGTACCGCGACTACCGCGGCTACGCCGGCCGCATCACCGCCGGGGTCGTCCGCGTCGGCGACGAGGTCGCCGTCCTGCCGGGTGGCCGCACGACCCGCGTGGTCGGCATCGACCTGGGGCGCGGCGACGGCACGGTCACGGAACTCTCCGAAGCCTTCGCGCCGCAGTCCGTGACGCTGCGGCTCGCCGACGACATCGACATCTCCCGCGGCGACCTCCTCGCCGATCCGGGCCGCCCGGGCCACGTCACCCGGTCGGTGGGCGGCACCGTCTGCGTGCTGTCCGAGCGCCCCGTCCGGCCCCGCGACCGGGTCCTGCTGCGGGCCGGCACCCGGACGGTCCGGGCGATGGTCGAGGAGATCATCGACCAGCTCGACATCGACACGGTCGACTACCGCCGCGCGCCGCAGGAACTACGGCTCAACGACATCGGCCGCGTCCGCGTCCGGCTCGCCAACGACCTGCCCATCGACGACTACCACGAGCTGCGCCGCTCGGGCGCGTTCCTCCTGATCGACGACGCCGACGGCGCCACGCTGGCCGCCGGTATGGCCGACGCCCCGGACCGCTACGCCGGCGCCGACATCTGACGCGCCACCCCCCGCCCGGCCGTCCGCGGAGGCGCGGCGCGACGCGGTGACCTCCGATACAACTGATATGGGTGTGGTTCCTGTCAAGAGGGCAGGATGAGGCGCCACCGGGCTGGATGCCGGGTGGCGCCTCTCCTTGTGTTGGCCCGAAGTGGTTTTGACGAGGGGTTTCGCGTGTCTGTCGACGGCGATGTCAGTCTGATATTCGCGGGTTGGTTACCGCAGGACGGTGCTTTCGGCTCGGAACGTCACGCGTGTCT